>JAPLRW010000277.1 GCA_026398935.1 Methylococcales bacterium
CGGTTAGGGGTTTTTATTGCTGGTTTCCATGGAATGCACTCTTGAGATATACTAAATTGAAAAGTAGTTTAGTGTAAATAAAATCAATTGCTTATGCTATAGTTTTATTTAACAAAGTAGAACTAAAGGCTGCGTCTGTAAAATAGCGCGCTGTCTTTTTTCTGCCAAGCCGCGTAGGGCGTGTTCCAAGCCTTAGGGTTCTTGCTGTTTAGCAGCTTGGCTTGCATTATTGTTTTTATCCCATCCTAAATTATCGTTGCTTTTCTGCAAGCGCGCAGCTAAGGGTAGGCTGTGTTGTTTGACCCATGGAATGCACGCTACTTAACTGTCTCTTTTCTGCCAAGCAGGGTATGATGTGTTCCAAGCGTTAGAGTCCTTGCCGTTGAGCGGCAGTCCTGATTGTTTTCCCCGTTCGTATCTATTCGATCCAAAGCGTCATAGGCACTCAGGAAGCTGAGGCATTACCAACTACCACCATCAACAAGGACAGGCATTATGTCAGCACGGCGATTAAAAGCAGTTTGTGTATTGCTGTTGTTCAGCATGGGGCGTATTGCGGACAGCAATGTGCTTAATGAGTCTGTACCTAGCCGCATTAAGCCGCGTACTGCCAGTGTTTTTGACGAGCCAAAAGCGGCAGTACTGAGGCATACGTCAGTTACTGTGGCGACAGGTCAGCTGTTAGCCAGTAACTCGCGCTTCTTTGCGGAGGTTCTGAGCGATAATGTTGCATCGGCGGGAGGCAGCTTTCCCAGCAAGCCCGGTGTTAATCTTCTGGGGCGTATTCGTGTTGCGCCGGAGGACGTCGGTCAACGTGCCGACATACTGCTGGTGGCGACCTATCAAGGTGCATGGTACATGAGAACGCTGCAAGGCTGGCAAGCGTGGGATCAACAGTTGCAAACGCTGGCAGCGGTCGATGTGCCGCACACGCTGGCGGCTATTGAAGATGTGGATATTGCAACGTCATTAACTCTGTCCGGCGACTTTAGTATTTTCCTTGGGTATCGTCGGCAAGGGCTTATCCAGTATTCGCGCACTCCACTGCAGTTCAGCTTAGTCGCTGCAACAACAACCGTGTTGAGTAAGTTTAATGATACCGGTATTACTGCTTGCGCAAACGCGTACGGTAATAAATTGGCTTGCCCGCAAGGCGGTTATCCTAGTCAAGATGCGGAATCAGGCCGTGACGCTACGCATAATGATGACAGTGACGGTCATGCCGGTTTCAGCTTTACTAAAATCAGCAGCACGGGTGCGGTACTGCCGGCCAGCGCCAGTAGCTGGAGTTGCGTGCAGGATAATGTTACAGGTCTGATGTGGGAAGTGAAAACTGATGATAACGGCTTACACGATAAAGATTGGTCATACACTTGGTACGAGCCAGATAATGCCAAAAATGGGGGCAATGCTGGCGAGAAAAACGGCGGTAATTGTGGTAGTACCAGTACTTGTGATACCTATGGTTATGTACAAGCGGTGAATGCCACTGGCTGGTGTGGTAAGAAGGATTGGCGGATGCCAGCACGTGGCGAGCTTCGTGGTATAGTTTCCTTGGATCGCTTTAGTCCAGCGATTGATACGATTTATTTTCCGAATACCGCGTCGGAGAGTTTTTGGTCGTCGTCCTCGTATGTCAGCTATGTTAGTAGTGGATGGGGCGTTGATTTCTACTACGGTGGCGATGGCGCAAATAGTAAGGGTAGTGGTATTCGAGTTCGGTTAGTACGTATCGGGCAGTGATTTTTCGTTTTGCGTGTACGTACAATATTCTCAATAAACATTAAGCGTGTTAAAAAATATTTATATTCTATTGATTATGATGCTTAAAAACAGATGATTTGTTGAAGTCAACTGATTTGTATGTCGGATAATCAATTTTTTGTAAAAAATTGCCGAACCGATAGTTATTAGTTCACCCGTACAGTGGTTAAATGCAGAGTGAGATTATGTTGAAATCAGAAAAAATCCGGCTATTGGTTTGTTTTTTTTAGTCCTACCGGTTGTTGGTAATGCCCAAACGTGTAATATAAGCAGTATCGTTGCAACCACTCCTACTAGTCAGTTTACTGATAACAGTAATGGTACAGTAACTGATAATAAAACGGGTTTGATCTGGAAAAGATGTAGTGAAGGCCAGAATTGGGATGGCGCAACTTTTAGCTGTGCTGGTATTACTACACCCTATACGTGGCAAGCTGCTTTGATGCAGGTGCAGGCAAATAATGGCGCGACTGGGTTTTCTGGGCAAGTTGGGTGGCGTGTACCTAATAGCAAAGAATTAAGTTCTATTGTTGAAGAACGGTGTTTTTCTCCTGCTATTAATCTGACAATATTTCCAAATACTCCTGAGTCGACAGTGTTTTGGTCGTCGTCTCCGCATACCTATAATGGTAGCGTTGCATGGAGCGTCGATTTCAATTATGGTTCTGACGGTGCGGGCTATAAGCCCAGTTTCTTCAATCGAGTTAGGTTGGTACGTAGTGGGCAGTGATGTGAGTAGGTTCTATTTATTTGGCTTTTCTCTACGCGGGGCGCGGGGCTTGCAAGCACTAGCCAAGTCCGGTTAGGGCGCCCCGTGATGTTGCGTTTTGTTATTGTCGGGTAGTCGCCGCATTTGCTGAAGGCTACTTGGTGCTACAGAGTAATGTCCCCGCAATAGCGTGACCATGAAGTCCTTAACGCTAGCGGGTGTTGCAAAGGGATGTAGAAAGCGGAATAATGCCCGGCATTGTCGTTATCAATAATCAATTCATGCCCTTGTCGTTATGCTAATACCACGCTTGCTTGCGCTTTGCCTTTTTTACACATCCTCTGCGGTTGCCGATACCTTGTTTGTAAACGAGGGTGATTTTATCCAATCCAAAACTATTTCGTTAAGCGCGTATAAACAAGCGTTAAAAAACAACGCAGCTATTGATATACACGCAACGCCGCCATGCTATGCCGAAATAATGACCGTAAATATGCGCGCGGGTAAAACCGGTTCGGAGGCGGGGGTGTCGGATCAAACCAAGTTGCCAAGTCACTACGATGAGCTGTATGTCAGTTATCAAGTCAAGTTTGGCGATAATTTTGATTTTAAGGTTTATCCAAACGAGACGGCATACAGCAAGCAGACCGGAAAATTGCCGGGATTGTCGGGCGGAGATATAAGTACTAATTCTGGCGGTATTGCGGATGTTAATAATCTAAACCGTGGCTGGAGTGTGCGTTTTAATTGGCGGGATAACGGTAATTTAAAGCTGTATGTGTATCATCTGCAGCAAAAAGAAAAAGGTGCGGCTGTTTTCGCTGATGAGTACGGCGATGATTTTGATTTGAACGTAAAACCAACTGTTATTGATCCGGCTAAAACCTACAATCTAACCCTGCATGTAAAAATGAATGTTATTGGGCAGGCTAATGGCGTTTTGGAATCGTTTGTGGATGGGTTGCAAGTTGCTTATTACGATAAGATGCTCTACCGCAATGAACAGCCGAATAGCGGCGCGATTGAGCGTTTATTCTACAGCGTTTTTTTAGGCGGTTCAGCAAGCAATTACCAGCATAAACAAGATGAGCAAATCAATATTGCTTATTTGGCTTTGCACCGTACCTTTAAGCCCAGATTTCATTTTTTAAATGCCTCCAATTGCTTAATGGCCTTGGCGGAACAAAAATGTGTTAATTATTTTAAACCTGACGCAGCCACAAACAATGCTGAAATAGCGGATTATTTAGTCAGGGCGTATGTCGATAATTATTTGGGCACGAAAGATAATGCGGTGTATGTCTATGGTAAAGATTTTCCTGCGCTATTGACGGTGGGTACGGTAGATACTGTCAGTGCGTTATTGCAAGCAGGAACGGTCGCAGGATGTGCGGCGGCTTGATGCGCTGTGCTTGGATAATGCAGCGCTGGGCGTAATGGCAGGTAGCGCATTACGCCCAGTCGAGGGGCTTATTTCGTTGGTGCGTAATGCGATTGAATATACCGTTCCACGAGCGCCTGAAATTCTTCGGCAATGTGGTCGCCTTTTAAGGTAACGGTTTTAACGCCATCTTCATAAACGGGCGCAACGGGGGATTCGCCCGTACCGGGTAAGCTAATGCCAATGTTGGCGCTTTTACTTTCGCCCGGCCCATTCACCACGCAACCCATCACTGCAATTTCCATGGCTTCAACGCCTGGGAACTGGCCACGCCAAATGGGCATTTGGTCACGTAGAAATGCTTGAATATCCATGGCCAGTTTTTGAAAATAATCACTGGTGGTGCGACCGCAACCTGGGCAGGATATAACCATAGGGGTAAAGGCGCGAAAGCCCATGGTTTGTAAAATTTCTTGCGCCACAATCACTTCTTGGGTTCTGGATGCGCCGGGTTCTGGGGTTAGCGAAATGCGAATGGTGTCGCCAATGCCTTGTTGCATTAACACCGACAGTGCCGCGGCTGAGGATACGATGCCTTTAGAACCAATGCCCGCTTCGGTTAAGCCTAAATGCAGCGCATAGTGGCAACGGCTGGCAAGGTCTTCATAAATATTGATAAGTTCTTGCACGTTACTGATTTTGCAGGAAAGAATGATTTTATCTTTGCCTAAGCCAATTTCTTCAGCTTTAGCAGCGCTTTCCAGTGCGGAAAGAATAATGGCTTCGCGGGTGATGGCGGGTAAGCTTTTGGGGATGGCTAACAGCCTGTTTTCATCCAGTAAGCGCGTTAATACCGCTTGATCCAGACTGCCGCCATTAACGCCGATGCGCACTGGTTTATTGTATTGGCAGGCGAATTCAATCATTTGCTGAAATTGCGGGTCGCGACTTTTTCCGCGTCCGACGTTGCCGGGATTGATACGAAACTTCGCCAGTGCTTGCGCGCAATCGGGGTATTTTTCCAGCAGTTTATGGCCATTAAAGTGAAAGTCACCAATAATGGGGGTGTTAAAGCCTTGTCTATCGAGTTGATTGCGAATTTCCGGTACGGCTTTTGCGGCCTCTTCCGAGTTGACGGTAATGCGGACTAATTCCGATCCTGCATTGGCTAATTCAATGATTTGTTTGACCGTGCCAGCGGCATCAACGGTGTCGGTGTTGGTCATGGACTGCACAACGATGGGCGCACCGCCGCCAACTTTAACGTCGCCGATCATGACTTGTTGCGTAATTTTTCTGATACTAATGGGCATAATGTAATTTTCTTAGGAGTGTCTGTCAGAATGTGGGTAAATTATAACGCTAAATTTTCAGTGCTAAACGATCTTTAATGGAATTCGCTAAAAAGTCTTAGTGCGCGGCGCATTTTTTGCCAAAAAATGGCGGGTTATCACGTGGTTAAGCCAGAAGCTACACCTGTAAAATCGCTATGGATCACGCAAAATAGTGATAATAATGGCAGGTAAACTATAAAAACATTTTTGTTTTTCGGCAATCGGATATATCATGTCCGGTTTGACGCAAACCTTTATTAACGTTATCATTGCAAAGTTATGTTGGATAGATTGCCTGAAATTATAGATCCTTTGACGTTCGCTGAAAGGCGAATTGAATTAAAAGGAGCGCTCAAGATAAACACGTTGACCCGTCTCGACGGATTATTGTTGGACACTTCTGGTGTCGTGGATGTTGAGCTTTTTTTTAATAAACAAGGTCGTCACGCATTTATAGACGGCTTGGCGCGTGCATCGTTAAACATGCAGTGCCAGAATTGTTTGGATGTGGTGAGCGTACCGGTTAAAGCGACCATTAAATTGGGACTGATTACCGCGATGGAATACGCAGACCGATTACCTGAGGGATACGAGCCCTTATTAATCGATGAAGACAAAATGTTGCTTAAGGAAATTGTTGAGGATGAGCTGTTATTGGCGCTTCCTGCGTTTCCAAAGCATGATAATCCCTGTGTTAAATTTGAAAACCGATCGTCGGATTTGTTAGTGGTTGCAAAGGCCGATGAACAAACAAAGCCAAAAAATCCTTTTGCTATTTTAGCAAAACTTAAACCTACTGGAGAACAATAATGGCCGTACAAAAGAGTAAAGTAACCCGTTCAAGACGTGGTCAACGTCGTTCACATGACGCGTTAACCTGCAAAACTTTGTCACAAGATCCAACAACGGGTGAAACGCATTTGCGCCATCACGTAACGCCAGACGGATTCTACAAAGGTCGTCAGATCGTTGCTAAAAAAGCAGACTAATTGACCATACTGTTTAGGTAGCTCGCCATAAATAAAATACCCATAAAGCAGTCTGTGTTGGGTTTGCGTTATCGCCATCCTGACTTACGATTGAATTAATCAACCGTATATTATTTTTACGCGTTACCTTAGGTGTGATTTAATAAGCCGAACTTTTTGATAGGTTCGGCTTTTCATTTTTTTGGAGTTGCTTACCAGCGTGACTTTAACACTTTCGATTGATGCAATGGGCGGTGATTTTGGCCCCGATGTTACAATTCCAGCGTCTCTGGGTTGTCTTAAAAAAAATCCACAATTAAAATTAATTTTAGTCGGTGATGAGACTGTCTTGCAGCCGCTTCTTACTCAGGCATTGCTTGAGTTTCCCGATCGACTTAGCATCCAGCACGCCTCTCAATGTGTTGCTATGGATGAATCACCCTCAAAAGCCTTAAAAAATAAAAAAGACTCTTCCATGCGCGTGGCGATTAATTTAGTCCGTGATGGCGTGGCAGATGCGTGCGTTAGCGCCGGCAATACTGGGGCGTTAATGGCTACGGCGCGATTTGTGTTGAAAATGATACCGGGTATTGATCGTCCTGCGATTATTACTACCTTACCCTCTATTTACGGGCACACACACGCGTTGGATTTAGGTGGGAATGTCGATAGCTCGGCCGAGCATTTATTACAGTTTGCGATTATGGGCTCTGAGGTTGTCAAGGCAGTCGAAGGCGTCGAAAATCCAACGGTAGGCTTGTTAAATATTGGCCAGGAAGATGTGAAAGGTAATGAGCAGGTCAAAGCGGCGGCTAAATTACTGGAAAATTCGCATTTAAACTATATCGGCTACGTTGAAGGTAATTATCTCAATGCAGGCAGTCGGCATGTTGATTTAATTGTTGCCGATGGTTTTGTCGGTAATGTGGCGCTTAAGTCCATTGAAGGTGCTGCAAAAATGATAGGTACATCGCTTAAGGATGCGTTTAATCAAAACATTTTTACGCGCCTAGTGGGTTTAATTGCCTATCCGGTACTGAAGTCGTTTAAAAAACGTATTGATCCTCGATTGTACAATGGTGCCAGTTTTTTAGGCTTGCGTGGCTTGGTGATTAAAAGTCATGGCGGCGCAGATGTGCTGGCTTTTTCGACAGCGATTCAACTGGCTGAAGTAGAAGTGGAAAAAAATGTCATCCAGAAGATCAGTGATCAGGTTGAACTTATTTTGAAACAAAGGCAGGGCTCATGGCAAATCACTCAAGAGTAATCGGTACTGGCGGGTATTTGCCGGAGACGATAAGAAGCAACGACGAATTATCACAAACAGTGGACACCTCGGATAGCTGGATTTTTGAGCGAACGGGGATAAAAAGCCGGCGCATCGCGGGTGAACATGAAGGTGCCGCGAGTATGGCCGAGATTGCTGCGAGGCAAGCCATTGCTATGGCTGGTATTGAGCCTGAAGACATTGATGCCATTATTCTTGCCACTGGAACGCCAGATCGTGTTTATCCCAGTACTGCGTGTTTGCTACAGTTTAGGCTGGGCATTAAGCAATGCGTTGCTTTTGATGTACAAGCGGCGTGCTCCGGTTCTATTTTTGCGCTCAGTATTGCCGATCAATACATTAAAACTGGCGTGTATCGCACTGTTTTGGTGATTGGTTCTGAAGTCTGTTCGCGGGTGGTCGATTGGACTGATCGCGGTACGTGTATTCTTTTTGGTGATGGTGCGGGTGCTGTTTTACTGGGTGTATCCGATACACCGGGTATTTTGTCAACACACATTCATTCTGATGGGCAATACGAAGACTTATTGTATTTGCCTAATCCTCAATGTGCATTGCCAGCTAATGTTGACGAGCCAGGGTTTATAAATATGCGTGGCAACGAGGTTTTTAAGGTGGCAGTGAATACCTTAGGCCGAATTGTGGATGAAACCTTGGAAGCCAATAATATGCAAAAATCGGATATTGATTGGTTAGTACCGCACCAAGCGAATATTCGTATTATTGAAGCAACCGCTAAAAAATTAAAGATGTCGATGCAGCAAGGGGTAGTAACCTTGCAAGATCAGGGTAATACATCGTCGGCATCGGTGTTGCTGGCGTTAAACGAGGCAGTTCGAGATGGGCGTATTCAGCGTGGACAGGTCGTGTTACTGGAAGCGTTTGGTGCTGGTTTTACGTGGGGTTCAGCGTTAATTAAATATTAAAATAATAATAAGTACGAGCATTTGAATGAAGCATAATAATTATAATGTAGCGTTTGTCTTTCCAGGGCAAGGTTCGCAGTCAGTGGGTATGCTGAGTGAATTAGCAGCCAGTTTTCCAGAGGTAAAGCATACCTTTGAACGGGCTTCCGATGCCTTGGGGTGCGATTTATGGGCATTGGTTAATAATGGGCCGATTGAGGCGCTTAACCAAACACAAAATACTCAGCCAGCTATGTTGGCGGCAGGTTTTGCCGTGTGGGAGGTGTGGTGTAAACAATCACCCATTAGACCTGCATGGGTGGCCGGACACAGTTTAGGGGAATACACTGCACTGGTTTGTGCGGGTGCGTTGCTTTTTGAAGACGCCATTAAGCTTGTGGCTGAGCGTGGACGATTAATGCAAGCGGCAGTGCCAGAAGGAATTGGTGCTATGGCAGCTATTTTAGGCTTGGAAGATCAGCAAGTGGTGGCTGTCTGTGCAGAAGCTGCGGAGCATGAAGTGGTGGCTGCGGTTAATTTTAATGCGCCAGGGCAGGTGGTTATTGCCGGTCATGTTGCCGCAGTCGAGCGCGCTATCGTCTTGGCTAAGGCCGCTGGCGCTAAGAAAGCCATTGCTTTGCCTGTTAGCGTGCCATCACATTGTCAATTAATGGCCGGAGCGGCAGAGCAATTGGCTGAAAAATTATTGCACGTTCCCGTTGTAACGCCTGCGATTACGGTAGTGCATAATATTGACATAAGCTCACATGGTGCGCCAGAGGTCATTCGTAATGTATTAAAAGAGCAGTTGTATAAGCCCGTGCGTTGGGCGGACAGTATTCAATTTATGGCTGACCAAGGTGTCGAACTGTTTGTTGAGTGTGGCCCTGGTAAGGTATTATTGGGATTGAATAAGCGCATTGTTAAAGCAGCGACGCATTTGACGCTGTATGATCCCGCGACATTAAATCAAGTTTTGGAGCAGTTACATGATAACTAAGCAAATTGCTTTGGTAACCGGTGCTAGTCGCGGTATTGGCCGCGCCATTGCAGAAAGATTGGCCAGTGATGGCTTTTTTGTTGTTGGTACGGCAACTACCGATACAGGTGCCGCCGCCATTGCCGCTTATTTGGGTGAGCAAGGGCAAGGCTTGGTGTTGAATGTTGCGGATGCGCTAAGTGTCACTGATGTTCTAAAAAAGATAACAGATGAGCTGGGATCTCCAGCAGTATTGGTCAATAATGCGGGCATTACGCGCGATAATTTACTCATGCGTATGAAAGATGAGGAGTGGGATGATATTATTAATACCAATCTAACCTCGGTATTTCGCTTAAGTAAAGCGGTTTTGCGCGGTATGATGAAGGTGAAATATGGGCGTATCATCAATATTTCATCTGTAGTAGGCTCAACCGGTAATGCCGGACAGACCAATTATGCGGCCTCTAAAGCCGGTATGGTTGGTTTTACGAAAGCGATGGCAAAGGAAGTTGGGTCGCGTAATATCACCGTTAATGTGGTGGCTCCGGGGTTTATTGATACTGATATGACGCGTGAGTTGGCACAAGAACATAAAGATAGCCTGTTAACTGCGATACCCTTAGGGCGTTTAGGGGATGCAAAAGAAGTAGCGCACGCGGTTGCTTTTTTGGCATCGCAAGGTGCAGGCTATATTACCGGTGAGACGATACATGTTAATGGTGGCATGTTTATGGCCTGAAAGTGTGACATCTTTACAATTTCAAGTATAATTCCCCCGCCGTCTGGAATTGCGATGACGGGATTTCTAAGAAGATTAATAACAAATACCAATACCGGCGAAGCTAAAAGGCTTTTTGCTGCTGTTGCTTGAGGATGCTAATTATGAGTAATATTGAAGAACGAGTAAAAAAGATTGTTGCAGAACAACTGGGTGTTAAAGATGATATTGCTACTGACGCTTCGTTTGTAGATGACCTGGGCGCTGATTCACTGGATACAGTCGAACTCGTTATGGCTCTTGAAGAAGAATTCGAATGTGAAATTCCAGACGATGAAGCTGAAAAAATTACAACTGTTCAGCAAGCAATTGATTACGTACAAAAAAACGCGTAATTAATGACAAGTCATGGGGATAGCAAATGCTCATTCCCATGCTTTTTGTCACAGTATTCAATAAAATTATTAAGGTAAAGTACATTGAGCACACGCCGAGTAGTTATTACGGGATTAGGTGCGGTTACACCTTTAGCTAACACCGTTGCAGAAACGTGGGATGGTATTATTAATGGTCGTAGTGGCATCAGTGCCATTGACTCGTTTGATATATCCGCTTTTGCGACAACTTTTGGCGGCGTAATCAGAAATTTTGATATTACACAGTATATTCCTGAAAAAGACGCAAAACGAATGGATGGCTTTATCCATTACGGAATAGCCGCAGGATGTCAAGCCATTGAAGATTCCGGAATCGAAGTGACCGAGGCAAATGCCGAGCGCATTGGCGTGGCTATTGGTTCGGGTATTGGTGGAATTACAGGCATAGAAGAATGTCATGCCACGTTCGAAAAAGGCGGTCCGCGCCGAATTTCGCCTTTCTTTGTACCGGGCAATATTATTAACATGATCTCTGGCAATTTATCCATAAAATATGGATTAAAAGGGCCCAATTTTGCCATCGTTACCGCTTGTTCCACTGGCACACATAACATTGGTGATGCAGCACGGTTGATTAAGTATGGTGATGCAGATGTGATGATTGCTGGCGGCGCTGAACGCTGTACGAGTTCACCCACCGCGATGGGCGGGTTTGCATCGGCTAAAGCATTATCCAGACGTAACGATAGTCCGCAAACGGCCAGTCGTCCTTGGGATAAAGATCGAGATGGCTTTGTCTTAAGTGATGGAGCAGGTGTTGTGGTTCTGGAAGAGCTGGAACATGCCAAAGCGCGTGGCGCAAAAATTTATGCTGAATTGGTGGGGTATGGTATGAGTGGCGATGCCTATCATATGACCACGCCTTCAGTAGGTGGCGAAGGTGCGGCGCGATGTATGCGTAACGCTATTCGTGATGCGGGTTTGAATGTCGATGATATTGATTACATTAACGCACACGGTACGTCTACACCTGCGGGTGATTTAGGTGAAACGCAGGCGATGAAAGCGGCATTAGGCGAGCATGCCTATAACGTTGCAGTCAGTTCGACTAAGTCGATGATTGGGCATTTATTAGGGGCTGCTGGTGGTATTGAAGCGGTTTTGACAGCACTGTCGCTGCAGAATCAAGTCGCACCACCCACCATTAATTTGGAGAATCAAGATCCTGATTGTGATCTTGATTACGTGCCTAATATTGCTAGAGATATGCGTATTGATGTTGCACTGTCCAATTCATTTGGTTTTGGTGGAACAAACGGGTCGTTGGTGTTTAAGCGCTACTTATCTTAAGTTCGCACGTTGTTCGTTGTGTTTGTTAATGGTTTTAATTAACGGAAGTAGCGAACACTGCCTTGATGTTACTGATCGGGGTTTGCAATACGGCGATGGTTTATTTGAAACCATCGCTGTTTATCAAGGCCAACCAGTTTATTTGCAGGAACATCTGCAACGTTTACAGCGTGGCTGTGAACGATTATTGATTCCCTGTCCCGCGCTGGATTTGCTTCGTAACGAGGCAGTTCAACTATCACAGCATACGCAGCAAGCCGTATTAAAAATTATCGTGACACGCGGTTCTGGTGGGCGCGGTTACCGTCAACCCGATTCTATTGCCGCAACGCGGATTTTAAGTTTGCATCCTTACCCGGATTACCCTGCGCATTTTAAGCAGCAAGGCATTACCGCGCGCTTTTGTCAGACGCGTTTAGGGTTAAATCCCTCTTTAGCGGGCATTAAACACCTTAATCGATTGGAACAGGTGCTGGCAAGGGCTGAATGGCAAGATGCTACAATACAAGAAGGGCTTATGCTGGATGCGTTAGATCGAATTATAGAGGGCACGATGAGTAATCTTTTTTTTATAAAAGATCAGGCCATTGTCACGTCGCCACTCACCCACTCAGGAGTCGCCGGTATACTGCGTGAAAAGATCATGCAGATAGCAGAGCGTGACAATATCCCCCTTAAACAGCACTATTTCAAGCAAGACGCCTTGCTGGCAGCAGATGAAGTATTTGTTACCAATTCAATTATTGGCATCTGGCCCGTTAAGCAGATACAGCAAACACTGTTCCCCGTTGGAGCAATGACTCAAAAAATAATGGTTAGGCTTGAGCAATTCATATGACGCGTAAATTAAAAATATTTTTGCTTGCTGGGCTATTGCTCATCCTCATCCTTGCAATGCTTTGGGGTTGGGTTGCGTATCGGCAGGCTGTCGAAAATTCCGTTGTTGACCAAGAGTCGGTTATCGTGGATATTCCAAAGGGCGCGTCTTTTAATCAGATTATTAAGCAGCTGCAACAGCAGCAGATTGCTATTCAACCGTTCTGGTTTAAAGTGATCGCGTATCGCTATAATTTGGCGGGTAGCTTGCAAGCGGGTGAGTACGAGCTAAATAAGGGGATGACATCTCTGGCGATACTGAATCAGTTAGCATCGGGTAAGTGTAAGCACTATTCGTTGACGTTCCCGGAGGGGTGGGCATTTAAAGAGGTATTGAAGTTATTAGCGGCAACGCCAGAATTAGAGCATCAACTGGTCGCGCAATCCATGCCGGATATTTTAAAATTTGTCGGTATTAATCAGTCGCATGCAGAAGGCTGGTTCTTCCCAGATACCTATCGGTTTACTAGAGGAACCAGTGACGTTGCTATTCTAAAGCAGGCGTATCTTAAAATGCAGGCGACGCTTGATGCAGAATGGCAACAAAAGCAGGCGGGGTTGCCGTTGAAGGACGCTTATCAAGCACTGATATTAGCATCCATTATTGAAAAAGAAACCGGTGTTGCGCATGAGCGCGCGCAGATAGCGGGGGTGTTTACGCGGCGCTTACAAAAAGGCATGTTATTGCAAACGGATCCCACCGTCATTTACGGTATGGGAGAGGCGTATCAGGGCAATATTCGCAGCAAAGATTTAAAAACGGCAACGGCTTATAATACCTATGTGATTGCTGGTCTTCCGCCCACGCCGATCGCGATGCCGGGGCTTGAGGCGATTCACGCCGCGTTACATCCCAGTGCCGGTAACAGTTTATATTTCGTGGCTAATGGCGGTGGTGGACATCTTTTTTCTGATACGTTAGAACAGCACAATGCCGCTGTAAATACTTATCAACGCAAGCAACGTCATTGATACTATGATCAAAGGTAAATTTATTACGCTGGAAGGCGGGGAAGGTGTCGGTAAGTCGAC
>JAPLRW010000101.1 GCA_026398935.1 Methylococcales bacterium
TATTAAGTATGACCTGTACCAAGAAAGTGGCGTAACGGAATATTGGTTGGTTTACCCTGAGCAAGAAGCGATTCATCAGTTTGTTTTGGATGAACACGGGCGTTATCAGTTAAAAAACATGTTCACTGACGGGTTTGCCACGCCCGCTTTATTTCCTGAATTGGCGATTGAGCTGGCGGAAGTATTTGAAACGTGGGAGGAAGAATAGCTTACAGGCACACTTAAACCGTCGTTAAGTAATTATATAATCTCGTATTCAAGCTTGCTTTACCGCCGAGAACGAGGCCAAGCAGGGAGGGTGTGTTTAATTTACGCGAAAAACCAATGTTTCACGCCCACCTAACATCACCCGTTAGAGATCAAGTTTATAGCCAACCCCATAAATGGAAACAATCACTTCCCGTCCGGGAATAACCGTAGCAATTTTTTTGCGTAAGTTTTTAATGTGGCTATCAACCGTGCGATCCGTGACAATGCGGTGATCATCATACAGCCGACTCATCAATTGATCACGGCTGTAAACCCGACCGGATGCCTGCGCCAAGGTGTGTAACAAGCGAAACTCCGCCGGAGTTAAGTCTAACAACTTGCCTTGATAGGCTATTTCATAACGTTCAAGATCAATGCTAAAGGTTTGCAATGGCTCGGTCATTACGGTAAGCGCATCAATGCGCCGAAACAGCGACTTAACCCGTGCAACCACTTCTCTGGGACTATACGGCTTACAAATATAATCATCTGCACCAATTTCCAAGCCTAATAATCGATCAATCTCATCTACTTGCGCGGTCATCATAATAATGGGCACAGACGAAAATCGGCGAATATCGCGACACAAATCCAAACCATTTCGCCCCGGCAACATGAGATCAAGCAGCAGCAAATCAGCATGATTTGCCTGTAGCCACGGAATAACCGCCAGCCCATTATCAAGCCAGACGCTTGTAAAATCGGACTGGGTTAAATAATCTGTCAGTAATTGTGCCAGTTTAGGTTCATCTTCAATGATCAGAATTTGTTTTGGCGTAAAAGCATTCATAGTGTTACTCATCTAATTTACTGCAACGGCAAAGTGATTTTAATGCCTAATCCGCCATAACTGGAGTGAAACGCGTGAATGTCGCCGTGATGCGCGCTGACAATGGCTTTACAGATGGCCAGTCCCAAACCAGCGCCGCCTAATTCCCGATTTCTTGACTTGTCCACCCGATATAAGCGTTCAAAGAGTTTAGCGAGTGATGCGTCAGGCACGCCGGGCGGTGTATCCTGAATAATAATCGTGATCAGCGTATCACTGCAACTAACGCTGATGTCGCAAAAGCCACCAGCAGTGGAATAACGCCGACTGTTTTCAAGGATATTGACCAGCAATTGCCGCAAACGCCTAGCATCGGCTTGGATTAGAATGGCTGTTTCTGAGGCATGGCTGAAGCGTAGTTCTAAACCGCTGGCTTTAAAACGGGATGCGAAGCTTTGCACCACATCGTCCAAACACTCACTCAAGTCAACCGCCGTTTGTGAATAATGGTTCGCGCCCAAATCAGATAAAGACAGTTCATACAAATCATCAACCAATTGCGTTAAATTAATCACTTCGGCGTGCAGAGATTGCAGGGTGTCTTGCGACAACTCTCGAATACCATCTTGCACCGCTTCTATTTCTCCCTGCAATATAGCCAGTGGTGTGCGTAATTCATGGGATATATCAGCTATCCAGTGTTTTCTAAGCTGTTCGTTACGGTGCAAGGTACGCGCCAGTAAATTAAAATTATCCGCTAATTGTCCCAGCTCATCATTACTGGATACATTGATTTGTGTGTTATATGCACCCGCAACCAATGCTTTTGCACCCAACGTAAGCCGCTGAATGGGCATTAATAATTTTCGTGTCAGCAATAACGCACCTAAAATGGCCAAGCATAAGGTTAAGCCAGCAATGCGATAATTATTGCGAATTTGTTGTTCAACAAACAGTTGCGCCAAATGATCGTTAATTAAATCACTGGAATGCAGTGCCAGCCAGCCGACGATGTTATTCCCCTGCTGGATAGGTCGTAACACCGAATGATCCAGCTCCGTGGCTAATCCGGCAATTTTTTGCTTATCTGCATTCAGTAATTGCAGACGACTGCCCAGAAATTTACTGAGCATTTTGCGCGAATTATCGCCACGTTCGTGATGATCAGGCGGCGGTCCAAAATGACGTCCGCCGAGATGGGGCGCCGAGATGGGGCGGCGGGTGATGATGTTCGTCAGCGTGATCCCATTCAGGAGGGGGCGGATGGTGTTCAGGAGGCGCAAAATCATCGGGCAAAGGGGGATGTTGCAGATTCGGTGGCAGGTGTTGCTCCTCCAATCCTTGCCGTAATATACCAAACCAGGCGTCAGGATTATCGTGCAAAGCTTGCCAACTGCCTTCTTTGCTATAAGTTTGTTCAAGTGTCGTGACTAATTTATCCAGCTGCACCGCTTCTGCTTTCAGCAGATAGTCGCCAAATCCTTCGCTAAAACTCCAATGTACCGACATTAAAATAGTTACTGAAATGATTAACATGCACAGTAATAATACAATAAACAGTTTTTTGAACAACGTCGGCTTGAACAATAGCAGTACCTAGATAACGGTTGTAAGGGTGTGCCACTTGGCACTAAAGAAACACTCAAAAAAAACGCTGCGCCCCATCGCAGGTTGCAGCGTAATGTAGCATTAATCGCGGAAATTAACCGCGCTTTTAAAACGACAATGGGATAGCTTACTGTCCACGTCCCCCATGATTAGACCCATCCGGACCTGGATGACCGGGCTTACTGGTTAAAAACTCAGTTTGTGAAATCTTGCTGTCACTGTCACTGTCCATGCCTGCAAAATGTCGAATCATTTCACCCTTACCCGGCTCCATCACACTGAATTCTTCCCATGACAGCGTATTGTTTTTATCCGTATCCAACAACGCAAATAAGTTACTGCTCATAGCACCTGGTGGCATCCGAGTCACTTCGGCTTGCAATTCAGCTAAACTGAGATGAGTGCTTTTATCCGTATCCAGTGTATTAAAATGCTCAACTTGCGCACTTTCGCGCCATGCTTGTACTTCACTTAAACTCAAATAGGTATCCGTATTGGTATCTATTTTGGCAAACAAAGCAGTTAACTCTGCTGGTGTTACGTGTCCTGCACCGTTCGTATCCAATGCCGTGTTACTTTGAGCAGCAAAACTACTCAAAGGCAGTGCCATGGACATGCCAACGATAAAAACAGTGTTCAATAATTTGCGCGTATTCATACTCTTCTCCAATAAGTGGCAATAATTAATTAACTGATTGATGGGGTATCACCTGTTCAGTTGTAAACAGTATAAGCACCCAATTAGGAGTATTTATGGAGAAAATGTGGAGTTTTTAGACATTACCTTGCACCGCAATACGGGCAAATCCAAATAATCATAATTATTATTTGAATAAGTCGCTAGTTTTGAGGCGGTTTACACAAAACCGCTGCAATAGCTCAGGCAATTAATCGGCTTTCTATTTTTTGTTTAAACTGTAACAAATGAATACTTTGTAGCTGCGCAAGACTAGTGACCCCTAAAATCACTAGCGGCACATCTACATCCGAAATATGAATAGGGTAATGTTCGTTACTGCGGCGATATTGCATAATATGGTGTGCGGCATGACTAAAAACCGCCGTGCCGTAATCCAGCGAGGAAAATGTCTCACCGTTACAATACAGACAATACCGAATGGATTTGTCATCATTACGTTGCGCACTGATGCGAATATCCAGCTTTTGGTATGGACTTAAGGTATTTAGATTCATACGTTGACAGCGTAAGGCTTTGCCCGGACTTTGCACGATGGCGTAATACTCCACACTGATTTTTATATCCGAAAAATATTGATGAATCACCGCATCTAAAAATACCGAATAACTGTTCAAAACCTGATCAATATTCGCATCTAAATGTTGCTGCATAAACAATGCACCTTTTTCATCCAGTAGATAAACCGTAATATTATTGGCATTACTTAAATAAAAAAGCTGTATTTTGTGCGGCTGATTCATGCCATACAAGGTGGGAATAATAGACTTCAACTGTAGCTCAGCATCAAATACCGTCTGCGTAAAACGACTATTCTGCTCGCCCAATGCTTTAAATAGTTGCATCTTAGTCGGCATTTCCCAGTAGCTAAATACCGCATCCTGATACTGAATACAATAATAGGCGCTACCACCCGCTAAAATATACCGCAGTGTCGTTGGCTGTTCCGGCTGGGAAAATACATGGCATAACTGCTGAAAAATCGCGTTAATTCGATGCATAATCGTATTTGCGCGCACCGACGCATAGCAGGCGAGTTGTAACTGTTCCGAGTGTAACGGCTTTGACAACGCATTCAAGGTATCAATAAAATAATCAAACAGCCCTTCCAAGCCAAGGTAACGATTGATGGTAATCTCACCCCACTTGGACAGCGTTATGCTATCAATCGTTTGAATCAAGCACTGATGATTTACACCATAGCTTAATGCATCCGATTGCTGACTAATCACCAGCTTGCCATCGTGGCGCTCAATCACCTCCGTGTGACCTAAATTAATAAACGCCAACGTCACTACACCTGCATCAGCGGCACGATAGGCATCCAGACTGTGTGACGCTACGTCACTGTGACTATTAAATAATTGCTGTATGTGCTCGCCAATACGATACAGTTCGACAGACGGCAGCGTAATAGATTGCGCGTCAACCGTTAAAGTAATACGCTTGTGATACACGCCATTAACCACCATCCATGCCAATGCTTCCAGATAACTATCGGTACGTTTGATCGGCTGATGCTCAGCTTGTGTCAGCGCGGTCACTTTGCCTGAAAAGAGCGACCAGCCCAGCCCACCATAAGGCGTACTGTTTTCAACCAGTGATAACTCATCCGCCACGACACGCACACTGCTTTGCGTGCTGATAATATCGACCTTGCCGGGTTTAGGGCTTAAAAAAGCGCGTAATTTCCGCCGGATTAATTCCAAATCGTTATTAGTGCTGTTGCCCTGCGTGTATTTCTTGGTAAAGCCTTGGATAATACGGTAACTCTGTTGCAATTGATTTTGAATAATCTCATATTCCCAATTCGCTTTGTTAATCGTCCAATTTTTATCATCGCTTAACTCTGGAATAAGGTAATCCGGCCATTGCCAATATTCTGCCACTTTTTGAATAAACGTACTGCGCAGCGTATGTGAATCACTGGTTTTTAAACGACTGCTGTGGTTTGATTTGATCGACGGCGACCCCATGATTTTGAGATAAAAACAATGCCGCGCAAACAGCAATCGTTTTGGATGATCCTGTAAATAAGCATCTATCTTGCGGTAAATCAATAAATACGGGTCTAACTCATCAATATCAACAATCCCTTCATAAACCGCTTGCTTCAAATGCACACACAACCAATCTGAGTGCGGGTATTCACTGGCATAACACTCCATCAACAACAACTTCAATAAGGACTTATGCGGCGCATAAAGGGCTTTATACAGATGCCAAAGCGTTGCACTAATAAACTCCTCAGCAGGGACATTATCCAGCCCCCCAAAGTCAATAATATCGCGCTCTTGAACAAAACGTTGTTTTTGTAAATGCTGCAAATATGCCGTGTAATTTTTCTCTTCATGCGGCGGCACTAGCCACCAAGCGGGTACTTTACCGGCGACATAAATAGCCGTACGGTAAAATTCTTCCAACAACAAATAATGTTGTAACTGCCCGCTGCTTTCCGTTGAAATCGGTGTCGATTGACCCTGTAAAAACTGCACACTATCAATCAGAAAAAAATGCACCTCCAAGCCTAACGAAGCCGCCCATTTTTCAATACTGTCCGCTTTACGTTTTAAGGCTCGCCGCTCACTCACCATTAAATCGGTTTGATGACACACCCAAATATCCATATCACTGTTATCAGAAAAGGCAATACTGCTGACGCTGCCCATTAAAAAAATAGCATCAATCGGATAGCGTTGCAGCTTAACGTTCGCATAACGATAACCCTGCGAAAACTTTTTCACCGCGGCTAACGCCATGACATCAGGCGCATAATTAGCGAGACCAAACGGAGTATCCGTCGAAATAAAACCCGGTAATAAGGGTATATTTTGGTGAAACAACAACGCTAACAGTTCTAAAAAAACATGTTGTTTTGGTTGTACAAACCGCTGAACATGCTCCAGCCGCAATTGATGCAGCTGTATAAAACGCCGCACAATATCTTGCTGACTAATATCTTCTACAGGCGTTCCGACGGTTTGAGGATTGTAACGTTGTTTTGTATGCACCTGCGATCTCTTAACTGGTATGGTTTTTTATTACTTAGAAGCAGAGTTGCCCTAACCCCAAAAGCAACATCAAAAAATGTGACGGCACTCTAAGATTTAAGTATAGACCATTGTGCTAATCACTCATTAACTTGCCACCGTTAGAACAGTAGATAATTTATCCGCTGCTCCATCGGCGGCTAGTTTTACCCTAAAAATACAAAAACACTCGCTCTAACGCTGTAACTATTTTGGGGTACTTTACGCATTATAGACTGGCTAAGCCCTTAAAAATAATAAAGTATCGCTCCCCGCGCTGCCATTACCCCACATTAGTCTGTTGCTATAAAATCAACGTAAAGCACGCTAAACAAAATAAAACAGTTGCAAACTAAAATAAACGCCCTTATAATAATATTTCTGCTGGTGTAGCTCAGTTGGTAGAGCAGCTGATTTGTAATCAGCCGGTCAGGAGTTCGAATCCCCTCACCAGCTCCA
>JAPLRW010000076.1 GCA_026398935.1 Methylococcales bacterium
GCATTGTGCGGATAAGTCTGTATCTTCACAGGCTAACATGCAAGCACTTGGTGGATGAAAGCGTATCTGGGTATCCGTATATCATTTTGAAGTTATCCACGATGGAGCATAAGTATGTCTTGGAATGAGCCTGGCGGCGATAAGAAAGATCCCTGGAGTGGGCGTGATGATCAAAAAGGCCCGCCTGATTTGGATGAAGCAATTCGATCTTTGCAGGATAAATTAGGGCGCATCTTTGGTGGTGGTAACGGTGGTGGAGATGGCAACGCCTCACCTTCTGATCCTATGAAAAGTTTGGGTTATTTAGCCGCTGGTGCAGCGGTTTTATGGGGCTTAAGTGGCTTTTATATTGTTGATGAGGGAAATCGTGGTGTTGAAACCCGTTTTGGAAAATACACCTTAACCACTGATCCTGGTTTAAATTGGCATATGCCTAGCCCTATTGAGGGTGTTGAAGTGGTTAATATTTCACAACAACGCTTTTTAGAGGTCGGCTATCGTTCGGCGGGTAACGCACAAACAACAGGATCTATCCCAAAAGAAGCATTAATGTTGACGAAAGATGAGAATATCGTCGATGTGCGTTTGGCTGTGCAATATCAAGTTAAAGATGCGAAAGAGTTTTTGTTTAATATCTATAATCCCGCAGGTACACTCAGTCAAGTCACTGAGAGTGTTGAGCGGGGTGTGATTGGTCACAGTACAATGGACTTTGTCTTAACAGAAGGTCGTACCGAAGTCGTGGCTGAAATTAAAAAAGAAATTCAGGGCATCATGGATGCCTATCAGTCAGGTATTTTAATTACCAGTGTCAACTTACAAGATGCTCAGCCACCGGAACCGGTTCAGGGTGCTTTTGAAGATGCGATTAAAGCTCGCGAAGATAAACAGCGCTTAATCAACGAAGCGGAAGGCTACTCCAACGATGTTATTCCTAAAGCGCGAGGCGCTGCGGCACGGAAAATACAGGAAGGCGAAGGCTATAAGTCCCGCGTTATTTCTGCGGCAGAAGGTGAGGTCAGTCGTTTTACGCAGTTATTAGGCGAGTATGTCAAAGCACCAGAAGTGACACGTCAACGGCTATATATCGAAGCTATGGAGCAAGTATTGAGTAAAACCAATACCCTGATGGTTGATGTTAAGGGTGGAAACAATATCATGTATTTGCCTTTGGATAAAATGACGCAGCAAACTCTGGTGAGTTCGTCAGTTGAACCTGTTGCAGCCACTTCGATTGCAACCCATTCTAAATCGACAACTGTCGCCAACGATGATGAGCGTTCTGCTGCTCGTGGTCGTGATGCAAGGGGGCGTTAATATGAGCCAAAATAAAATTTTAGTAGGATTGGGTCTGTTAATAACCCTGGGTACGATGTGTATTTTTACGGTGTCACAAACTGAAAAAGCCATTAAGTTTCAGTTGGGCGAGATTGTAAAGTCTGATTATGAGCCAGGGCTTTATTTCAAGCTGCCATTTATTAATAATATCAAAAAATTCGACTCCAGAATCTTAACCATGGATTCTAAGCCTGAGCGTTTTTTGACTGCTGAAAAGAAAAATGTCATCGTTGATTCGTTTGTAAAATGGCGTATTGGTGATGTGAATACTTTTTATACAGCGGTGTCAGGTGATCAAATGCAAGCGAATATTCGTTTGGATCAGGTCATAAAAGATGCGTTACGCAGTGAGTTTAGTAAGCGTGATATTAAGCAGTTGGTTTCAACGGATCGTGGTTTAATTCGTGAAGCATTGGTTAAAAATACGGCCTTAATTGCTAAATCGTTGGGCATGGAAATTGTCGATGTGCAGGTTAAACGCATTGATTTACCCAGCGAAGTCAGTAACTCGGTGTTCTTGCGTATGGAAGCTGAGCGTGAGCGAGTTGCGCGTGAGTTTCGTTCGCAAGGTTCAGAAGCCGCCGAGCGGATTCTTGCCGATGCGGATAAACAACGTGAAATTATTCTTGCCAATGCATACCGTGATGCTGAAATCCTGAAAGGGGACGGTGATGCAAAATCTGCGGAAGTTTACGCGCAAGCGTATGGCAAAGATGTAGAGTTTTTCAGTTTCTATCGCAGTTTAAACGCTTACAAAGAAACCTTTAAACAAGCGGGTGACATGTTAGTTCTTGATCCCAATTCTGATTTCTTTAAGTACTTTAAGCAACAGAAGTAATATACTGCATAAAAATTAACCCGATTGATGGGCTTACTCGCCATTAATCATTAAAAACGCTCCGCCCGTGCGGGGCGTTTTGTTTGAGTGGATACCCAAAATATGTTACAAAAAGATCCTTGGTTATTGCCTGATGGTATCGATGAGGTGTTACCTGAAGATGCTCGGCAACTGGAAAGCTTGCGCCGTCGATTACTTGATTTGTTTTCCCATTGGGGTTACGAGCTGGTTATCCCGCCGTTTATTGATTACCTCAATTCTTTATTGACGGGATCAGGTCGTGATCTGGATTTGCAAACGTTTAAGCTGACGGATCAATTAAGTGGTGAAATGCTGGGTATTCGCTCAGACATGACGCCGCAAGTGGCGCGCATCGATGCGCATCACCTGAAACGCGATTGGCCAACCCGCTTATGTTATGTGGGTACGATTTTGCACACGCGTGGTGATCCACTAGAGAAAACCCGCAGTCCTATGCAGATTGGCGCAGAAATTTATGGACATGCCGGTATTGAGAGCGATTTGGAAGTCATTCGTTTAATGCTGGAAATGCTCAGCTACTCTGGCTTGTTAAATGTACATCTGGATTTAGGCCATGTGGGTATTTATCGCGCATTATCCAGACAGGCAAAATTGAATGCGGCGCAAGAAACTGCGCTGTTTGATGTTCTGCAGCGTAAAGCAAATACTGAATTACAGGAATTAATAGCGGGTTTTCAGGTAGCAGATGAACTGAAAGCCATGTTTTTAAGTTTGACGGAATTGAATGGTGGACTTAGCGTATTGACGCGGGCACAACAGGTATTATCAGCCGCTAACGGTGAAGTTAAGCAAGCCTTGGCAGACTTGTCTGCTATTGCTGAAAAACTCTGTACACAATTTCCAGCACTGCCCATTAGTTTTGATCTCGCAGAACTGCGCGGCTATCATTACCATACCGGCGTGGTGTTTGCGGCTTTTGTACCGTCGGTGGGGCGTGAAATAGCCAGAGGTGGGCGTTATGATAATATCGGTGCAGTGTTTGGACGCGCACGCCCGGCGACGGGATTTAGTGCTGATCTAAAAGTACTCTCGTCTTTAAGTAAAGCTACGTTGAAACCTGAGTGGCCGGAATTGATTTTTGCCCCTGCTGTTGAGGATATTAACTTACACGAAAAAATCAGAGAATTGCGCGCGCAAGGTCGAGGCGTGTTGCAACAATTGCCCGGACAATCGGGTACGCCAATGCAATTAGGTTGCACGGCTGTTTTAGAACAACAAAATCAATCCTGGGTCGTTAACCCACTAGCATAAATTTGGAATCAAAATGGGAAAAAATGTCGTTGTTATCGGTACGCAATGGGGCGATGAAGGTAAAGGTAAACTGGTTGATTTATTAACTGACCAAGTGGCTGCCGTGGTTCGTTTTCAAGGCGGTCATAATGCGGGGCACACCTTAGTTATTCGGGGTGAAAAAACGGTATTACACCTTATTCCTTCCGGTATTTTACGTGAAGGCGTGGAATGTATGATCGGTAACGGTGTGGTATTAGCACCGGACGCCTTGCTGAAAGAAATTGCCGTGTTAGAAGAAGCCGGTATTTCGGTTCGTGACCGGTTACTCATCAGCGAAGCCTGTGCGCTCATTTTACCGGTGCATGTTGCCATTGATCAAGCCCGTGAACGCGCTCGTGGTAGTAAAGCCATTGGTACGACCGGACGTGGTATTGGACCTGCGTATGAGGATAAAGTTGCGCGTAAAGGCTTGCGGGCGGGTGATTTACTTAATCCCAGCAGCTTTGCTGAAAAACTGCGCGAGCTGATTGATTACCATAATTTTATGCTGGTCAATTTTTATAAAACAGATGCCGTTGATTACCAGCAAATATTAGAGCAAGCCTTATTGTTAGGTGAACAAATAACCCCGATGCTGACAGACATTGCTGAGCGTCTTTATGCTTATCGTGCTGCGGGTAAAAATCTGTTGTTTGAAGGCGCACAAGGCGCTTTGTTGGATATTGATCATGGCACTTATCCTTATGTGACCTCGTCCAATACCACTGCAGGCGGTGCAGCAACGGGTAGCGGCGTTGGCCCATTGGATTTAGATTATGTGTTGGGTATCACCAAAGCGTATTCTACCCGCGTAGGCAATGGCCCATTCCCCAGCGAGTTGGATGATGCTAATGGTGATCATTTAGGTACGGTTGGGCATGAGTTTGGTGCAACCACGGGTCGAAAAAGACGTTGCGGCTGGTTTGATGCGGTTTCCATGCGTAAATCAGCGCAACTGAACAGCTTAAGCGGTATTTGTTTAACAAAATTAGATGTGCTCGATGGTTTAAAAACCATTGGCATTTGTAATGCTTACCGCGTTAATGGTCAATTAACCTCGGTTGCACCATTAGGTGCGGATAATTATGACGCTTGTGAAGCGGTCATTGAAGAAATGCCCGGCTGGACAGAAACAACTGCGGGTGTGACTGATTACGAAAAATTGCCCGAAAATGCAAAAGCGTATATTCGCCGCATTGAAGAATTGGTCGGTGTTAAAGTGGTTATCTTATCAACCGGCCCTGAACGTGATGAAACCATTATATTGGAACATCCTTTTCAGTAATTTTTTGCGCTGTAAAGTAGTGTAGAGGCATACCCCTTTCCAAGTCGGCAGCGTATTTAGCACTTGGAAAGGGTTGTAGTATGTACTTTACTGGGTTTTTTGACCATTTTGTTAGAGATTGCTGGAATGCGGTGATTCCCAGACCGTTGTCAATTTATCCGATCTCATTTGGCTCGCCGGTGTTACGGTAAGTCTCCCCCACGGAATTCTGCCTAAGAACCAGAGCCGCCAAAACAAAAGCGGTGTATCGGGTTGACTGTTTAGTAACGTCCGAAATGATTCAAGAACACCAATCTTAATTCCAAAGGTAGTCAAGTAAGTGTCGTAGACAAACTTTGAACAAAACTGCCGAGAAGATAGGTAATGAAAGCCAAGGTGATAAAGTTTGCCCATGCGTATATCACATTCTTTACGAAGCGCTGTAACTTGATCTAATGAGAGCCCTCCGGGCATTCGACGCACAACCAGCCAGCCTTTATCTGAGCGGGATATAAAATTAGCAATGGGTGAGTATCTGACCGTTGGTACCGCACTTTCGGCAACCAGCCAGCCCGCTTCAGTATCGTAGAACGCGATGCCTACATGTGAGGTGGGTGATCCAGTCAATTGTGCAACACGGCGGTACAGGAAATTGGGAATGCTGGTGAAAAGAATATCACCCGATTCGAGTAAGCTTTCAACTGGATGTAATGACATGATTCTCTCCGAGAATGTGAATTCGCCACTTTTAAGTGTACCCCCACGTTTCGCTCATTTTTTTTGCAGTTCGAAAGATTAATGCTGTTTGTGATGAAAAATATACAAAAACATCACACCTGGCTTGAAATACCGCATCTTTTACAGTAAAAATTAAAAATTTCTAACCTGATGTACGAATTAAACCTACTTTCGTCATAGAAAAACTCACAAAGCACTATATATAGTGCTTTGCAATCCTCATAACCACAATTAAAAATAGACGAACCGTGAGTCACTATTGCGGTTCCTGCCGAGCTACACGATTTTCACGCGAAATTATGAAGTTGAGCTACCAGCATTTTCAGGTTTAAAAGAACACTGCACCGTAATTTTTAAATTACTGCCAACTGAACCTTTAGTAACATAAGGAATGCCCGCTTCACCGCCAATATTCACGCCAAATTCTAACGTGACTTTATCTACATTCTCAGGGTATAATCAGCAAAAACTTTAATTGTGTCTTGTAAATTGGCAAAGTTTTGAATCATTTTCTGGGTAGCATCGCCACGACTACCTCGTTCTTCCGTTGTTTCAATATAAATAGTGGTTTTTTCGTCTAATTTTATGGGTTCGATGGACATATTTATTTCTCATTGACTGTGATCTAGTTGAGAGCTGAGTATAATGACTATTTACTTAAAAACAAACCTGCGATTAGTATTTTCCCTGTAAAAAATGTGAGAATAAAATGCCATCCATCACAAAAATTTTAGTTTTAGCAGCAAATCCTTGGGATACTAAACGATTAGGATTAGGTGAGGAATACCGCGAAATTTCTGAACTATGGGAAAAAGGAAAGGATGAAAATAAGTTTGAGGTAAAACACGTTCCTGAAGCGCGAAGTGAAGATTTATTGACTAAGCTTCAGGTATTTAAGCCGAATATTGTGCAGTTTAGTGGGCATGGTAAAGTAGATGGTTTGTTATTCACTGATGATTCAGGCAATGCGCATAATATTGATAAAGCATTATTGGTAGCGCTATTTTCAATGTGTACTAAACATTTGCATTGCGTGTTTTTAAATGCCTGTAATAGCGAACAAATTGCACAAGCTATTGCACAAAATATCGATTATGCAATTGGCATGAATGCTGAAATTAATGATATTGCGGCAGTAAAATTTTCTAAAGGTTTTTATCGTGCGTTATTCAATGGTAAGGAAATTAAAGAAGCTTATCAATTTGCACTACTAGAGTTAAAATTAGCAGACTTTACCAGTCAACAAGATATTCCCGTCTTATATGACAGAACAGCCATATTAATAAATAAAGAACCGTCTAAACCTTTCGTGCCAAATTATCAATATGATGTATTGATTCATGCCGCTATTGATGAAAAATGTTGGGCAGAATCATTTAAAAATGAGTTGCAAAAATATTTAACACAGGAATTGAATAATCAATCTTGTTATTTGCATTTGCAAACCGATAGTAATGTCTATTTAGAAAAAGCGGCATTAATTTTATTTGTGGTATCGGATCAATATGTTAATGAATATCATGACATTCTATCTAAACTTATTAAATCAATAAAAAAGCAATTTTTAATAAGTCGTTCTGAATTATGTCCTAGTGAGTTTGGCGGTCTATCAAGATATAAATTTTATAATGAGAAAGTTGATTTTTCCAATGCCGCAGAGTTTCAGACATTGGCTAAAATTATCGCTCAATATTTACAAAATATAAAAAAGGAATTTGAGTTTAACAAAACAGTTAATCAGGATGATCAACCTTTGGTTTTTATTCATACTGAACCAAACGAAGCAGATATTGCATTGGCAAGGAATTTAAAGCCACTTTTTAGAAATAAAGGCTTAGGTTGCGATATCCCTAACCTTAAAGCCTATCAAAATACGGTTAAGTTAAATCAAAAAAACTGTAAAGGGGTATTGATTATTTATGGTGAAGATGATTTTTGGACAAGACAAAGAATTGAAGAATATCGCCGCTTAAAACAGCGGCGTAAAGAATCGTTAGAAATTGTGATGATTTATGCCGATTGCTCAAAAGAAGCAAAAAATACCGATAGCGTAGATATTTATGATAATGTGCCTGTTTTTCCTTGCCCACCTGAAAAGGTTGAGGAATTAATCAAGCGTTTTGAAGAA
This sequence comes from Methylococcales bacterium, assembly GCA_026398935.1. Taxonomy (GTDB): domain Bacteria; phylum Pseudomonadota; class Gammaproteobacteria; order Methylococcales; family Methylomonadaceae; genus SXIZ01. Next base: position 7,621 of record JAPLRW010000076.1, read on the forward strand.
GCGTTAAAAGAGGGACATTAGAATGAGCCAATATCCTTATGCGGGTTTACGTCCTTTTCAGCGTGAAGAAACAGATATATTTTTCGGACGGGAAGAGCACACTGATGAATTATTAAATCATTTAGCATCCATTGCTGATTCAAGTTCAATGATGCGTCTAATACCTGCGTGGTTGATTCCTTCTCCCACAAGTTTTTGAACTGCGCGCAGTAGTTGGAAAATTGCCGAGATGCGCCCTACTCATCAGCCTTTTCGGAATTTAGCTAAAGCGTTAGTGGCAACGGAGGTATTAGGAGAGAATTACAAAACTGCTTTATTAGACAATGACGTTCTAAAACGCGGTTCGTTTAGCTTGCATGAATTATTAGCCATTAATCCATTGCCTAATCAATCTAAATTATTACTTGTTTGTGATCAATTTGAAGAGGTTTTTCGTTATGCCCAACAAAACTCCACATCAGAAGCGGCGGCTTTTGTAGCTTTATTATTAGCCAGTGCTAAACCTTATTTACTACCTAATGGCGAATTGTTTAATGATATTTATATTGTTATCACTATGCGTTCTGATTTTTTGGGGCAGTGTGCTTTATTTACTGGATTAGCCGAGGCTATTAAT
>JAPLRW010000269.1 GCA_026398935.1 Methylococcales bacterium
CGCATTACTGATTGCATTTATCTGGGTAGGCCGCGACCAGATAAAATCTTTTCATTAAACGTACTTACCCACTTTAAAAAAAGGGGGTAGAAGAAGATTTTATTTAACCAATCTCCCCTATTCCCTCTTTTTCAAAGAGGGGGACTGAATAATTACCATTAAACTAGTCATATCAATGCCTGTAAAAAGCCCCAATAAAGTGCGTAGTTCGCACCTTATTGGGGAAAAAGCGGCGCAATTAATAGCAGCTTTTTAGACATTACCGATTCCAACATCGCCACACGTTAAAATCATACTGATAACATTTCTTTAAGGGAGTTTTCAGTACCCCTTCCTCGTACAATTGTTACCGCACACCTATGACACACCAAACCGCCAAGCAGCTAACTATCTCAATCATTATTCCCGCTTTAAATGAAGCCAGCACTATTGAAGAGCACCTACAAGCCTTGCAAAAACACCGACCACAGGCAGAAATTATCGTTGTCGATGGCGGCAGTCACGACACAACCACTCAGATCGCCAACGCTTACGCCGATCAAGTCATCAGCGCCGACGCAGGACGCGCTAAGCAAATGAATACTGGCGCGCTACACGCGCAAGGTGCTATTTTTTTATTTTTGCATGCCGACACGCTACTGCCAGATGATGCCCTGACGTTAATTCAGCAAGCCATTACACCTCAACAACAATGGGGACGGTTTAATGTGCGACTTAAGGGTCAACATGCTTTTTTGAAAATCATTGCCTATTTTATGAATGGCCGCTCACGCTTAACGGGCATAGCAACGGGAGATCAAGGCATCTTTGTGAGCCGCAGTGCGTTTACAGCCGTTAATCAGTATACTAACCAAGCGTTAATGGAGGATATTGATCTGTGTAAAAAACTAAAACGTATTTCTGCACCAGCGTGTTTAACCGCCACTGTTATTAGTTCGGCAAGACGCTGGGAGCAATTTGGGGTGTTTAAGACGCTACTATTAATGTGGTCGCTACGCCTGCGCTACTTTTTAGGTGAATCGCCTGACACGCTGGCACAACTTTATCGGGAAGGTGTATTTTGGAAACACTAATCAGACTCAGTGCTGCACTGGGTATTTTTGTAAGCATGGTGGGTTGGGAATGGTTACGCCCTCGTCGCACATTAACCTATCCACGCCTGCAACGCTGGCCGATTAATCTGGGTTTAGCACTGTTAAATATGCTGGTCATCCGCTTCAGTATCGGCAGTGTTGCTTATTTAAGCGCCGTAAAAGCACAACAGCTAGATTGGGGCTTGTTACATATTGGCCACATTCCCTATGAATTAGCCATTTTAATCACTGTACTGACGCTGGATATTGCAATTTACGGGCAACATATCTTAATGCATAAATGGCCGCTGCTGTGGCGCTTACACCAAGTACATCATACTGATTTAGACTTTGACGCAACGACTGCCGTGCGCTTCCATCCCTTTGAAATTTTGTTATCGCTGGTCTATAAAGTAGTGTGTATCTTTCTACTGGGCGCAGAACCATTAGCAGTTATTGCTTTTGAAATTATTTTAAACGGCGCAGCGACATTTAATCACAGTAACGTCGCTATTCCAGAAAAAGTGGATCACCTGTTACGTTACATACTCGTTACCCCGGATATGCACCGTATTCATCATTCTACTGTACCCTCTGAAACAGATAGCAACTATGGTTTTTGGATCAGTTGCTGGGATCGCTTATTCAAAACGTATACCGCGAATCCTCAGCAAGCACAGCTTGTTATGCCGATTGGCCTAGCAGGCTATCGACATAACAAAGCATTATCCCTGTTAAAATTATTGGCCTTGCCGTTTAAACGGCTACAGTAACTCACCTCAGCGCAACACCTGCCCCGACCGATAACCCGTGCGGGGCACTAGAAAGCATCACTTAGCTACCGTTCCGTTTCCAAGGGTTTTAACGAATGTCTTGTGGAACAAACCCCGGTAAATCTTCGTCGCCGAAAGCAAATACATAAATTTGGTTTGGATTCGTAACATAACCACGGGTAGGATCTTTAGGTGCCTTAAATGGATCAGCTACTTTTGCCAAAAAGTCATTATCATTAGCAACGAAGAAAGTATGCTTGGTTACACCGTTGAGTGTTACGTCCTGCCCAAAAGCGATACCCTCTAATTTAGATGGAATTAAATAGCTGTTAATTCCTGCGGCATTCAATTTACCGACAATATCTAACGCTATAGGGTTCTTGCTAACCGCATAACTTGTCAGGTCACCACTAACGCTGGAAACATCCCTTGCACCATTAAGATCAATTAAGTATATTTTCTTAACCTTGGCAGCAGAAGCGGTATCCGTCATAAGAGGGGTATCAGCCAAACCGCTACCATCACGTTCGTCTAAAATAAACTGGTGATTATTAACCGCTAAAATTTCGCTCACACCCGATCCATCCGTCAATATATACGCATACTGACCTACTTTTCCACTGGCTATGTCAATAGTAACGATACGCAGACTGCCTTTTTTATCTTGGGCAAGATTGGCTTGCATAATTCCGACTAACATTTTACCGTCTGGCGTAATGGCGAGACCTTCCATACCTTTATTGGTCACTCGACCAACTTTATTTCCTGCAATTTCAGTATCTTTCAGCGGACTAAGCGCCGTAATCGCCAAGTTATCCGGCAATGTAAATGATTTTATACGCGCCCCTGTCGCCCGATCAAACTGATAAACATAAGGGCCATACTCGTCGCTAATAAAAACACTTTTACCATCGTTTGAGACACGAATTCCTTCAGGATCAAGACGTGCATTATTAGCGTTAGTCGAGGGCAATACCTTATCAAAATTATCAGAACGCCCCGTAAAGTAGTGTGTCTTATCAACAGCATTTAATGCCGGGGCGCCAGATCCCAATGGGGTCGTACCATCAATTTTATAGCCTAAGCCCGCACCATCACCATAAACTAAGGCAGTAGCACTGGACAATAACGTAGTATCCCGCAGTGTAGGCGTTAATACAAAAGGCAGTGCGGAACCTGAATCGCTAGGCGCTAGACTGAAATTAAACGTATGAAAGCGATTAATATAAGAAGAGGTGTCGTCAAGCTGTGGATTGTAAACAGTAGCATTGGGGCCGCGATCAGGTAAAGCAAGAAATGTTGTGCCGCCAGCATACGCCAAACCAGAGCCCATACCCCCTAGACGATTGCCAGGGACACCATTTTCAAGCTTACTTGCAGTTTTATTGGCAAGATCTTCATAGCTACCATTAACCTCTCCAATGGCGATTAAGTCAACACCAGCATAAGCTGAGCCAGAGACCAGTAAGGCAGGAATTAAACAGCAAAGCAGTTTTTTTTCAATCATAAAAATTAGTATCCATATGGACTTCAAATGTAAATAATCATTATGATTTCTATGCATGACGACTTTATGACAGCGACGTAATAAACAGCTCGCATCAAAAGCATAACAAAGACATTGTCATAACAGTGCTACAATTACTAACGCCCACCCTCATTTGCATCAACAATCTGTATGAAAGAAAATACACTGTTTGAAAGCATTCTAAACGCCCCCAACTTCAGCGCAATCATTGCTTTTATTGCTGTCGATATTTGCAAGTTCTTATCAGCCGAACGCGTGACCATCTTCCAAAAAGGACGGCATGATAATGAAATTGTCTCCCGCTTTAAAACCGGCTCCACCTGTTCTGAAATCCGAGTTTCCTTAGGAACCAGTTCAATTGCAGGGTATGTCGCACTGAGCCAACAACCGTTATATTTTAAAGACGTTTATCTGCAAGAAGACTTACAAAAAGCCCATCCCAATCTACGCTTTGACAGCTCATTTGATTTACAATCCGGCTTTCAAACCCGATCGATGCTAACCCTACCTATTAAAGGTAACAATGTTTTTCTGGGCGTATTTCAGGTCATTAATAAACTCGGCGGAGGTGCTTTTACATCCACTGATGCGAAGCGAGCCCTACAATTGGCGGAGGTTATCGGTAAGAAATTCAGCAAAGACTTAAATGCCACGCAAAGTCCATATGATTACCTCGTCACGCAAAAATTAATTACCCTCACTCAATTAAAAGACATCGAGCTTAGGGCGATCAAAAATAAAATCCACCCTAGCGAACTGATGATTAATGAGTTACACATTGACCCATTGAGCATTGGCGCATCGCTAGAGAATTTTTACCAAGTCCCTTATCAGCCCTATGATGAGAGTATAAAACCGCCGCTGGAATTACTGCATAAAGTATCAATAGGCTATATCCGCAAGCATTTGTGCGTACCGATTTCAGGCAATACCCAGCAAGCTTGCATCGTTATTGATGACCCCAGCGACTATAGGCGCATTCTTGAAGTTCAACAGGCGCTCGGCATTGAAAATGTTATTGTGCGCATCTGTTTACCTGTGGACATTTTGCGCTTTATTGGTACGGGAACGTCTATTCTCGGCGCAGATCTGCGTGCCATAGTGGGAGAACTGAAAGAAGACGCTGAAGCGATCGATGACGATCTGTATAGCAGTACGAACGCCCCATTAAGTGCCGCCGCCGCGCCTATTATTAAGCTGGTAAATAAAATTATTTTTGACGCGGTCTACAAGGGGGCGTCTGACATTCACATTGAACCAGGTAAAGAAAATTCTCCGACCGTCATACGTATGCGCTTTGATGGCTTGTGCCGCGAAATTGAACGTATTCCCGCACAATACGCGCAACCGCTGCTGTCACGCATTAAGATCATTTCTCGCCTAGACATTGCCGAACACCGCAAACCCCAGGACGGCAAATGTAAACTCAAGTTTGGCGGAAAATTGGTTGAACTGCGCGTAGCCATTATACCAACGGTAAATGGCGAAAGTGCCGTTATTCGCGTCCTGTCTAATGCGGGGGCATTGCCGATAGACAAGCTAAACCTCAGCCAGCGCAATACCGAGCACATTACCCAGCTGATCAGTCAGCCACACGGCATTTTTTTAGTGGTAGGCCCGACAGGATCAGGAAAAACCACGACGTTGCACGGCTTATTGGGCTATTTAAATACGCCGGATAAGAAAATATGGACGGCTGAAGATCCGGTTGAAATAACGCAACCTGGCTTGCAACAAGTACAGGTGATGCCTAAAATCGGTTTTGATTTTGCAGCCGCGATGCGGTCTTTCCTGCGTGCAGATCCCGATATTATTTTAATTGGCGAAATACGTGACCGCGAAACGGCTCACATTGCTATTGAAGCATCATTGACCGGGCATTTGGTTTTATCCACATTACACACCAATTCAGCCGCTGAATCGATTGTTCGCCTACTGGATCTTGGGCTGGATCCCCTCAATTTTGCAGATGCGCTGCTCGGCATTCTCGCGCAACGACTGATGCGTACCTTGTGCAAGCAATGTAAAATCGCGTATCACCCCGACGATACCGAGCTTGAAAAAACACAACGCGCCTACGGTAAGGTGCGTTTCGATGAAGCCGCGCTCATGCATATTAAACACCGCTTACTAAAAACCCACGGTGATGAACGTTTTAACAGTCTTGATATTGAGTCAAGTAAGCTCATTTTGTTTAAGGCCAATGGCTGCCCCCTATGTGACCATACCGGTTATAAAGGCAGAACAGGGATTCACGAGCTATTGGCGGCAACACCCAACATAAAAGCCATCGTATCAAAAGGCGCAACCGTTACCGAAATTCGCACACTCGCCATTAAAGAAGGCATGCGCACCTTAGCACAAGACGGTGTTTTAAAAATCTTGGAGGGGTTGAGCGACCTTTATCAATTACATCGTGTCGTTGCAGAAGAATAATGTTTAGCCTAAAACATAACCATTGCTAGCTCACTCGCCGTCCGCCAGCGCCATACTATTAATCGTTTCAGACTGATCCTTTGCGGCAGCAAATAGCCGATCAATAGCCACATGCACCTCATCCATACCCACTTTCTTTAAGGCCGAAAACAATTGCAGCGTCACCGTGGAATTTAACACGGCCAATTCTTTTTGTACGGCCAACAAGGTATTTTTAGCCACACCATAATTAAGCTTATCTGCTTTTGTCAGTAAAATATGCACCGCTAATTCCCTGTGCTGCGCCCACTCAAGCATTTGCCAGTCAAAATCAGTCAACGGATGGCGAATATCCATCACTAATATGATGCCACACAGCGATTCCCGCTGAGCAAGGTACATTTCCATCATGGCGTGCCAGTCTTTTTTAACCGCCAAAGGTACTTTTGCAAAGCCATATCCGGGTAAATCGACAAACCGTTGCGATTCATTGATCTCAAAAAAATTCAATAATTGCGTACGCCCGGGGGTTTTACTGGTTCTGGCCAACGCATTTTGGCGTGTAAGCATGTTAATCGCGCTGGATTTGCCTGCATTAGAGCGCCCCGCAAAGGCAACTTCGCTACCGGCGTCAATTGGTGCATAGCGAATATGCGGCGCACTGCTTATAAATTTTGCTTGGTGATAAATTGGATTCATCGTTATCTCGCCTAGAGTCTTTAATTAGGGTAAAATTCAACCACCACTAGAAGCGTTACGCTGTTAGTGACACAGTTTCTAACGTTGATTTCTTTAATTCCAAAAGGGGAATTTGATGAAAAAATCATTACTGCTCGCCATTTCTCTAGCATTTGCAAGCAACGCGACCATTTTACACGCGATGGGCAATATCTCAGCAGGAAAAGAAAAATCGGCATCTTGTGCTGGCTGCCACGGAGATGACGGCAATAGCCCTGCTAGCGCGTTTCCAAAACTGGCCGGGCAACATGCTTCCTATCTCACTAAGCAATTATTAGCCTTTAAATCCGCTGATCGAAACGATGCCATGATGGCGCCCATGGCGGCATCTCTTAGTGAGGAAGATATTCATGATTTAGCGGCGTTTTATGCGGCGGCAAAAGTCACGCCTAATCCCGCCCCTGAAATCGACAAGAGTATCGATGCTGCCGCACAAAAAAGTGCTACTGAAGAAATGGACAAATTAGTAGCAGAAGGACGTAACTTATACCGTAACGGGGACATAAACGCCCAGGTTTCTGCCTGTATTGCTTGTCACGGCCCGTTTGGTGATGGTAACAAGCCCGCATCTTACCCTTTATTGAAATCACAACACGCGGATTACATAGTCAAAACGTTAACTGATTTTAAAAACGGTGAGCGTAGCAAAAATCCCGATAACATGATGAACATGATTGCAAAGAAAATGAGTGAGCGTGAAATAAAAGCGATCGCCTATTACCTGTCCCTGCAAAAATAACTAACGCACACTTCAATTAAGAGAGCACACGACAATGCTGTTTAAAAAAATGTTCCAGTCTGGTTTATTCATTAGCTTATTTTTCTTTGCCGCATTAGTATCTGCCGAAGAAGTGGGCTACGAAACCATTACGCCACCACAACCGACGCAAAACAAAGATAAAATCGAAGTTATTGAATTCTTTTGGTATGGCTGCCCACATTGCTACCATCTTGAACCCTCCATCGCAAAGTGGTTAAAAACCAAACCTAAAAATGTTGAATTTATTCGTCAACCGGCAGTATTCAATAAAGTATGGGGCGACCATGCAAAAGCGTTTTTTACAGCGGAAGCGCTGGGTGTAGTCGAAAAAATACATGCTGATTTTTTTGACGCCATTCAAAATAAAGAGCAAAAACTGGAAACCGAAGATCAATTGGCGAAATTTTTTGTTGCTCATGGTGTCGAAGAAAGTGCGTTTCACGCAGCATATAACTCATTCTTAGTGGATGCTAAATTCCGTCAAGCGGGCGGCATGGCTGCTCGATATGGTGTTACAGGTGTTCCCGCGCTGATCATTAACGGTAAATACAAAACTACTGGGCCATTAGCCAAATCGCAAGATAACATGATCACCGTCATGGATGAGCTCATTAAAAAAGAAAGTAAATAACGCAACGAAGCATGTCACAAGAGAGCAATACTAACCCGTTTCGCTCTCTTGTATGTTGTGCTGCTTGCGTACTAGAGTATTTACATAGGCTCTTTTTAGTCACATGAGAGAAACACAAACATCCTTTCATTAATCAAGGTACTATTATATGGATTTATTCAAAAAATTAGTTCGCTCAACTGACACGGTCGACGACAAATGGAAATCCAAGTATTTATTGCTACTTGATGACTACGATGAAACTAAAAAAAACCATCAAAACGAACAAGTCCTGCTAAAAAAAACGCTTATCCGTTTAGTAGCCGCCACTAAGGGATTAGATCCACATTTAGACCCATACCTCGCGCGCATTCGTACACACTTAAAAAACGAACTGGATATCCAGAAATTATGGGCGGTAATAGAAGAATTCAGTGATACAGTTCTTCAATCAGATTCTCCAACACCCACTAAACCGCACGTAACCGACGCAACGGTGTTATGCGACATTTTGCATAAGCTGTATCCCCATCAAAAAGAAGCCTTATCGGCTATTCAATCAAAATACGAAGGGAATGGCTTCCGTAGTACGCAAGATTTAATGTCTGCTATTTTAGGCACACTTGAAACTACCCATTCGGTTGAACTACCTTATGCCAACGATAACGTGTCAAACAAGGAAAATACCCATAATACGCTTACCACTGAGCAAATCATCACCCCGCTATCACGCCTATTAAATACCTTAGACATACCACCGAATTTCGAAACACGCGTACAACAACTAAAAAAACAATTACAATCAAATCCTGATATAGAACCTTTAAAATCTATTATCAGCGATTACATAAAACTGTTTCTGGATATAAAGCAACACGTACAACTAGAACACAGAAATATGGCGACTTTTTTATCCAATCTTACTGAACAGCTCAGTGAACTCGGCTTAAAAGCGTCAGGTGCATCACATGCCGCGCAAGTCTCCTCTCAAAAACGCACGTTACTGGACGAATCGGTATCTGCGCAAATGTCAGATTTGCAACAAAGTTCTGCCGACGCAACGACGCTTGAACCGTTAAAGCAGCTCATTAAAAGTCGTTTGATGAACATCCGCACTGAAATTCAAGAGCACGCAAAGAATGAAGAGTTACAGCGTCAGGAAACTGAAAAACAACTCAATGATTTAACGCTTAAAATCAACCTACTCGATGCAGAATCCAGCGAATTAAAAACAAAATTGACGGCGGCCTATGAAAAAGCAACCAGAGACACCCTCACTAATCTACCCAACCGACTGGCTTACGAAGAAGCAACACATATTGAGATGGCTCGCTGGCAGCGCTACCAAACGCCACTAACCATGGCAATCTGGGATATTGATCTTTTCAAAATTATCAATGATACGCATGGGCATAAAGCGGGTGATAAAACCTTGATCATTATTGCCCAGCTTTTATCAAAACACTGCCGAAAAACCGATTTTGTTGCCCGATTTGGCGGCGAAGAATTTATAATGCTATTACCCAATACTACCGAGCAGTCAGCAGCGACACTCACTAATAAAATCCGCACCGTTATCGAAAAAACCGGTTTTAATGCAGGCGGACAACACATTAACATTACCATTTCATGCGGCCTTAGCGAATTTAGAAAAGGCGATACGAGCGGCAGCGTATTCGAGCGCGCAGATCAAGCACTGTACCAATCCAAAGCCAATGGTCGAAATCAGTGTATCGTCGCGCAATAATGAAGGCAATCTAACACCTGCATGTTTTTAATTACCACATCAAATCATCTGGTATGGCGTAAGCCGCATAAGCCTCATCCGTAACACCCGTTACTGACGCATCATTTAAAATCATAAAATAGTGCGCATCACGCTCGCGTATTTTATGTGCAACGGCAACAGGCACGATCGCGTAACGTTTTTCCAGCTTAACAATGGCTAACTGTCCCAAACTTAATTGATCACGCACACTTTCCTTAACATAGAGGGTTTTTACTTTTCCTGTATCGTTAAAGTGATACGCAACGCCGTCAGCGTCTTGCGCAATAAGATTAATCTCAATTAACTGTTTGACTTGCGCCACAATACCTTTTTGATCCGCCTCCTCTTTACGCAGTTGATTTAACTCACGATCTTTAAGTACTTTTAAATCGTGAGTCTGTTGCGCCAGCAGCTTAATTTCATCAACAGTGCCAACATTATTTTTTTGCAACTGTTTAGCTTGCTTATGCTTATCCGACTTAATTTTTTTAGCTTGCGCACTGGTTGCTAAGCCGGATTTTAATAATTGTTCCTGCAATGAAAGTTTAGCCATACATTTACTCTACAGTGACTGATTTAGCCAGATTGCGTGGTTGATCAACATCCGTGCCCTTCAAGATGGCAACATGATAAGAAAGCAACTGCAACGGAATCGTAAAAATAATAGGCGCCATTTCATTCGCTACTGCCGGAGATTAGCTGCCCTCCCCGCGCACTGACTTCTTGCATATTAGATTGCAGTTTTTCAAGCAAGCTATTGTTCGGCGCCACTACAACCACCGGCATATCTGCATCAATCAAGGCTAACGGCCCATGTTTTAATTCTCCAGCCGGATAAGCCTCGGCATGAATATAGGAAATTTCTTTTAACTTTAGAGCGCCCTCCATAGCGATAGGGTATTGAGATCCCCTGCCTAAAAATAACGCATGTTGTTTATCACTAAACTGCTCAGCTAAATGTTTAATCTGCTCATCTAATTGCAAAACAGCTTCAATTCTTGCCGGTAAATTAAACAGCTCAGCAGTCAGTTTCTGCTCCATTTCAGCCGATAGACTAAACCGCCGACCAATGGCAATCACTAATAACATCAATGCCGTTAACTGCGTCGTAAAGGCTTTGGTTGATGCCACACCTATTTCTGGGCCTGCACGCGTCATTAACACCAAGTCAGAAGCTCGCACCAACGAGCTTTCGGGGACATTACACACAGCCAAAGCATATTTTGCCCCTAAACGCTTCGCTTCGTGTAGTGCAGCCAATGTATCAGCCGTTTCGCCAGATTGCGAAATGGTGACAATCAAGGCATCATCCGCCAATACGGGCTGTCTATAGCGAAACTCACTGGCAATTTCAATTTGGCACGGTACTCTGGCTAATTTCTCAAACCAATACTTAGCAACAAGACCCGCATGATAACTGGTACCACAAGCCAAAATCTGCACCGACTTAATGTTATCAAAGACATCGCCAGCATTATGCCCAAAAGCATTATCCATTAAGCGTT
>JAPLRW010000136.1 GCA_026398935.1 Methylococcales bacterium
CACGCTCTTGTAAGAAAGGGTCAACGCCCCGCTCAAATCGGTGCGATGAGTCAGTATGTAAACCAAATTTACGCGCTTTACCCGCAATGCTGAGTGGTGTAAAAAAAGCACATTCTAAAAATATGTCGCACGTTTCGTCGCTGACTGCGGATGCGCTTCCGCCCATCACGCCAGCAAGTGCTAACGCCTGTTGCGCATCACTAATACATAAGCTATTTTCATCCAGCGTGATAGTCTGGTCATTTAGCAGGACTAATTGTTCGCCCGCTTTACCCCAGCGTACCTGCAGGTTTCCTTGTAGCTTTGCAGCATCGAAGGCGTGTAAAGGCTGCCCCAATTCCAGCAAGACATAATTGGTAACATCAATCACTGACCCTAAGCTTCGAATACCTGAGCGACGTAGCCGTTCTTTTAACCATGTCGGCGTTACTGCTTGCTGGTTAATGCCTTTAATCAAGCGTCCCAAATAGCGAGGGCACGCGTCTGAGGCGTCTACGCTTACCGAGATGCTGTCTTGATGCTGTTCTACAACGGGGATAAGTTCAGGTATGGAAAAGTCCAGTTGATTTAAAACAGCGACTTCGCGTGCGATACCTTCTACACTGAGGCAATCGGCGCGATTAGGGGTTAGATCAACGTCAATAAGGGCATCATTTAATGCCAAATATTCGCGAATATCTGTGCCAACTGGTGCATCAATCGCTAATTCCATTAAGCCTTCTGCGCTGCTTGCCAAGCCGAGTTCTTTTTCAGAACAGAGCATGCCAAAAGAGTCTTCGCCACGCAGTTTGGATTTTTTTATTTTAAAATCTCCGGGCAATACTGCACCCACTAACGCTGCCGGAATCTTTAAGCCGACGCGAACATTGCTCGCACCACAAACGATTTGTAAGGTTTCATTGCTGCCAATGGCTACTTGGCAAACGCGTAAACGGTCAGCGTCGGGGTGCTGTTGCATTGATAACACTTCGCCGACCACAACGCCGCTAAAATTGGCGGCAGCAGGCGTGACGGAATCAACTTCCAGACCCGCCATGGTTAGCTGCGCAACCAGCTCTTGGGTGGATATGGCAGGGTTAACGTAAGTTCTTAACCAGGCTTCACTAATTTGCATCATTAATCCTTTATTTAAACTGGCTTAAGAATTTAAGATCGTTTTCAAAAAACAAGCGTAAATCATTAATGCCATAACGCAACATTGCCAATCTTTCAACGCCCATTCCAAACGCAAAGCCACTGTAGGTTTCGCTACTGATATTGACTGCTTTAAATACTTCAGGGTGGATCATACCGCACCCCATAACTTCCAGCCAGCCCGTGTGACTACATACGCGACAGCCTTCGCCGTGACACATGACGCATTCAATATCAACCTCTGCGGAGGGTTCGGTAAATGGAAAGTAAGACGGTCTGAAACGCACTTGAATATCTTTTTCAAAGAATGCGCGTAAAAATTCATATACCACACCTTTTAAATCAGCAAAGCTCACGTCAGTATCGACTAAAAAGCCTTCGACTTGGTGAAACATCGGCGTATGGGTAATATCGGAATCGCAGCGATAAACACGCCCTGGCGCTATCACCTTTAAGGGTGGCGTCTCGGATTCCATAACGCGAATTTGTACGGGCGAAGTATGGGTTCTTAATACCGTGTGGGCATCAAAATAGAAGGTATCGTGCATCGCTCTGGCAGGATGGTGTGCCGGAATATTCAATGCTTCGAAATTATGGTAATCATCTTCTATCTCAGGGCCCTCAACCACCGTAAAGCCCACACTGGCGAAAATCTGGTTAATTCTGCGTAGCGTGATGGTAACGGGGTGTAGTCCAGCGACCGTCTGACCTCTGCCGGATAGAGTGACATCGATTTTTTCATCTGCCAAGCGCGCGCTTAATGCAGCTTCTTCTAAAGAAGCTTTGAGCGTGGCTAATTTGGCATTGAGGAGGTCTTTTGCATCATTAATCAACTGGCCTACGCTACGGCGTTGCTCAGGATCGAGCTTTCCAAGCTCCTTCATTTGCAGGGTAAATTCACCTTTTTTACCTAAATACTGCACACGAATGTGATCGAGTTGAGTAAGATCTTTTACGTCGTCAAGCTGCTGTAGAGCTTGCGCGAGAATGTTTTCTAGGCTAGCCGACACTGCTTAGCTCACTTATTAGTAGAAGGGGAGAATACAGAAAGGGGTGTTTCCTGTGCGCAGGACATGCACATCAGGGTATTCCTCGCTCTTTTACAAAAGCGAGGAATAAACACAGTCCTTAAAACTTAAGGTTTACTGCGATTAGCGATAGCAATCTCAGCGAACTTGCCAAAAGCGGCAATATCACGAACTGCAATATCAGCTAACATTTTGCGATCAACGGCAACCTTCGCAATGGTTAAACCATTGATTAGTCGGCTGTAGGATATACCATACATCCGAGCGGCAGCATTAATACGCACAATCCATAATGCACGGAACTGACGTTTTCTTTGTTTGCGATCGCGGTACGCATACTGTCCGGCTTTGATAACCGCTTGTTTTGCGACGCGATAAACTCGACTACGGGCACCGTAGTAACCTTTCGCTAATTTTAAAACCTTTTTGTGTCTTGCTCTGGCAGTGACGCCGCGTTTAACTCTAGGCATGTGGCCTCCTTAACTATACGGCAACATGCGCGCAACCATCCGCACATCTGAAGGATGAACAGTATCTGCTTTACGCAGCTGTCTTTTCCGTTTGGTACTCTTTTTGGTCAAAATATGACGACGATGCGAGTGATTACACTTAAAACCGCCACCGCCTATGCGTTTAAAACGCTTGGCAGCACCACGATTGGTTTTAATTTTTGGCATTTGTTTGCTCCAATAATAAAAAACTAAAAATCATCCCTGACAAAAAAACCCAACAAGGCAAAATGCACGGCCCTGAAGAATTGCTAACGTCATTAATATTAACGACACTGACTACTACTCATCCTGAGCAGTATACCGGTTCTTAAAAAGCGAATAAAAAGCACTGGGTGCTTATTTTCTCTTCTTAGGCCCCATGACCATCACCATTTGGCGACCTTCCAATTTAGGAAATTGCTCAACAATGGCAAGTTCTTCTAAATCATGTTCGATGCGCTTTAACAAATCCATACCAATTTCTTTATGCGCCATCTCACGACCACGATAACGAACCGTAATTTTGGTTTTATCGCCCTCGTTAAGAAATTTAATCAAGCTGCGTAACTTCACTTGATAATCGCCTTCATCCGTACCGGGTCTGAATTTAATTTCTTTGACTTGGATTTGCTTTTGATTTTTCTTGGCAATGGATTGTTTTTTATTGACTTCAAAAACAAATTTGCCGTAATCCATCACTTTACATACAGGTGGCTCGGCATTAGGTGATATTTCAACCAAGTCCAAATCTGCATTATAAGCAAGCTGTTTAGCCTCATCTAAAGTAATAATGCCGACAGCTTCGCCATCTGCACCAATTACCCTAACCCGTCTGGCTGTAATAGCATCATTTAGACGTGTTTCATCTTTTTTAGCAGCGATATCCTAATCCTCCAAATAGTATTTATTGTTTGTCTTCAATCTCTTGCTTTAATCGTTCTAAAAACTCATGGATTGACAGACTGCCTAGATCGTCACCTTTTTGCGACCGTACGGTGATAGTTTGATTTTCTAGTTCTTTATCGCCGATGATCACGAGATAAGGGGTGCGCTGCATAGAATGCTCGCGAATTTTAAACCCGATCTTTTCATTTCTCACGTCTATTTTAATTCGTATTGCATTTTTTTCAAGTAGCCGCATTACTTCGTGTGCATACTCGGCATGTCGATCCGCAATATTCAGCACCATCACTTGCACGGGAGCTAACCATAAGGGGAAGTTGCCTGCATGTTGCTCAATTAAAATACCGATAAAGCGTTCTAATGACCCTAATATGGCTCTGTGTAGCATCACTGGCACTTGTTTAGAGCCATCTTCTGCAATATAGAGCGCACCTAAGCGACTTGGCATTGAGAAATCAACTTGAATGGTTCCGCATTGCCAAACGCGACCGATACAATCCTTTAATGAAAACTCAATTTTTGGCCCGTAAAATGCGCCTTCGCCAGGCTGCAAATCCCACGCCAAACCTTTAGTATTTAAGGCTAATTCCAGCGCTTGCTCGGCTTTGTCCCAAACAGAATCATCACCCACGCGATTTTCTGGGCGTGTTGAAAGCTTAATGATAACATCTTCAAAGCCAAAATCTTTATATACATCGAATAACAAATCGATAAAGACCGCAACTTCGTCTTGAATTTGATTTTCAGTACAGAAAATATGCGCATCATCCTGTACAAAGTTTCTAACGCGCATCAACCCATGCAACGTTCCCGATGGTTCGTTACGATGACACGAGCCAAACTCTGCTAAACGAATCGGTAAGTCGCGATAGCTCTTTAAACCTTGGTTGTAAATCTGCACATGGCAGGGACAATTCATCGGTTTAATCGCATAATCACGGTGTTCCGAATGCGTAGTAAAAATCATGTCACCAAACTTTTCCCAGTGCCCTGATTTTTCCCATAACGTACGATCAACCATCTGCGGCGTTTTAACTTCAGCGTAGCCATTCACGCGCAATTTATCACGTATGTATTGCTCAATCTGCTGATAAATTGCCCAGCCTTTTTCATGCCAGAACACCATTCCGGGTGCTTCCTCTTGCATATGAAAATAGTCGAGGGTTTTCGCTAATTTACGATGGTCACGCTTTTCGGCTTCTTCCAATCGATGTAAATAGTCGTTTAACGCTTTTTTATCTTGCCATGCTGTGCCATAAATACGTTGTAGCATTTCGTTATCAGAATTGCCACGCCAATAGGCTCCCGCGATTTTCATTAGCTTAAATGCGCCCAGTTTGCCGGTGCTAGGTACGTGAGGGCCTCGGCATAAATCGGTAAAGCTACCCTGAGCATAAAGCGACAAGTCTTCATTACTGGGGATAGATTCAATAATTTCAGCTTTATAGGCTTCGCCAAGATTTTTGAAAAACGCAATGGCAGCATCGCGCGGCAGAACCGAGCGTGATAGAGGAATATCCTCTGCCACTAATTGCTGCATTTTTTGTTCGATGGCTAAAAGATCGTCAGCCGAAAATGCGCGCTCATAGGCAAAGTCATAAAAAAAGCCGTTTTCAATGACAGGGCCAATGGTGACTTGTGCGCTGGGAAATAAGTGCTTAACCGCTTGCGCTAATAAATGCGCCGTTGAATGGCGGATAATTTCAAGGCTTTCTTCGTCTTTTAGGGTGATTAGTTGTAGCTGGACGTCTTGGGTAATTAGCGTACTGCTATCTAGCAATTGTCCATCAACGCGCCCGGCCAAGGTTGCTTTTGCCAAACCAGAGCCTATCGCACGCGCAACATCCATTACCGTGACGGGCTGTTCAAATACACGCTGGGTTCCATCTGGAAGGGTAATTACTGGCATTGTTCGCTAATTGTAGTTTAAATAGGTTGCAATAAAAATCACTGTCGAAGGTGCTTTTACATAACTTTTCAGGCTTGATTTTATTAGTAAAAATGAACAATTGTTCCGGCTAATTAAATGTTGCGCTGCGGGTAATTAAGTTAAAGCGCTGATTATATTGTAAATAAAGTTATTGCACAAATAATAACTAAAAAATGGCACTAAACAATAAATCAACCCAATACAATAGGGTTTTGATAGCGCCCGCTAATGCACAAAAGCACGGTTTGTTGCTTCGAGTTGCCTGTGCTTTTGTGTACGAGTACCCACTGCTTTGTGCGCGAACAGCGTCATTATTTGTACTACTTCCATTTTAGCCATTGCGTCAAAGAATGGCCAAGAAAAAGACGCTTTTGACTAACAGTCCATTGGTATTGACAATACAGTCCTCGTCATAAGCGTGCAAAATGTCCGCGTATTTCTTGAGTTTTTATTGATCTGTAACGCGGGAGTTTTGTATTTAGCTGCTTTTCCAGTAATAGCGTCCTATTTGATACAGACCAGCTAATAGCTGCAGGCCTTTTAACCAGAGAGCTCCCAGAAATGGCGCTACCCTTAGGCGGAATAAAGCGCCAGATTTAGCCACGTAGCGCAGTATCCACCCAGCATAAACTGAAGGCTTGTCTGAGTATCTCCAGCAAGCGGGAAAAGTATCTGCCCACATTTGATAGAGGCTGATGATAATTTGAACGCCCATAGAAATACCCATCAGCGCTCCAGATGCAATAACAACATAAGCAAATTGTGGAATCTGCCGCGTCACGAACCAAGACAGCGTATCAATGAGCATCGCGACAAAAGGAATGACCACGATAATGCGTTTTAACGTGACGTTAATTTCGCAAAAAATAAAAATCCTGCCGACAAATAACAGGATAAACGCAATTCCAAATAAATGGATATGGGAAACCTTTACCAAGCTTGATAATGAGGCGGCCTTAGATGCCGCGACATCCATCACCCCTGCATACGTGGTCAAATCAGGTAAGCTAGGGTTAATATCAGGCGTATGACAACCCGTACAGTCGCGATTTAATAGGGGCGCAATCACCTGCTTATACTGCTGCTCATTTTTATCGGTTTGTAGCCAGTGCAGTATAGCTTGCTTATCAGTCGCCGACTTTAGATTAGACTCCATCGGACCGCCGTTAATGGCCGCCCCCAAGCGCGTTTGCTGCTGTGATCCATAATAAGCAATCCTAACATCTTCCACAGAGATACCCGGCTTGCCATCCCGCATTTGATGCGTGTAGACCATGTGGACTAAGGCGAATAAGTAGCCAATGCCGATGGTCATTAAAAACAGTGAGTACAGCATTTTTTCACTTATTGATATGTCTTGAAATCTTTTGCAACGTGTTTCCATAACTCACCATCCATTTTATTTATCGGGCTTATTGTCCACAAAAGTGCTGCAGACTAATTCTACTTTGTTAAATCAACATCACCCATCATGTAGAAAAAACCAATTGATTTTCAAAGGCATAATCAATTGATGCCTGTCTCCGCTGGTGTCGCTTTTCCATCTGCCGCAGTATTTCATCAGGATCAAGATCCCG
>JAPLRW010000163.1 GCA_026398935.1 Methylococcales bacterium
AAAGATTGTGGACAGGTTCGGTAGTGAACGGGAAGTAAAATCACCCGCTGAAGAATTGGGGCAGCGCCAACCAGCTGCGGTCGAACAGGGTTCTATCTTAAACTAGGTAAAAGATTGTCTGGACAATGGGGGCCACTTTAGATGATCGTCAGCAGTATCAAGCGAATACCTACAGCCAACAATACAATCTACTGCCTAAAAATCTTCAGGACAACCAAGGGCAAGACTTCAAAGGGATTAAGCATTTTTTAACCGCCTGTTTATTGCTACTCATAGGGATTGCTATTGCGCTACCTTTTTGGTTTCAGCAACGAACGCTGGATGATCTGCAACAACAAGTTGCGATGGCTAAGCATAAAGCACTGGAAATAGAAGATATTAAAGCTGAAACCACCGCCTTGTTACACGTTGAAAAAAAATTGGCTGATATAAAACAACAAGCGCCCGTGATATTAAATGTCGTCGAACAACTCAGCACACTATTACCTAAAGATACTTGGCTTAAAAGCTTTGAATACAAGGATAATAAATTTTTATTACAAGGCTTATCCGCATCATCATCCGCCTTAATCGGCTTACTGGAAGCATCGCCGTATTTTAAACAAACCACGATGATTTCTCCGGTGACACGCGATAATAAAGATGAATTTGATCAATTTGAGTTAGAAACTTACCGCGAGTCACCTCATGATGCTGGATAACTTTACAGCCAAGCAAAAAAGCAGCTTGGCAATTGGGCTATTACTATTCCTTATTCTCATTATCGTACTGGGTTTTGTTGTACCCATAGTGACAGATTATTATGCGAATAAAAGTAAGATTGCAACACTGCAAAACCAAATGCAGCGTTATGCCACCAAGGCCGTCAGTCGCGAATCTGTTATAAAACAAACTGCCGCGTTAAAAAGTAACATTATGGATTCTGGAATTGTTAATACCCAAAAATCCATCCCTCTCGTTTTAGCAGACATGCAAGAGAAAATTAAAAGCGCCATTATCACTGCTGGGGGAGAATTAAACAGTACACAAAATATGTCCCAAAAATCCGCCGATGGTTTGATTAAACTGGGGATTAGTACCAGTTTCTCTGGAAAAATGGAACATTTAAAAAATATCTTATATGCATTGGAATCGGCAAAGCCTTATATGATAATAGAAAAAATCAAAATTTATGGCTCTGGAAATGAGCGCAGCAGCGCCTCTGGAAAAATAGACGCGGCAAATAAAATATACGTATTTGCTGATATTATTACGTACATCCCAGCGGTAACAGAATGAATACACACCCTATAGAACACTATCGTTCCCTGTTATTTTTTGGTTTGGGCTGCATACTGACCAGCGGTATCATTTTCTGGGAATGGCATTTTATTGCCAACGAATATCACCCGTCAGTATCAGCTTATCATGAGGCACAAGAAAATCATTTGAATCGATTATCTGATGATAAAGAGGCAATGATGCCGCTGCAGAAATACCAAGAGATGGTAAACGCACCCTTGTTTTTTGAAGGACGCGAGGAAGTTGCAACGATTACAGCTAATAATGATGATGGCAGCTTAAAATTAACAGGCATCATACTCGCACCACAGGGTTTTTTGGCGTTAATCCGCGATGAAAAAAGTACTTATTACCGCCTAGACAAAGGCAATGATGTCCAAGGCTGGACAGTCGCCAATGTACAAAAAGATCGCGTAGAGTTGGTCAGGAACTCTGAATCACGCGAACTGATGCTATTTGAAGCCAATGCTAACACGCACGACCTAACCGCTAAAGAACTGGAAGACTGCTTTAAAAACCATGCCGATCGCCCCCTAAAAGACTGCGTTGATCATCCTGGAAAACCCACCCATAAAAATGAGTAGCGCTCGGCGTAATCGTCACACCGTAGGTAGAAAATGCTATCATGACGCTTTTTAGCCGCGAGTGTCGAATACGCTATGAACGTAAAGATTTATCACAACCCGCGTTGCAGCAAGTCTCGACAAGCACTGGCCTTACTTCAGGATCAAGGCATCACGCCGGATATTATTGAGTATTTAAAACATCCGCCATCACTGTCAGAACTCCATGAGATTTTACACTTACTCAAACTGGAGCCCCGCGACGTAATGCGCAAGCAAGAAGCCGAGTATAAAATACTAGGGTTAGACGATATGCAGTTATCACGTGAAGTATTGTGTAACGCCCTGCTTAATTATCCAAAACTGCTTGAAAGACCCATTGTGCTCGCTAACCATAAAGCGGCCATTGGTCGCCCACCTGAAACCCGTTTTGGCTATTTTATAACATGACTCAAAACAAGCTTAATATCTTGATTTTATATTATTCGCGGGGCGGTACTACTGCTGCGATGGCTAATCAAATTGCACGGGGCGTCGAAAGTATTGCGAACACAGAAGCCATTCTGCGTACG
The DNA here is from genome assembly GCA_026398935.1 of Methylococcales bacterium. Classification (GTDB taxonomy): domain Bacteria; phylum Pseudomonadota; class Gammaproteobacteria; order Methylococcales; family Methylomonadaceae; genus SXIZ01. The sequence goes on from JAPLRW010000163.1 coordinate 2,417, forward strand.
GTACCAGATATATCCCCCGTTTGTGAACAAACTGCCACCGCCATTCCTGAACAAGGCGCACCGTATGCGACGCTGGATGATTTAAAACAATGTCACGGTTTGGCGTTAGGCAGCCCCACGCATTTTGGCAACATGGCAGCACCGCTCAAGTATTTTATTGATAGCACTACTGCCCTTTGGTTTAGTGGTGCGTTAATTAACAAACCCGCTGGCGTATTCACGTCCAGCAACAGCCTGCATGGTGGACAGGAAAGCACCTTGTTATCCATGACACTGCCGCTATTCCATCACGGCATGTTAATCATGGGCATCCCTTATAATGAGCATGCACTGAGAGAGACCAGCAGCGGTGGCACACCTTATGGCCCCAGCCATTGGTCTACCCAGCCCAACGGCTTGAGCGATGCAGAAAAGAAAATATGTCAGGTACTCGGCGTACGTTTAGCCACCATAGCGCACAGCCTAAATCAAACTCATGCACATTAAACCCACGCATTATTACACGTTGGCACTGATTGGTTTTTTTGGGCTATTTACGTTACTGATGGTATGGAACACACTGTGGTATCCATCCAGCAAATACCCCATCGCATTGATATTACTCATCGCCATTGCACCGTTATTATTACCGCTACGTGGCTTACTCCGTGCTAACGTCAGAAGTTGTGCATGGATGGCTTACCTTAGCATTGCCTATTTAATGCATGGCTCAGTTGAAGCGTATGTCAATGTAGCGGAACGCCTACCTGCCAGTCTGGAGGTTATTTTTAGTACGCTGTTATTTGTGGGAAGCACTTTTTTTATTCGCTTTAAAAAAAGTTAAAGCCATGGCTGAACAACTCCCCCTCCAATTTGAGTTTAATACGCAGCAGACCTTCCATAATTATTATCCCGGCAGCAATCAGGAAATTGTCGCACACTTACAAGAAGCTATTATTCACCGTACCGAACAACTCATTTTTCTATGGGGCGAACCAGGCTTAGGTAAAACGCATTTATTACGCGCCAGTTGTCAGCTCGCCTATGAGCAGCAACAAAGTAGCTTTATGATTAGCTTAAACCCTGAGGCATTACCGGATGTTAGTATTCTTGATGACTTGGATGCTATCGAGAGTGTGTGTATTGATAATATCGATGCGATTGCGGGCATTGACGAATGGGAACATGCTTTTTTTAATTTTTTTAATCGGCATCGCGATAACGATCAGCATTTGATTTTATCGGCCAGCAGCCCGCCTGTGTATTTAACGGTGCAATTAGCCGATTTAAAAACGCGCTTAAATTGGGGACTGACACTAAAGCTAAAAGCATTAACCGATAATGATAGCCTAGGCGCGTTAACCTTTAAAGCCGATAGCCTAGGCTTTGAAATTAGCCCGCAAGTAGGACGTTTTTTATTAACCCATTTCGCCCGTGACTTGCCGTCACTCTGGGCGTTATTAGATAGGCTGGATGTTGCATCACTGGCGGCCAAGCGCAAGCTAACCTTACCTTTTTTAAAGCAACTGTTAAAAACCCCCAGCGATGTCTAAGCTAGCCTTAACCTTTCAGATTAACGCGTTTATCTGAAAGCCTTTATAGGTATCTGTTTATAATCAACGCAGTGAATTTGTGCTGAGCATTTACACTATGTTACTATCTTCAACAGTTAGGCATACTGATAGTCATCTTTAATTCTATGGAGTTACCCATGAAACAGCTCGTTAAATCAATACTTATGATAGCTCTGCTACTCCTGTTCAATCCTTACCATGCATTTGCTGCCAATCAGGATCAAGGTAATAGCCACATTTCCAGAGTCGGCGAAAAATTAGGCGTTGGTATCATGAATGTTGCCACTGGCGTGGTAGAAATCCCTAGAACCATGATTGCCTCCAGCAAAAAAAATGGCATTGCTTATGGCGTAACAGCCGGATTTATAACCGGTATTATGCACACAGTGGGCAGAACCTTATGCGGCACAATGGACTTGGTCACGTTTATGATTCCAACAAAATCATTAGTGCATCCTGAATATGTCTGGAATAACTTTAGCCAAGAAACCACTTACACCTCTAATTTTCAGATGCGCAAGTAATAAACACCCTTTACGAGCATTGCTTGAACGATATTAACGCTCAATCAGACTGATCGACATTAAAAACAACCCAACGCCCTTTTTCATAAGGGTGCTGGGTATTGCTTAATAATTTTGTTTCATGCGCGCTACACTGCTCACGTATCTCGCACATAACCCTCAATCACTTATCGCAAAAATAGCCATAATTCTGTTTTTTTAAAGCCTAGAAAGGCGCATCTAACTAATGAATACGTCATTACTTATGTTCTTCAAGAATCATTTTATAAAGCAATTATTCACTAGTTTTTTAGATTTACTTCCCATACTCTTTGTCGTACTCGTGTTTCAAATTTTAGTCATTCAACAACCTATCCCAGACGTGCTTAATTTAATGATAGGCACGCTGTTTGTGGTGTTAGGTCTGGCTTTATTTATGTTAGGACTAGAGCAAAGCCTATTCCCCATTGGTGAATCCATGGCACATGCCTTCGCGCGTAAAGGCAGTGTATTCTGGTTATTAGTCTTTGCTTTTTGCTTGGGATTTGGCACCACTATCGCCGAACCCTCCCTCATCGCCGTCGCTAACGAAGCAGCCAAAATTGCCAGTACTGGCAAAGTCATCGCGTCAACGATTGAGGCAAAAGAAGACTATGCATTCGGACTAAGAATAAGTGTGGCGTTATCGGTTGGCTTTGCCATTTTGATCGGTGTGTTGCGCATTATTCGTAACTGGCCTTTGCATTATGTCATCATTTCAGGGTATATCGTCGTGGTGACGATGACTCCTTTTGCACCACCTGAAATTATTGGCATTGCTTACGATGCGGGTGGCGTTACCGCTTCAACCATTAGCGTCCCCTTAATTACCGCTTTAGGCGTTGGACTGGCCAGTTCTATTAAAGGCCGTAATCCTCTGATTGATGGTTTTGGTTTAATTGCTTTCGCCTCGCTCACACCGATGATTTTTGTGATGGCTTACGGAATGCTGCTATGAAAGAATGGTTACAGCATTTTGCACTATCTTTTATAGATACCGGTTGGGATATTTTGCCTGTCGTGGTAATGATCATGGTGTTTCAATGGCTCGTTATTCAAAAGCCATTGCCCAATCTCACTAAGACCTTAATTGGTTTTATTTATGTCATATTGGGGGTCAGCTTCTTTATGGAAGGTTTGCACATGGCATTGTTTCCGCTGGGTCAATTAATGGCGACGCAGCTTACAGCGCCTGCGTTTATAGGCGTTGCCAATGGCACAATGTCAGCACCTTGGCAGGCTTATTATTGGGTGTATATTTTTGCCGCCAGTATCGGTTTTGCTTCTACTCTTGCAGAGCCATCATTACACGCCGTCACCCTCAAAGCAGAACAACTCTCCGCTGGAGCAATCAGCGCGCGAGGTTTACGCATTACAGTCTCCCTAGGTGTAGCTTTTGGCATTGCGCTAGGTGTTTTTCGTATTGTTACGGGTTTAAGCATCTACTATTTTATTATTACCGGTTACATCATTGTTATGCTGCAAACCCTATATACACCTAAACGAATCATTGGCTTAGCCTACGATGCGGGGGGCGTAACAACATCAACAGTAACAGTACCCTTGGTGCTTGCGCTAGGATTTGGAATAGCCAGCAACATACCCGGTCGAAACCCATTAATTGATAGCTTTGGACTTATCGCCTTTGCCAGCTTATTCTCGATTATTGCGGTGCTGTTATATGCGCAACTAGCAGCGTGGTGGAGTAAACGCCAAACTTCTTCTAAATACTGAGGTTATTATGCATTTTAAATTGATCATTGCATTTGTTGAAGACACTAAAACCGATTTAGTGTTGGATACTGCTCGAAAGAACGGCGCTAAAGGCGCAACTGTCATCAATCAAGCGCGCGGCGAAGGCATAAAACAATCCAAAACGTTCTTTGGATTAACCTTGGAGACGCAACGTGATGTCTTACTGTTTTTAGTTGAAGAGCATTTAAGCCGTCATATTCTGGAAGAAATCGCTAAAGCCGCCGAATTTGATGATAAACCCGGCACAGGTATCGCATTCAAAATTGATGTTGAAGATGCTATTGGTCTCACCCATCAAGTCCAAAAATTAACCCAAGAATTGGAAGATAAAGTATGAGTAAACCTAAACAGATCATTCGCGTCAAAGATGTGATGAAAACAGATTTCACGACCATTGATGGCACCGCCACCATCAGTGAAGCGGTGAAGCGCATGAAAGAAGCCCATACCGCTGTACTCATTATTAATAAGCGCCATGCCGACGATGAATACGGCCTCTTAACCTCCGGTGATATTGCCCGACATGTCTTAGCGAAAGATCGCTCTCCTAATCGCGTTAATGTCTATGAAATAATGACTTGCCCAGCTATTGCGGTGAGCCCAGACATGGATATTCGCTATTGTTCAAGGCTTTTTTCCACGTACAATCTGGTTAGAGCGCCAGTAATTGAAAATGGCATCATTCTGGGCATCGTTAGCCCAAATTCATTGGTATTAGATGGACTTTATCAATATGCTAATGACACTGAGGCTTAAAAAGCAGTACAATTAACCCGATCAGAAGACAGATGTTGAGTTGCAAGGCCTATGCCGTTAGGTTGTCGGTTTGTCAATGTTGTAGTTCTGTGTAACCGTAAGTTTTATTTTGTAGGAGTTATCAAATGGCACAAGGTACTGTAAAGTGGTTTAACAACACTAAAGGTTTCGGTTTTATTGAGCAATCTGAAGGCAGTGATGACGTATTTGTTCATCATTCAGTGATTAAAGGTGATGGTTTCAAAACCTTAACACCCGGTCAATCGGTGACTTTCGACATCGAAACCGGCCCTAAAGGTTTGACTGCAACAAATGTTATGCCGCAGTAAATACCACTCATAATCAGCCGTTATTATTTTTACAATAAAACGGAACGGTTGCAATATGCGTGGTTTAGACCATCCCCGTTCGCCCTGTTATTCTGGCGCGAACGGGGCGTCTAGTCACTTTTACGAAGCCTGTCTGCACTCATTAAGCACTAAGACACTCAATGCCATCGCCATTAGTAGCATTACTGTTTACCAACGCTTCATTTCTCCCTATAAAGGCTTCTGTTGCGCCTACCACTATCATTCTGGACGCATGTCTTGTTCAGAATTCGCCAGGCACATTGTAAAGCGTCGGGGTGTATTTGCCTTATGGGCAGCAATGCCGCGCCAATTTTCTCGCTGTAAAGCCGCCTATGCGCAGATATTGCCAACACTAAACACGGACAATCAGCCATTCCGCCGTTCGCAGCAGCGACGTAACAATCGCTCATCAAACGATTACTCAGACTGTATCCCTAGTCCCTGTGATGTCGTTGATGCCAGTTTTGATGCGCTTCCTTGCGATTGCTCCTGGTAAATTAAGCCATAATGCGCCCGTTAATTTGGGTTCCAATCCAAGCGTGTCAACCGGAATAAAACAGGAGTCCGTCCGTGGAAAAAAATGCATTCGTCCCGCCACAACAAAATGACACATCAAAAAAACGCCTAGGGGAAATCATTAAGGAGGAGGATCGCCCTGTATTGCTGGACTACGCTACAGAACAACGCTTTCCCTTAACCTCTGTAGATTACCCAGAAGGAAGCATTGTACAATTTCAGATTAACGCTAATACCCCGCAACAAATAGGCTTACTGGCAACGGCATCCAGCGCCTGCGCCAAAATTTACCGTATTATCGGCAACTATAAGCTAGACCCGTTTTTTTCAGCAGAGGTGCTGTCTGAAGTAGCCACTATCTTGGATAATACCGGGATTGATGAGGCTGGCCTGCTTGATTATACCGACAAGCCTTTTTGTACCATTGACGGCGTAGATACGCGTGACCTAGACCAAGCACTGTTCATTGATAAAACCGCTAATGGTTTGACCGTCTACTACGCCATTGCCGATGTAGCGCACTATGTTAAACCAGACTCTGCGCTATTTACCGAAGCCTTAAAACGCGGTGCCAGTTACTATCTGCCCGGCTTAATGATTCCCATGTTGCCACGAGAACTTTGTGAAGGCGTCATCTCATTAAATGCCCAAGTGAGCCGCCGGGCGGTCATATTTGAATTATCACTGGATGAAAACGGACGACTCTTAAGCACCCATATCACCCGCGCTAAAATTAAAAGCCGCGCGAAGCTTAGCTTTACCGAGGTTCAAGCGTATTTTGATAACCCGCAACACAGCCCGCTAAACAATACCGACTTATCAAAAAGCTTACTACGCCTTAAAAAAGTCGGTTTATTACGCTTACGTTTAGCAGAAGAACACAAAGTTGTGCGCTATCGCCGTACCGAAATCACCCTTAAAATAGGTCAGGACGGTCTGGTTTTTAACTTACTGGATAATGTGCGTAATGACGTAGAACTTTACAACGAGCAACTGTCTTTGCTGTGCAATATGGAAGGTGCAAAGCTTTTAACCGCAGGCAATAGCGCGCAAGAACAGAGTCAACCTATCTATAAAATCCATGCACAACCCCCTGAAGAAAAAATAGCCCTATTTGAAAAAACCTTAACCTGCCTTATCCAGCTGCATGGCTTAGACCCGATGCTTTGGCATTGGGATCAACGCAGCACCGTTGCCTTAGCGGATTATTTACGATCACTGCCTAGCACAGGAAAGCACGCTAGAATGTCACAAGCCATTAATCGACAAGCATTAATGACCAATAACCGCTCACAATTCTCTGAACACGCCAATAAACATTATGGCGTAGGCGCAGAAGTGTATGCACGCTTTTCCGCGCCCATGCGTGAAATGGTCGGGGTATTTTTACATAAAGAATTAATGGAAAAAACCAGCTATCAAACGCAAACGGTATCTACGGCAACAGATGAAGCATTGCGCGATCAGGTTATAGTCATCGCTAATCGCGCAAAAGACCTGCAAAACCAGCTCACCAAGGCGGCAAACAAGCTGGTACTTGATCAACTGTTTACTGTTGACTTGCAGCAAGCGGAAGCCAATAGACCTGCCCGTCAAGGCACAGTCATTGGTTTAGGCAAAGATAAATTGTATATCCTGCTCGATGCCCCAGAAATTGAAATAAAACTTTATATTCACGCATTAGCATCGCTATGGAATACGCCATTAGCGATTGATGAGGCACAAATCTCGCTGTACAACAGCCAAGATAATACCCGTATTACTGGCTTAGGGGATGCGGTAACGGTGCGGGTTATTGAAAAAAACAGTCTTAAAGATCAATGGTTATTTCAACTTGAAACCCAGTAATAG
>JAPLRW010000203.1 GCA_026398935.1 Methylococcales bacterium
CACGGCATGAGCCTTGCACCTTACTTCACCAAGGAGTTTTGGCAACGAAATTACCCGCTCTGGCAAGATTATGATGCATGGCGCAGTTTAGGGTTGCCTGAGTTAAACGGTGATCCTTCCGCGCCTAAAACAGTGGCTGTCGCCAATGTTGTTGCCCCTCCTGCGACAGTCGGTACTGCGCCTGCTGCATCTACTCAGGGATTTGATTTTAGTCAGTTGCTGTATGGTTTGTTTTTTGGTGTACTGGGATACATAGCATTCGGTCGGGTATCTGTGATGCTTAAAAACCGTAACAAACTCCCCGAAGATAGCCAGTAACTATCAATTCTTCACCGTTATGTAACGACTCCTTTTTAATGCTTCGTACGCTTTACGTACGAAGCATTATTTCAGCATAAGCCTCTATTCAATGACTTGTGAGTCTTGAAGCAGATGATTCTCCTTTTTGATGCTACAAGCAATATGTGGAGAACCTTTCTTTATTTATAATAGATACTGTCAGCTTCTCTTACTATTATCAACGTTCAGATTTCAATACCTAGTGCATGTGTTTGTACATTACGCCCTGTGGGTTTTTTTGAATGTTGCACTACACTTAAATTTCAACAGAAATACATTCCTAATAAGGTAACAGCAATGAATAGCTCCGATCCATTTGACGTGGTTGAAAGCGAAAAAACGCCGGGAGCGACGTTTGATGTGGTGCAATTTAATGCACTGCAAGGCTCGGATGATTTGGATGTGGCGCAAAAAATATTTTTTGCTAATCAGGCCAATATTCATTTAAAAATGATTCGTGTTACATTGGATAATAGTGAAATACTGATTGAGCCGGGCGCGTTGTATTTTATGAAGGGGCAGTTGCACTTGGAGTCGGGTACGCAAGGGCTTACTAAAGGACTGATGCGTAAATTTATTACCGGTGAAACACTTTTTCAATCGAGAATTAAAGGCTCTGGACAGGTGTTTTTAGAGCCAACGTTTGGGCATTATTTGTTGTTTAATATCAGTGATGACGCACTTATTTTTGATAAAAGTGCTTTTTATTGCGCCTCTTCACAATTGGATGTTACCGCCAAAGCACAGCAAAATATTTCCAGCGCCTTATTTGGGGGCGAAGGTTTTTTTCAAACGCAGGTAAAAGGCACGGGCATCGTTGTGTTAATATCGCCAGTGCCCGTCGCTGAGTTAATAACGTATGCGTTAGCCGCAGGTGAAAAGTTGTCTGTTGATGGTAATTTCGCGTTTGTAAGAACCGCCAGTGTGAGTTTTCAGGCTGAAAAATCCGGTAAAACGTTATTTCAGTCGGTGACCAGTGGTGAAGGTTTATTGCAAACATTTACTGGGCCGGGTCTGGTATGGTTAGCGCCTACGCAGGGCATTTATAACAAGATGAAAGGTCGGGAGGGGATTGCTAATTTGAGCCACGCGCAAGGCAGTATGGGGACGCGGACTTAAAAAGAGAGAAGGTTGATACGCAGCGTTTTATGCGTATTAATTATCAGGAAAACAGTTTGTTTTAGGAGACGCCACAGTACTTTTATGAAAACACCTAAAAGATTACAACCCCTAGTTGAAAATGGGTTGGTAGACGAGGTCGTCAGCCAATTGATGAGCGGTAAAGAGGCGCAGGTGTATATTGTCCGTTGCGGCGACGTTATTCGTTGCGCGAAAGTGTACAAGGAAGCGAATCAGCGTAGTTTTAAACAGGCGGCACAATACCAAGAAGGGCGTACGGTTCGTAATACTCGGCGTGCGCGAGCTATGGAAAAGCGTACCAGTTTTGGTCAAAAAGAACAGGAAGAAGCGTGGTTAAGCGCGGAAGTAGATGCCTTGTATCTACTAGCAAAGGCCGGCGTGTGTGTGCCAGAGCCGTATTGTTTTATGGATGGTGTGTTGTTGATGGAGTTAGTAACAGACAGTGAGGGTTATGCAGCGCCGCGTTTGAATGATGTAGATCTGCTGCCAGAGCAGGCGCGTGAGTATCACGCTCGTTTGATGCGCGAGATTGTACGCATGTTATGTGCGGGATTGGTGCATGGTGACTTATCTGAATTTAATGTGCTGTTGAGCGAAAAGGGGCCGGTTATTATTGATTTACCACAAGCAGTTAATGCGGCAGGTAATAATAATGCCAGCAGAATGCTTGATCGTGATGTGACCAATATGACCTTGTATTTTGGTCGTTTTGCACCTGAATTACTGAGTACTGAGTACGGCAAAGAAATTTGGGCATTATACGAACAAGGTAAGCTTGAACCTGAGAGCATACTAACGGGGCGCTTTGTTCGGAGCAAGAAAGCCGTGGATGTTAAAGGCGTTATGCAAATAATTGATGCGGCTAAAGAAGAAGCATTTGAGCGTCGTCAGCGCAAAGCCGCTTTTTTGGATTAGTCAATAACGAACAGATACTGGAAAAAATGTTGTTTTGTAACCCTGCTGTTTTGGGTATATTTTTTTCATAGAACCTAAAAAAACGTGGGCGCAATGGCGCTCACGTTAACGAATACCCCTTACACAGGAAAAATTGCATATCATGGTAGATAGCCTATTTACGATACACCACGCCAGTCTTATTGTTTCCAATACGCAAACGTCATTGAAATTTTATTGTGATGTGCTGGGTATGGAGCAGACCGAACGGCCTGATTTAGGCTTTCCGGGCGCGTGGTTACAGATAGGGGCTCAGCAGATTCATTTATTGGAGCTACCTAACCCTGATCCCACAACGGGTCGTCCTGAGCATGGCGGGCGTGATCGCCATGTTGCGTTGATGGTGGCTCAGCTTGAACCTATTAAGGATAGGCTTGATAAGCACAATGTTGCGTATACGCTGAGTATATCCGGGCGAAGGGCGTTCTTTTGCCGTGATTTTGATGGTAATGCGATTGAAATTATTGAGCGACCCTAAGTTGCGCGGGTGCTATTTTTTGCATATTGCTTGTCGTGAGGGCGAGCATAATCATTAACCGCGAAGCAAGGAAAGAACTTTTTTTCTTCGCGGTTAATTCGAGTGACTTATTTATTTTTTGGCCAGTAAGTCTCTGATTTCTTTTAATAAGACTTCTTGCGCTGGAGGTGCTTCTACTGCTGCAGGTGTTTCAGCTGGTTTACGTTTAAGCGAGTTCATGCCACGGATAGCCATAAACATAGTAAAGGCGACGATTGTAAAATCTAGGATAGATTGAATAAATTTACCATAAGCGAGAACTACAGCGGGAGTCGCTGCAACAGCGGGTGTTCCTTCAATCGCTGGGGTGGCGATAATCGCCTCTTTCAGGGTAATCGCAAGATCGGCGAAATTAACGCCGCCTAATACAACGCCAATCGGCGGCATGATAACATCACCAACTAATGAGCTGATAACTTTACCAAATGCAGCGCCAATGATAATACCTACAGCCATCTCGACGGCATTGCCTTGCACGGCGAATTCTTTAAATTCTTTCAACATACTCATATCATAGTTCCTTGTGTTAGTTATAAATAAAGTTAAGTCTTGGGTTGCTTTTTGATTGCGCTATAAATGTTTAAAATACACAGTAATAGTTTAACAAAAATCATATAGATAAGCCACTTTGTTAACCTAAAATATTATCTATGTGGCGGTGGTTTTAGAGTGTATGGCTGGCGAAAATAGAGCCTTGAAGTCAGTAGCGGGGTGTTTTATGGTACGTCGTTATTGCGTAATGCTACACGGTGGCGGCTTAACGGGCGCTGACTATTTAATTTGATTGTTAATAATTATTCTTTATAAGTGACGTACGATGGATATTGGAAAATTTAATGCATTAACCGTTCTTCAGAAACAGGCGGCAGGTGTTTATTTGGATGGTGGAAGCTTTGGCAAGTTATTCTTGTCTGCGCACGTTGTACCGGATGACATTGCAGTGGGTGATGTTGTTGATGTTTTTGTGTACCGGGCGGGGGATGATGAGCTGGTTGCAACTACACAAAAACCTTTAGCGCAAGTGGGTGATATTGCTTGGCTAAAAGTTGTATCGGTGAATGCTGGCGGCACTTTTTTAGACTGGGGGTTGCCGAAGGATTTATTAGTACCGCTGAGTGAGCAAAGCCATGAATTGGAGCTAGGGCACTTTTATTTAGTCAAGGTGTTATTTGATCCGGAGAAGGGCATTGCCGCCACGACGTTTATTGATGATTATGTCAATTATGAAGCGTTCTATTTAAAAGAAGGTCAAGCGGTTTCATTACTGATCGCGGATACGACTGATTTGGGTGTGAAAGCGATTGTTAATAATACCTATTGGGGGTTATTGTACAAAAACGAAATATTTCAAACGCTCAAAAAAGGTCAAAAAATAGAGGGGTATATTAAACACATTCGCGAGGATGATCGTCGTATTGATTTAAGTTTATACCCCGTGGGTTATGCCAAAGTTGAAGGTATTACCGATAAAATTTTGACTAAACTTAAGCGGGCAGATAATTTCTTACCGCTCAGTGATAAAAGTTCGCCGGATGTTATTTATGCACACTTTGGTGTGAGTAAAAAAGTCTTCAAACAGGCGATAGGTGCGTTGTATAAACAACGCCTTATTATTATTGAAGAGCAGGGTATTCGTTTAGTTGTAGCCGATTGATAATGGGCTTTACACTAAAAGAAATTGTCCCTTGGGGGCGCTCATACGCAGAATATATCGACATGTTTGCGTTGACGCCAGCGGAGTTGACCCATTCCATTCTGGGCTGTGGCGATGGGCCGGCTGGGTTTAATGCGGCATTATCTCGTGATGGTGGTCAGATTATTTCAGTTGATCCGTTGTATGCCTTTAGCAAAGAGGCGATAGCCGAACGCATTGATGAAACCTTTGATGTGGTAATGGAACAAGTCAGAAATAATCAGCATGACTTTGTTTGGGATACGATAAACTCCATAGAGGCATTAGGTAAGGCTCGGCAGTGCGCGATGGATGATTTTCTTGAAGATTATATGCAAGGCTTGAAAAAGGGACGTTATCGCTGTGAGAGTTTGCCTAGGCTGTCTTTTCAGGAGCACACCTTTGCGTTGGCGTTATGTTCACATTTGTTATTTTTGTACAGTGAGCAATTATCTGCGGCGTTTCATCTTAGTGCCATTAAGGAGTTGTGTCGCGTTAGCGATGAGGTCAGGATTTTTCCGTTACTGGAATTGAGTGGGCAAGTCTCAAGGCATTTGCCGATACTGTTAAAGCAACTTGCAGAGGACGGATATCAGACTAAACTGATAACGGTAGCTTATGAGTTCCAAAAGGGCGGTAATCAAATGTTAACGGTTACGCGTGTTTTATCGCGGGTATGCGGTGCTTTATAGGTGCGGCATATTAAAAATGTAACCAATAGTATTCGGATTAACGCCCAAAATCATGCGAAAACCAGTTACATAGGTTCGCTGGATTAATGCATAAACAATGCGTTATTTTATAGTACACTTCCGGCTGAATACCACCTAAAGTGATACACATTAACTACACCTTAATTATGAGGGGAATAGCATGCTGGGATATGATGAAAAACGCGATTTTATTCGTATGGATATTGATTGTGAGCTTACCTACCGATTAGCCGACTTAGACACTGTTTACAAGGGGCGCTGTACGTCAATTAGTGGCGCTGGCGTGTCGTTTATAGCCGAGCAATCTGTTGAGGCGGGTAAGGCAATGGAAATTACAGTAGTACCCGCAAAGTCAATTACACCGCCGATGGTTGCTTTCATTGAAGTGGTTAGAAGCATTCGTCAAGACGATGGTAGCTTTGAAATAGCCGCTGTCATTAAAAGTATCAAAGCCGAGTAATCTTTTAATACGGTTTATCTCTCATTTTCATTATTTAGTACACTCATAACCATGTTCACTATTACCAAAGAGGTTTATTTTTGCTACGGTCATCGTTTAATGAATCACCCTGGCAAATGTCGCCACTTACATGGGCACAGTGTTAAAGCATCGATTTCGATCAGCCATGACCAGCTTAATGAGCAGGGCATGGTTTGCGATTTCGCTGACATTCGTGATGCGGTTGAAGTCTTTGTTGATCAACAGCTAGATCATAATTTTCTGTTGCATAAGGATGATCCTATCATCCCCATGTTGCTTGCACAAAATGAACGTTTTCTGGCGTTGGATGAGCATCCTACCGCTGAAGTGCTCAGTAAAATGATCTTTGTGTACCTTAAACAGCAGGGATTTAAGGTGCAACAGGTTGTGCTCTGGGAAACGTCCAGTGCCAGTGCGAGCTACCGAGAAAGTTGATTCCAATGATGGCCTGTATTGATCCTATCAATAAGTCGTGGTGTTTAGCCCAAGTTTGTGAAGAAAATTATGCTAAATTACTGCGGCTAATCCCCGACTTATTGAGTATGCAACAAAACGCCGTTGGCGTTGCGCAGCAGAAAATGGCGTTACAACTACAGATTATTGAACGCAATCCCTTTACCTTGACCATTGAACTGAACCATTGCTTTGATCAGCAAGTAGATGTTTTATTGCTACCTGCTATTAAAATACGCGTTTATCAAGACGCTAAAAGTGCGGAAGTCTTAAGTGATTATGTGCGTGCGGATGTGGCAAAAGTCGTTAAAGATCCGAGCCAAAGTGTAGCTATTATGAATTACAAATGGCGACTTAATTATTTTTTGGCTAAGTGGCTGGATCACTGTCTATCGGCTAATTATCACTTTCAAACTGCACCTGTTGTAGAGGTGTGACACCTTTAAACGTATCTCTGTAGCGCCTGCGTATTTATTGCTTAACAATCTCCGTATTCGAGTAACAGCATCTCGCAATTAAATAATAAGCGCGGGAACTGCGTACTCATGATAAAGCGTAAGAATAATTCAAGCAGTAAATACAGTGTCAGCGTTCGGGCGGCACTGGCCCAATAGCGGCTGCTAGTATGAACTGAACAGCGCCAAACAGCGACTATCCACCATACAATAGGCAAAAATACCATGCCATGCACTGTTTTCCAGCTGGATATCGTGTAAGTGTTGTTGGCGATGCGGTAGTCAATGTACACAAAAACCAGATTGATTAAGACAAAAAATGGCCAGAATACCCGCCATAATGAGATGTTACCCAACCAAGCAGCCTGTAGGTACAGGTAAATGCGGCTGTATGGATCGACAGCAGCATAATGGCTAGGTTGTGGTGTAATCAAAAAAACACCGATTAATAGCGCTAATAAAAATAGCGACAGTTCTAAAGGTGAGATTAAGTGCGTAAAGCCGAAGAGAATCGGTAGGCTGGTCAAAAACATAGTGGCCGTCCCTGTTTTTATAAATAGTATTGAACGAAGTATTTGTTATAACCGTATTTAAGTATAAATCAACTGGTTTAAGCATTACTCGTTTAATAACGTCAGAATGTGCGCTTCTAGCGCAGTATAAGCACCAAACTTACACGCTCGTAATTTGCCTTGCTTATCTATCAAAATATGCGACGGCGTGCCCTGCAAATGAAAGCGGTCGAAGGTTTCTGCGTGATAGATGAGTGCGGCAAAGTACTGTTCGACTTGTTGTTGTACCAACTGTTGCCGGCTGGTAGGGTAATCCTTAAAGTCGGGCAGTTTTTCGGTAATAAATGCTTGAATCTCCTCGGCGCTTGCCTCTCCCTGTCGTTGCGTTAAACGATCCATTGCGACAGGAAAAGGAATGCGATAGGGTAAGCTGCCATTGGTTAAGCGCCCCTGTTGCTGTAATGTGTGCAACGTTTCACCCACGACTTCGCCCTTTTCAAGCAGACCTTTTAAATTCCCCAGTGTGTTTTTATCAAAATCTTCAAATGCTGTTGCGACACCTAATACCACCAGACCTTGCGTGGAATACTGTTGGTGTAGAGCGACTGCTGCGGGTAAAGAATATAAAAAGCAGCCTGGGCAATTTACCTGAAACACTTCAACTAACACCACGTTACCCAGTAACTGCTCAAGAGAAGTCGCCTCGCCCTGAACCCATTCAGAAACCGATAACGAAGGTGATTTTTGGTTAAATAGTGGTTTTTTCATGGTCGTAAAATAGGGTGGGTGTTGTTAGTTATGGATAGACTGCCATGTGAGGCGTTATCACATCAAGCCTAAGACATGGTAGACGCCTTTGGTATTTAACAGAACCGTAATAGGGGAGGGTGTTTTGTTTTCCCAGTACCAACCATGAGCGCCTGCAAAGGACGCCGTTAACACCCCAGTGGATTGATTGTCCGTGTTTACAGTAAAGCTTTTAAAATAACCGGTTTTATCCCCTGTAGGCTCACCATGAAAATCAAAGTAAAGCTTGGCGCCATCCGTTGTCCATGCGTAATCAAAGGTGGCATCTTTTGCTAACAGGAATTTATATTCTAGGCCACTATGGGCCGGCACGATGATGGTCGTAACATCTGTCCACTGCGCCAGCTGTTCTTTACAAGACATTATTGTTGGATCAATGATGTCTTCTGCTGAGCCTGATAAGGTAGTTAAGCCCAGTTTTTTTCCTACGCCAGTAGGGTCAATGCCGTATTCTGCGGGGAGTACAGCCGTGACGAGAATGATACTCGCCAGGAGCGTCGCAACTGCAGAGGCTACTAAGAGTGACTTTAATGATTGTACGGGAGGATGGTTGCGCATATGTTTATCCGTGAATTAAATAACCCGTTAGCTGATAGCCAAATAGAACAAGGCCGCTCATCATTAGCAACGTATTACTGGCCGTCGAGAAGGCATAAAAACGCGCGTGCCTACGCCAAAAATTAAAGGCAATAACGATAAATAATAATGCAATAAACTGACCTAGCTCCACCCCAATATTAAACGCCACTAAATTTTTCCATAAATCTGTCTGAGGCAAATTAAATTTTTGTAATTTAGTCGCTAGACCAAAACCATGAAATAGCCCAAAAATCATTACTGCAACTTTGGTATTCGGTTGGAAACCAAACAACCGCTGAAATCCCCCTAGATTATCGAAGCCCTTATAGACAATCGACAGCCCAATGATGGCATCAATGAGGTAAGGATTAACCGTTACTGAATTTAACACCCCCAGCAATAGCGTCACACTATGCCCTAAGGTGAACAGGCTGACATAGAGCAACACCTCGCGGGTGCGAAACAGAAAGAAAATGACGCCGACCAAAAAAAGCAGGTGGTCGTATCCCGTTACCATATGTTTAGCACCGATATATAGAAAAGCCCCCAGTGCTGTACCTTGATTAGAGACTAAAAAGCGTTCGGTATTGGCATCAACACCATGCGCAAAGGCATTTGCACTTAAGCATAATAAAAAGGGCAATAAGCCAATAAACCAATAATATTTATGACGTGTAGGTGGCATGGTATGAACTCCTATTGCTTTATGGGTGATTATAATTTAATGCCTAAACGCGTCAATAACGTGATTAGGCCGACGTAACACACCACTGTCATGGTTATGGACAATCCCATGCTCAGATAAAAATTCAGTCCTTTCTTTAATAAAATCGGTAAGCTGATAAAAAAAACCAGTGAGGGAATGACTAACCAGAAAATACTGTTTGCCAAATCAGCGACTTTATCGACCTCTTTGGTCTCACTGTATAGCCAAACCATCGCTAAAACAGAGGTCAAGGGGAGTGATGCGAATAGCGCACCGAATAATGAATTTCGTTTCGATACCTCGGAGACAGTAACAATGATTAACGCGGTGATAATGATTTTACTTAATGTATAGATCATTTTGGTTCTTGTCTTGTGGCGACCCTAAGTGCGGTAATAGTCGGTTGCTAAGTATAAATAGATTTTTTTATTGGTGCAGAAAAAATACAAATAGCATACAAATAAGCTATAGTAATGGCAAATTAAACATTATAACTGCGAGGTTTCTGCATGTTAATTGAATTCTCTATCAGTAATTTTCGTTCTTTTCGTGAAAAACAAACCTTTTCTATGGTTGCAGCTCCTAGATTGAAAAAAGGTAATAACGTCTTTAAACCTGATGTTAAAAGTGAAAAGCTCCCCGATTTACTCAAAGTTGCCGCCATCTATGGCCCTAACGCATCAGGCAAAAGCAATCTAATCAAAGCATTTAGTATTGTCCGCGAAGTTGCTATGCGCCAACCCAGTGCTCAATTGACACCACTTCCGGTTGCACCGTTCCGTTTTGACCCACAATTGGCTGATCAACCAACCCGCGTGGAGCTACATTTCGTCGACGCCGAACAACGTTATCAATTTGAACTTGCTTTAACGCAAGAGCGGATTGTTGAAGAGCGATTGATTGCGTTTCCGAAAGGGAAAGAAACGCTTCTGTATGAACGGCATCATTTACCTACGGGTGATATATATACCTTTGGTCAGCATTTAGAAGGGGGAAAAGATTTACATGAGCTTTGG
>JAPLRW010000182.1 GCA_026398935.1 Methylococcales bacterium
CGTTTTTATTCTGGTAAGGTGTTTTTTTTGAAAGACGTATGCCGTGGCTAATAATAGATTTCGTGGTATAGTTTTGCACAACGCTAATGGTAATGGCCTGTTTGATTTTTACGGGTTGTTGCAAATTAGTTATAATAATAATTATTTTTTTAAGGTATTTGTATGCGTACAAAAGTTCTTACCCTAATCAGTAGCAGTCTTTTGCTGATGTCGCCTTTGAGTCGGGCGGCTATTGATTTACCGGCTTCTGCAAAAATTCCGTTAGGGGTTGTCGAGGATGTTTGCGTTGACTTTAATCCTGCTGAGTGGCGCAACGCACAAGAGATTGATGGGGTAAAAATTCAGGAATCACGGTTGTGTGATCCCGATAACCCCTCAGATATTGCGGCGTTTGTTAAAGGTACCAATAATATTTCCATGGAAACCTTGATGAAAACGCAGTTGGCAACCGATGCGGTTACCATGTCTGATGACGTTGATGGCGACGGCGATCCTGATCATATCGTGATTAAGTTGGAAGTTGTTGAATTAAATGGGCATTCACCGGATGTTAAAGATCCGATTACCACATTTGATATTGCGCCGGGTATACAGCCGACATTTTGGGTGTATGCACCTAAAACGCGCGATATGTCTACCATGAATCTTTATGATACCCGTGCTAATCCTACCTTAAGAGTGCCTTCACCGACCATTCGCGTAGAACAAGATGATGTGGTTTGGATCGTTTTAGAAAACACCCATTACTTGCCGCATTCTATTCATTTACACGGTGTTGATCATCCCTTTGAGAATCATAGAGGGATGGGTAACGATGGTGTAGGGCAGACCAGTAACATGGATACTATGCCCGGAGAAAGTAAAACGTACGTTATCAAGCCGCGCCAGCCGGGAACGATGTATTACCATTGCCATGTGCAACCGCATGTACATATTCCGATGGGATTGCAGGGCATGTTTGTGGTGGAAGAAAATCGTCCCAATAACTGGCCACAAACCTTAAACGTCGGTGCTGGTCAGGTTCGTCATCCATCGGTTGCGGTACTTGAAAAATTTGTTCGCGAATACGATTTACATTACGAAACAGCAGATAAAGAGCTGCATGAAGTAGTGGCGCGTTCTGCCAATGATCCACGTTTGCTTGCCAAACATTTTAATATGGATTATGACATTACAGACTCCACCGACGATTATTTTATGCTGAATGGCCGTTCTTTTCCGTATACGTTGAGGGAATCTTTAATCCATATGGATAAAGATGAGAAAGTGAAGTTGCGGGTTTTAAATGGTCACACCGAAGCATTTGCTTTACATATTCACGGACATAAACCGACTGTCACACATTATGATGGTGTCGATAATGGACCAGGTTCTTATATTCAGCGTGATGTGCATGGCATGGTTCCAGCACAGCGGTTAGACTTGGAGTTAAACGGTAAGGATGATGGCTTGAATAGTTTTGGAGAAGGCATCTGGATGTTTCATGACCATGTTGAAAAATCCTTTACCACCAATGGCGTGGGTGAGGGCGGTGATATTAGTTTGGTGGTATATAAAAACTTCCTTGATGAGCGCGGCATACCAAAAGCGCACGGCATGAGCCTTGCACCTTACTTCACCAAGGAGTTTTGGCAACGAAATTACCCGCTCTGGCAAGATTATGATGCATGGCGCAGTTTAGGGTTGCCTGAGTTAAACGGTGATCCTTCAGCGCCTAAAACAGTGGCTGTCGCCAATGTGGTGGCATCCCCTGCGGCAGTCGGTACTGCGCCTGCTGCATCTTCTCAGGGCTTTGATTTTAGTCAGTTGCTGTATGGTCTGTTTTTTGGTGTACTGGGATACATAGCATTCGGTCGCTTGTTGGTGATACTTAAAAACCGTAATAAACTTCCCGAAGATAGCCAGTAACTATCAATTCTTCATCGTTACTTAACGACTCCTTTTTAATGCTTCGTACGTAAAACGTACGAAGCATTATTTCAGCATAAGCCTCTATTCAATGACTTGTGAGTCTTGAAGCAGATGATTCTCCTTTTTGATGCTACAAGCAATATGTGGAGAACCTTTCTTTATTTATAATAGATACTGTCAGCTTC
>JAPLRW010000212.1:0-809 GCA_026398935.1 Methylococcales bacterium
CTGGAGCAGGCGCAGGTGGTGGCGATGACGGCTCTGGCGCAGATGTAGGTGGTGGCGATGACGGCTCTGGCGCAGATGTAGGTGGCGGTGGTGACGGAATAACACCCTCTGAATTAATACTAGCGGATGGATTAGGAATGACTACGTCTGGAGCCGTTTGAGCAGGTACTTGATGAGGAATAACGCTATCAGGATTAACGTCGACTGGCGGGTTGGGCCTGACGACGGATGGCGTAGATTGCTGAGGTGTCTGAGATGTCTGAGATGTCTGAGATGTCTGAGATGTCTGAGATGTCTGAGATGTCTGAGATGTCTGAGCATCCATTAACTCTGAATTGCTTGCTCCACGCCTAGCTGAATCGGCATTAACGCGTGCTTGCTGCGGCGTATCGTTAGGAACGATGACAGCAGGCGCAAGTTGCTTAGCGGCGGCTGATTTTGCTGTGGTGTTCCATCCTCCCCCTGAAGAGGTTGAGGAATAGACGGTGCTATTAGGTATAACCACATCCGGCGCTACCGTAACAGGTGTCGCTGATGGATTAATCGGAATAACGACATCCCTATCGACCTGAGGTGGCGGTGTCGGTAACTGACCATCAGTAATACCACCCTCCGGCGTGGATGTCGATGATGGCCTAGCAGGAATAACAGCATCCTTATTTATCTGTGTAGGGGTAGTCGGTGAGGGATTAACAGGAATAACAACATCCTTGTCTATCGGGCGCGGGGAGGTGGGCTCCGGCCTAGGCATCCGTGTTGGAGGGGGATAACAAGAACCTGACACAGTAGGTCGTTGCCCATCGGGACAA
>JAPLRW010000212.1:881-1835 GCA_026398935.1 Methylococcales bacterium
CCCCCGACGCTACCGCCAGAGGGTGGATAATTAGGATACGCCGTTGACCATGGCACGTATTGATCCAGCTCAACCGTTACAATGTAATGCCCAACACTGTTATCCCCTGCTGAGGCCATGACATAATAAGGCGAGGTATCGGTCGCCATGTAGGAAAAATCACTGTCTAAGCCTGTCATCGCCCCCTTTGGATAAGCCCCTCCATCGGCTAAAGGGGGCATTGCAGCGCTGTTACTGGCTTCAACATGCACGCCGCCCTTATCATCAAACATGACCAAAGATACATTAACCATGGTCAAATCGGTCGAGGTAATTTTGATTTTATACCTTACATTCGCCTCTAATAACACCCGAAACCAGTCCACATCGTTGGGCAACTCGATAGCACCGGTTGCATACGAGCCTACCGCTACTTTTCCTATGGTATTCGTAGCCGCAGAATAATCATCACTAATAGCGGGTTGACTCCAACTGGTGCTGCTCAGAGGAATCAGCATCACCATATGGGTAATAAGCTTGGTTACCTTCTTAATTTTGCGCATAACTTTCCTTGATTATTGTTAACGGCATATCTATGTACCGCACGAGGTAGGTGTCAATATCGCCCACACACGTATGGCCAGCAGGGATTATGGTGGTGAGGCTCTTTTTTACCAAAAGCGCGTGAAAAGGGTGTTGATATAATCATGGGAATATAAACCCAAGGGTCTTTCTTAACGCCATTTTCGGCCTCTAATGGCGCTGACTCCTGTTGCGATGTTGACGCAGGGGTAGTGCTCTCCCCTGCTACCACAACACTAAGCTTGTAAGCACCCACGCTGCTATTGCCCGCCGAAGCGACCAAATGATAATAATCCGTGATCGTAGGCGTATAAAAAAGCACGGTTTCTAACGGTGGCGACTCATCACTGCCACTGGTTTGAGCATGCATAACCCCAGTCTTATCCGGCTTAA
>JAPLRW010000212.1:1888-14979 GCA_026398935.1 Methylococcales bacterium
GACACATTAATCATCGCTAAGGTTTCAGAGGTCATGGTAATGCTGTACGTGGTATGCGCGTACAAGGTGACGCCTATCCAATCAATATCCTGCGCGCGCTCAATATTGCCCGTCACAGACGCTCCAACAGCCACCCGACCAACTGTCGTCACATCCGCCGCATAATCATCAAGAACCGCTTCACTCCAGCTGGTATTGCTAAACGGAATAAGTAACACCATGTTAGCCATTATTATCGACACGATGTTGATCCTACGCATAACACTCACCTGATTATTGTTGAAAATACGCCTGTAAACCGTTAATGCGAGGCAACTTAACGTCATACGGAGCGAACTGCTTTAACATTATTTTTTCATAAGACTAGCCCTTCAGCCTGAACCGCTGCTTAATCACAGCAATAATAAACACGAATTAATGTGATCAAATGCCGTATTAAACACATTCAACCCCAACAAAATTCAGCCTTCAAACGATTTAACTTAACGCATGCACGTTACCAAGCGCATAGAAAAACGGTACAATGGCGTGATCAAATTAGTCCGGTAGCTTGGTTGCAAAAACTTTTTTAGCAGCTTGTTTGAGGCAATACCCAGCGAATGTACAGCGCGTATTTTTGATGCTTTGGAGTGGATGTGGATAAAAATTTAAACGAACGATCATTACAGTTATTAAAAACACTGGTCGAACGGTATATTCAAGATGGTCAACCCGTAGGGTCTAAACTGTTATCGCAAGACTCGGACTTAAATCTCAGTAGTGCCACCATTCGTAATGTCATGGCAGACTTGGAAGATTTGGGATTGATTCATTCGCCACATACCTCCGCGGGTCGCATTCCAACCGCTAACGGCTACCGTCTGTTTGTAGACACCCTGATAACGGTTAAGCCTTTAACTTTTGAAGCGTTACAGCCGTTACAACAAGGCATGATCGCGCACATGGATGCGAATGATGTTATTGAAGTTGCCTCAAAATTATTGTCTGACACCACCCGTATGGCAGGCGTCGTCACCTTACCGCGTCGTGAATTAGCCTGTTTACGGCACATCGAATTCTTACCCCTCTCCAATACCCGCGTACTGGTCATTTTCGTCACAGACGAACAGGAAGTTCACAATAAAATCATTCATACCGCCCGGCAATTTTCACCCGCCGCGTTGCAACAAGCAGCCAACTACCTTAATGCGATTTATTCCGGCTGTAGCCTGACGTCTTTAAGAGAACGCGTATTACAAGAGTTACAAGCGGATCAGCAGCGGGTCAATCAGGAAATGCTCGATGCTATTACCATGGCACAACTAACGTTTGCAGAAACGAATCAAAAAGATGATTACATCTTGAGTGGTGAAACCAATTTGATGGGCTTTGCAGAACTGGCCGATGTTGATCGCTTAAAACAGTTATTTGAAGCCTTTAACCAAAAACGCAGCGTTATTCATTTATTGGATCAATGTTTACACGCCGACGGGGTACAAATTTTTATCGGCGAAGAATCCGGCTGTCAGGCGTTTGATCGCTGTAGCCTGGTGACATCGCCCTACTCCGTGAATAACGAAGTGGTTGGTGTCTTAGCCGTTATCGGCCCTACCCGCATGGCGTATGAAAAAGTGATTCCTTTTGTCGATGTAACCGCAAAATTATTAGGTGCGGCCTTGAATCCTAAAACATCGTCCCCATCGTAAACAACACTGGTTTTAATGTGTTATTGATGACGCATTAACACGTTAAGCATGAACATAATGGTCGAAAGACGGGTTCGGCATTAACGAATGCAGGGTGAAACAGTCCAGCAGTTTGATACCCCCTTCAAACCATACTTTTTAATTTTATTGTGGAGCGTTGAATAATGAGTAAGCAGCAAAAACAACCTGATTCTCAGGCAAAGACTGACAGTGAAGATAACACAACGATAGATGTACAAACTATCGTGGATGACGAACATCTGTTAGCCGCCGAAGACGATGACATAGACGTAATAGCGCCTGAATTATCGGTTGCAGAATTAACCCAAAAACTGGCGCAAGCAGAAGCCAATGCGCAAGAAAATTGGGACAAAATGCTACGCACCCAAGCGGAAATGGAAAATCTGAAAAGACGCATCCAAAAAGATTTAGAAAGCGCGCATAAATTTGCGCTGGAGCGCTTCGCCAAAGAAATCATCAATGTTATCGACAGCTTGGAATTAGGCGTTCAAGCCTCAACCGGAACAAGCCCTGACGTGGTTAAACTGCGTGAAGGCAGCGAGCTGACGCTTAAACAATTTGAAGCAACTTTAGCCCGTTTTAATATTACGGCAGTTGGAGAAGCCGGCCAGCCGTTTAACCCTGAGTTACACCAAGCAGTTTCAACGCAACCCAGCGCAGACTTAGAGCCTAATTCGTTATTAACGGTGTTTCAAAAAGGGTATTTATTAAATGATCGCTTATTGCGCCCCGCAATGGTGGTTGTTTCTAAAGGAATAGATAAACCCGCAGAAAAGTCACCAAAAATTGATATGCAGGCTTGAACAACTTAAGCAAAGCCCCCATATCGGTATTAACACACACTATTTAACAAACAAACTTGGAGATTTCAATGGGTAGAATGATTGGTATAGATTTAGGCACCACCAACTCGTGCGTCGCCGTATTAGACAACGGTAAAGCGCGTGTCATCGAAAACAGTGAAGGTGCGCGTACTACGCCGTCAATTATTGCTTTTACCAGCAATGATGAAATATTAGTAGGGCAATCTGCTAAAAGACAAGCGGTCACTAATCCTGAAAATACCTTATTTGCGATTAAGCGCTTAATCGGTCGCCGTTTTAAAGACGATGTCGTACAAAAAGACATCAAAATGGTACCGTATAAAATTATCGCGGCTGAAAACGGTGATGCATGGGTGGAATGTCATGGCAAAAAAATGGCAGCACCAGAAATTTCATCACGTATTTTGATGAAACTGAAAAAAGATGCAGAAGCATTTTTAGGCGAAGAAGTCACCGAAGCGGTTATTACCGTTCCTGCTTACTTTAACGATTCGCAACGTCAAGCCACTAAAGATGCAGGCCGTATTGCAGGTCTGGATGTTAAACGGATTATTAATGAGCCGACGGCTGCCGCATTAGCGTTTGGTATGGACAAACCCAAAGGCGACATGAAAATCGCGGTATATGATTTGGGCGGCGGTACATTCGACGTGTCTATTATTGAAATCGCTGAAATCGAAGGCGAACATCAATTTGAAGTATTAGCCACCAACGGCGATACTTTCTTAGGTGGTGAGGATTTCGACATGCGCGTCATCGAATATTTGGCGGGTGAGTTTAAAAAAGACAGCGGCATTGATTTACATAAAGATCCATTAGCGCTACAACGGTTGAAAGAAGCCGCTGAAAAAGCAAAAATTGAATTATCATCGACTGAACAAACCGATGTTAACTTACCGTATGTAACAGCGGACGCTAGCGGCCCTAAACATTTAAACGTTAAATTAACCCGTTCTAAACTTGAATCATTAGTCGAAGATTTGATTGAACGCACCAAAGGCCCTTGTCAAATCGCGTTAAAAGATGCAGGTTTATCTGCCTCACAAATTAATGAAGTCATTTTGGTCGGCGGTCAAACCCGTATGCCTAAAGTGCAAGAATTAGTGAAAGCACTGTTTGGTAAAGAGCCGCGTAAAGATGTCAACCCTGATGAAGCCGTTGCCTTAGGTGCTGCTATTCAGGCGGGTGTATTAGGTGGTCATGTTAAAGATGTTTTATTATTGGATGTTACACCGTTATCTTTGGGGATTGAAACCATGGGCGGCGTTATGACCAAGTTAATTGAAAAAAACACCACTATCCCCACCAATGCATCACAAGTATTTTCAACCGCTGAAGATAATCAAACCGCTGTAACCATCCATGTTTTACAGGGTGAGCGCGAAGTAGCAGCAGGTAATAAATCATTAGGTCGTTTTGATTTGGCGGATATTCCACCCGCATCGCGTGGTATTCCACAAATTGAAGTAGGCTTTGATATTGATGCCAACGGTATTTTAAACGTATCGGCTAAAGATAAAGCAACGGGTAAAAAACAGTCTATTATCATTAAAGCCTCTAGCGGTTTATCGGATGAAGAAGTGCAACGCATGGTAAAAGATGCCGAAGCCCATGCCGATGAAGACCGTAAAATCACCCAATTGGTGTCTGCACGTAACCACGCAGAAAGCATGATTAATGCCACTGAAAAATCTCTGAAAGAACTGGGTGATAAAGTGGAAGCGGCTGAAAAATCGGCCATTGATACAGCCATTGCAGACTTGCACGCTGCGATTAAAGGCGATGATAAAGAGGCCATTGAAGCAAAAACTGAAAGTTTGACTGAGTTATCGGGCAAACTGGCTGAACGTGTTTATGCGCAAAAAGCAGAAGCTGAAGGTGGCGAAGCACCGCATACCGCTCAAAGCCAAGCACCTGAAGATGATGGTGTAGTGGATGCTGAGTTTGAAGAAGTAAAAGACGATAAAAAATAACCGCCTATAAGCAAACGCTTACGGGTGCTAAAATAGGCTCAAGATTCAAGATACCCGTAATAGTCATTTATTGCGGGTATTATGGGTCTTGGGCTTTTTTACGTTATACTTCGCACGGTTAAATTTACGAAAAACTAATGTAGTCTGTAGAGTGGGCAACGTTTTTCTGCCCACGCGTAACAATGCGGCGATGAAACTGTGAGCAAAAAAAACTACCCACCCTACAGCGCTAAATTCCGTTTTATCTTGACGACTAAAAAATGAACGTTGGGTTATTAACAAGTAACCCAACTTTTTTTATTGACGATAAGGCACTAATGAATATCCAAACCCTTTACGAATATGATTTTAATTTGTGGCTTCAAGAGCATATCTTGTTGTTAAAGGAATCACGTTTTAGTGAAATTGATGCTCCTCACTTAATCGAAGAATTAGAGGATATGGCAAAAACGGATAAAAGAGAATTGGTTAGTCGTCTTATCATACTCGTAGCGCATCTATTAAAATGGCAGTACCAGCCTGAGATGCAAAGTAATAGTTGGTCGAGTTCGATTATTGAACAACGCGCGCAAATTTTATTTTTGTTGGAGGATGTGCCTAGCTTAAGAAGTAAAATTTCAGAAGCTGTTCTTAGAGCATACCCTAAAGCCGTAGATGTTGCTGTTAAAGAAACCGGATTATCTGGTTTTCCAAAACAATGCCCCTACAACGAAAAGCAATTACTAGACGAAGATTTTTACCCCGACAATAAACAAAAATAACATTCCATGGCAAAAGAAGATTTTTATAAATTACTCAGTTTAGATAAAAACGCGAGTGATGCGGAAATAAAAGCGAGTTATCGGAAGATGGCGATGAAGTTTCATCCCGATCGGAATAAGGATAATCCTGAAGGCGCTGAAGTAAAATTCAAACAGATCAAGGAAGCCTACGAGATCTTATCGGATCCTAAAAAACGCGCGGCGTATGACCAGTTTGGTCATGCTGGTGTTGATAACTCCATGGGTGGCCGTGGCGGTTTTAACAACGCCGAAAGCTTTAGCGATGTATTCGGTGACGTATTCGGTGATATTTTTGGCGGTGGCGGCGGACGGCAGCGCAGCAATGCACAGCGCGGTTCTGACTTACGCTACAACCTTGAACTCACCTTAGAAGAAGCAGTTGCCGGTACGGACGCTAAAGTACGCATTCCTGTTTTAGTTAGCTGTGGCGAATGCAGCGGCTCAGGTGCTAAAAAAGGCTCCAGCCCAGTTACCTGTAACACCTGCCAAGGCCATGGCCAAGTTAGAATGCAGCAAGGTTTCTTCTCTGTACAGCAAACCTGCCCTACGTGCAAAGGCACTGGCAAACAAATTAAAGACCCTTGTGGCAAATGCTACGGTCAAGGACGTGTACAAGAAACCAAAACCTTATCGGTTAAAGTGCCTGCAGGCGTTGATACCGGTGATCGCATTCGTTTGGGCGGTGAAGGTGAAGCCGGCTTAGGCGGCGGCCCTGCTGGGGATCTGTATGTACAAGTCAGCGTTAAAGACCATGCTATATTTACCCGTGATGGCGCAAATTTACATTGTGAACTGCCCATTAGCTTTCCCATTGCCTGCTTAGGGGGCGAGATCGAAGTGCCCACGTTAGATGGCAAAGTGAAACTCAAAATCCCTGCGGAAACTCAAACCGGTAAATTATTCCGTTTACGTGGCAAAGGTGTTAAACCCGTGCGCGGTGGCGCAGTCGGTGATTTAATGTGCCGTGTGCAAATAGAAACCCCGGTGCATTTAACCAAAGAACAAAAACAATGGATTGAAAATTTGGGCGAATCACTCATCGGCGGCGGCAAGCAACACAGTCCACAAGAACATTCATGGACGACTGGCGTTAAAAACTTTTTTGACAAATTAACGGGGTAACTAGCATGGTGCGAATAGCCGTCGTTGGTGTTTCTGGGCGCATGGGGCTTTGTTTAATTAAAGCCGTCCTGCTTAGCCAGCACGCCAAACTCACCGTTGCCGTCTCACGCGCAACCAGCCCCGCTATCGGTAAAGATGCCGGAGAATTAGCGGGTGCTGGCAAGCTGGCAGGGGTCAATGTCGTCGCCGATTTAGCGGCCGTTACCGATCAATTTGATGTGCTAATTGATTTTACCCGCCCTGATGCATCCATGGACATTATTGAGATCTGTCGTAAAGCCGGTAAAAAGCTGGTGATCGGTACAACAGGCTACAGCAGCGAGCAAAAAGCGCTGATTAGCCAAGCGGCCAATGACGTTGCTATCGTACTCGCGCCGAATATGAGCGTGGGGGTTAATTTATCGCTTAAATTATTGGAAATAGCCGCCAAAGTAATGGGCGACTACACCGATATTGAAGTGATCGAAGCGCACCACCGTCATAAGATTGATGCGCCATCCGGTACGGCGCTGCGCATGGGTGAAGTGATTGCCAAGGCATTAAATCGTGATTTAAAAGACTGTGCCATTTATGGTCGAGAAGGCAATACCGGTGAACGCGACAGAAAGACCATCGGTTTTTCAACCATCCGCGCCGGTGATATTGTCGGCGAACATACCGTGATGTTTGCAGACGAAGGCGAGCGCCTTGAAATCACTCATAAAGCCAGCAGCCGCATGACCTTCGCCAATGGCGCGGTGCGCGCGGCGGTTTGGTTAGAGGATAAAGATAAGGGCTTGTTTGATATGCAGGATGTATTAGGGCTGTCGTAAACAGTATTATTGTTTAAAAAGCCGCTATTACTTATAACGCAAAGGAGGGCAAGAAAACCTAGCCCTCCCTACCTGATTTTTTTATTTCAATGGCGACATAGTCGGCTACTTAAAAGGGACATTTCTGAGTTCATAAGTTGGTCTTGATCCGCTAGTGTAAAGCGCAATGTTTAATAAGCTGATACTGGTGGCATTGGTTGCAACATTATCGTAGGTAAAGGTAACCGTCATAGGTATATCTGCGGTAAAAGGAAAATCCACATAATTATTCGCCTTTGAATTACCAACTTGCGTTGTTGGGTCATAAGCATTGCCTTTATCATCGGTAAGTCGCGCGCAAGCATAAGAACTAGCCTGGCAACTGTAGTTACCAACTATCATTGTTCTATCCCGAAATTGACTGGTCACCAGCATCGTAACCGTTACCTGTTTCCCTTGCTTTACTGCGCTGACAAATTGCATCAAAAAGCCGCCATCGACCTTCCCCACTAAAGGATTAGGATCAATTTGCAGCAAATCAAAATTATTTAATTTCAATACCACATTGCTGTACGTGGTATTTCCCACGGTTACCAACGGCAGCGTCAGGGTTTTGCTGGCGGGATCGAAGGTATCATTGGCCTGGCTAGTGGCATTAAAACCCAGCAGCATTAAAGCCAGTAAGTGCGGTGCGGCAAATTTACATTTTTTCAAGACAAGCGCTCCAAGTGAATAAAAAACACTGACGACAGCAAACAACTGCCAGCAGATACAAGCCGCCAGTCTAACACGCACACTATTCTGACATGCTATTAAATCGTTTATAAAGCCTGTTATGCAAGGATTGCGGATTACACAGTACGCAATGCCTAGCCTAGCATACAGTCATGACAGACTACAAAGCGTGCGATACCTACCGACAGGACGATAAATAAAGCGACTTATCCGGCGAGACAAGCAAACCAAGCACAACAAATAGTCCCATCAGCAGCAGATCAACGTGTCTGAGGTTATCCACACGGCGCATATTTTGGTATCATGCCCTGATAACTTTTTAATAGCCACGTAAGGTAAGCATTTATGCCCTATGGAATGAATATTTAATACTATGCCGCGAACGGTAGGGTGCATTCCATGCAGCCAATAACAATCGTGGTGCATGAAATGCACCCTACATAGTATTTAATGCTCACGCCTAGGGGGTATCGCCCGCCTTTTCGTCTTCTCATTGCTTGGTTATCGCGCATACAACACAGGCGATAAACCACGCTTTTAACCGCTTACTTTTAGATTGACAGGATACCTCATGAGCCATTTTTCACTCACCGCACTTTCTCCCATTGATGGCCGCTACGCTGAAAAAGTGGATGCGTTACGCGCTATATTCAGTGAATACGGCTTGATTCGTTTTCGCGTATTAGTGGAAGTGCGCTGGTTACAAGCATTAGCCGCGCATTCAGGCATTACCGAAGTCCCGGCGTTCAGTGCCACTGCCCAGCAGGTATTAAATGACCTAGTGGATAATTTCTCGGAAGCCGATGCGTTACGTGTTAAAGCCATTGAAAAAACCACCAATCATGACGTTAAAGCGGTGGAATATTTACTGAAAGAAAAAATTGCCGGACAGGCTGAGTTAGAAAAAGTCAGTGAATTTATTCATTTTGCCTGTACCTCAGAGGACATTAATAATTTATCCTATGCGCTGATGTTAAAAGAAGGCCGTACGGTGATCATTGAACAAATAACCGATTGCATTGCGGCGATTAAAAAAATCGCCGTGGATACCGCAGCGCAACCGATGCTCTCTCGCACGCATGGACAATCAGCAACGCCCACCACCACTGGTAAAGAGTTTGCCAATGTGGTTGCACGCATGCTACGTCAAAAAGATCAACTGGAGTCTGTTGAAATACTGGGTAAAATCAATGGCGCAGTGGGTAACTACAATGCGCATTGTGTTGCGTATCCCGATATAGATTGGGCGGAATTTGCTAAAAACTTTGTTGAATCCTTAGGCCTTAATTTAAATCCTTACACCATTCAAATTGAGCCACACGATTATATCGCCGAATACTTTCATGCCTTGGCACGCTTTAATACCGTATTATTGGATTTTGATCGTGACATCTGGAGCTACATTTCCTTGGGTTATTTTCGTCAACGCACCATTGCGGGTGAAGTGGGATCATCAACCATGCCGCATAAAGTGAATCCCATTGACTTTGAAAACTCCGAAGGTAACTTAGGACTCGCCAATGCCCTGTTGAATTTTATGGCAGAAAAATTGCCCGTTTCACGCTGGCAGAGAGATTTAACCGATTCTACCGTGCTGAGAAATATTGGCGTTGGCATCGCGCATACCAGTATCGCCATCCAAGCAACGCTAAAAGGACTCTCTAAATTACAAATCAATACCGCTACGATTGATGCCGACTTGGATGCTAATTGGGAAGTGTTGGCCGAACCGATCCAAACCGTTATGCGCCGCTATGGGGTAGAAAAACCCTATGAGAAATTGAAAGAACTGACGCGTGGTCAGCGGATTACCCAAGCACAATTACAAATATTCATTCAGCAATTAGCTATTCCTGAAACTGCCAAAGTCAGCTTGTTAGCCCTAACGCCGCATAACTATATCGGTTACGCTGAGCAACTGGCGAGTGATATTTAATAACGGCATACTTTAATAATGGGTTACTCATTCACCGTGAGTAGCCCGATTAACCTAAAAAAGAGTGAGCGTTCGTCCGCTTACATACTCTCCCTAACGCCAAGTACGACACCCAGGCTTGGATAGCCTCGAATCCACCCATTACAGACGTCTTTGAAGTGGGCAACACGGGTCATTTTACTATTTTTCAGACTACCTTCTGCGATATTACATCGCCTCATTGTCAAGGTAGCATTAGCGCTATGCCGTTCTAATGATTCCGTCGCAAAGTTTACCGTTTAGAGGGTAGTCTAAAAATTAAATGTTGCTATACTTGTCGTGATGACAACTAACTATAAAAGCGTTCAATGAAAAATAACAGCACTAGAATTCATGTAAACGAATTACGTCTAGGAATGTATATCAGTGAACTGGATATGCCATGGGAAAAATCGCCGTTTAAAGTGCATGGTTTTTTTATTTTAAAGCGGGAAGAGCTGGCTGAAATTCAAGCGTGCTCTACGTATGTGTATATTGACGTAGAGAAGCAAAAACGCCAGTTTGGTGCTATCCCTACCAAGCTGACCGATGAAAGAAATAGAGTCGATTTTCACAAAGCATTTGGAAAGGCAGCCGAGTCCTATCGCCATACCCATACCTTAGTTAAAAATGTTATGGCAGATATTCGTTTCGGGCATCAATTAAATACCAAGGTAGTTAAAGAAGCCGTTTCTGAATGTGTAGATAAGGTATTAGATCATCCTGATACGATGCTCTTATTGACACAACTGAAAAATATGGATGAATACACCTCGGAACACAGCATTAATGTGTGTATTTTATCTATTTTGCTCGGAAAACAGCTTAATTATTCGTCTGCTGACCTCAATACAGTAGGGCTGTGTGGCTTGCTGCATGACATGGGGAAATCAAAAATCCCATTGGAAATCCTCAATAAACCCGGTCGGTTACTGCCGGACGAAATGATTATCATGCAATCGCACCCGGAATTGGGTCGAGAAATCTTAATGATGACCGCAGACATCAGTCAAGAAGCCATTGATGCGGCGTATTCTCATCACGAGCGCTTGAATGGCAGCGGCTACCCTAGGGGCTTGCAAAGTTCAGCAATTTCTACGTTCACTAAAATTGTTACTATTGCCGATACTTACGATGCGATTACCAGTGACCGCGTGTATCAGGAAGGGAAGCTGCATCTTGAAGCCATTAAAATTCTGGCACAAGCCAGAAATACCGATTTTGATAACGATTTAGTTATTAAGTTTGCAGATTGTATTGGTATCTATCCCGTCGGTAATCCCATCCAAATGACAAATGGGGAAGTTGGAATGATTATCGAAAGTAATCCTGATAACAAACTCAAACCAAAAGTATTATTGTTATTAGATGCACAAAAAAAACCCCGTCAAGAAAAATTAATCGACACCGCTGATCCGACGCTTGTTGATGGAAATGGCGAGCCTTATAAGCTGGGCAAAGTCATTAAGCAAAATGCCTATGGTTTAAATCTGCGCAAATACCATGATAATGGCACATTATCTCGCTTAATAACCCAGAAAAACTAAACCACCACCTACTATTGCAATAGACGTAATGGCTAAGGTTGGTTAGCCTATCGTATACATTATTTGTTGCACCTTATCTTGCATAAGACTTAGAGCATTACTATCACCATGACGACAATCAATTTTGAAGCTATACAGCCCGGCATGATGTTATCTAAAGATGTTATACACAGTAATGGTCGAATTCTATTGCGTGCTGATTCCCTACTCACAGAGCAACACATTAAAATTTTCAAAACGTGGGGTATTAGTAGCGTGACGATTAAGGTTTTTAATGGCAAATCCGCTACAGTAACGATGCAAGACGCCGCGGATGTCATTAAAGCCATTGAACGTAAACAACATATCAAATTTAAATATTGTGACCTTAACCATCCTTTTATGGCGGAGCTATTTCGTCTCAGCATCAAGCAAGAGCTTAATCAAATTACTGGGAGTCAGTGATGGCGGTTACTCCTGAGCAATTAGCAGAAAAAGTGTTAACCATTGCATCGTTGCCAACGGTGTACCTCAAGCTAATGGAAATTACCAACAATCCAAATAGCACGTCTGCTGATATTGTCACGCTAATTAGCGGCGATATTGGCTTTTCTGTACGCCTCATGAAACTGGTCAACAGTGCTTTTTTTGGCTACCCTTCAAAAATAGACTCTCTGTCAAGAGCGGTCACCGTAATCGGCACTAAGCAATTACAGGAACTGGTGCTCGCTACGTCTGTGGTAGATATGTTTAAAAATGTGCCTACAGAATTAATTAATATGGAGTTATTTTGGAAACACAGTATTGTTTGTGGCGTCATAGCGAGAATTCTGGCGAACCATCGCCGTGAATTTAACGCAGAACGTGCTTTTATTTCCGGATTACTGCATGATATTGGCCGCTTGGTTATATTAATGATCATACCGAACTTAACAAAAAAAACGCTAAGTATCGCTAAGGCGCAAGAGCATTTGTTATTTCAAGTAGAAACTGACGTGGTCGGGTTTACCCACGCGGCAGTGGGCGGCGCATTATTGAAGCAATGGCAGTTACCTGAGCAAGTTATTTATGCGACACAGTACCACCATAGCCCATCGGTAGCGGACAAATTTAAAGCCGATGTAGCACTTATCCATATTGCCGATATTATGGCGAATGCGTTACACCCCAGTAGCAGTGGCGAGAGTTTTGTATCGCCTTTAAACACGGCGGCGTGGGACGAGTTGGGGTTATCAGTCGCTATTCTTGAGCCGATGCTAGCCGAATTTACACAGCAATATCAGGACACACTGAGTATTATTATGCCCGATGTCGCGCCATGAAAAAGCGGCTCAGTACGAATACGGTGGTAACCAATAGCACCGCTGATAACACACTAAATCTGCAAAGCAGCCATGCAAACGGCGAATCTTCATCACTGGACTGGCTTACCCGCGCATTGACTATCGGAGAAAATTTAAGTCACTTTCAGCCTAGCGTAGAACAAGAAAATAGTGCTTCCACCTTTTTAGAAGAAATTGCCATCCAGCTTAAAGACTTGTTTCAATTGCAGGCGGTCGCCTTCATGCTGATTGATGAGCAAGACTGTGCGTTCAAATTTATAACCAGCATCCCCTATACACAAAGCGATAATCTTCAAATAAATGTTGATGAGCAAATTGAGCAAGGTGTTTTTGCC
>JAPLRW010000058.1:0-816 GCA_026398935.1 Methylococcales bacterium
ACGTATTTTTTTCGGTACGATAAAAATACTCTAGCAAAAAATTCAGCATCGCGGAACGCGTCCGTGATTACATTAACCGACCATAGCGATTAGACAGTTACCCTCTAAAATTCAACATCATGATAAACATTCTGTACATCATCTAAATCGTTCAATAAGTCTAAAAATTTATCCAGCATAGCTACATCATCACCGCTGATCGTCGTGAGACTTTTAGGCACAAATTGAATTTCATCCACTTCAAAATCAATCTCACCTAACGCATCGTTTAAAGCCTGCTTAGCCTTAAAGTAGTCGCCATGCGCGGTGAAGACGGTAATTTTCCCCTCATCACTTTCAACATCCGCCACGTCTACATCGGCGGTGAGTAGCGCTTCAAGCACTGCGTCTTCGTCAGCATGTTTAAAGGCGAAGATAGCCGCGTGGTCAAACATGTGGCTGACGGCGGGCGAAGATAGCCGCGTGGTCAAACATGTGGCTGACGGCGCCTTGGGTGCCAATTTTACATTTGGTTTTGGTAAAACACAGACGCACATCCCCAAAGGTACGGTTGGGGTTGTCGGTCAAACAGTCAATAATCACCATGCAGCCACCAGGCCCATAGCCTTCGTAGCGAGCAGGGGTGAAATCTTCACCGCCACCGCCTTTGGCTTTGTCGATGGCTTTCTCAATAACGTGGGCGGGAACTTGCGCTTTCTTGGCGCGCTCAATGATGCCGCGTAAGGCTAAATTGCCATCCGGATCGACTCCCCCTGCTTTAGCACACACAAATAGTTCGCGGCCATATTTGCTGTAGACCTTTGCCTTAATATCAGA
>JAPLRW010000058.1:890-2066 GCA_026398935.1 Methylococcales bacterium
GGGAACTTTTTAGTGCCCTTCTCAATCGGCAATTATGCGATTAAGATGTGGCTCACTCTTTCCCTAGAGACTGCCATGGTTATAGAAATATAACTTACATGTTTTAGGACTTACTTAATAATGACCAACATAATCCATTTTTCCTATATCCACGCCGTTATGCCGCAGAATGGCGTAAGTGGTGGTAAGGTGAAAATGGAAGTTAGGCAGTACAAAATCAAGCAAGTAGGGCTGCCCTAAAAAGTTCAGCTCGCGACTCGGTGTTTTTAAGGTAATCGCTTTTTCTTCACTGCCGTCAATGTGTTCAGCGCTAACGCTTTGCAAAAAGGCAATGGTTTTAGCAATGCGAGCTTGCAATTCCTCAAAGCTGGTTTCATTATCGTCGTAACTGGGAACGTCGATGCCTGCCAATCTCGCCGCACAGCCTTTTGCCATATCGGTAGCAATTTGTATTTGGCGGCTCAAGGGAAACATATCCGGAGCTAAGCGAGCATTGACCAACACGGAGGGATCAATTTTTTTGGCGGCAGCATACGCGACAGCTTTATCGAGTATTGCAGAGGTATTTTCTAACATCCGAATAAATCCGGGAATTGAGGCTTGATACATACTCAGTGACATAATGGTTTCTCCAGTGAAGGGTCAGGGGTTTTTGTGGGTTTACTTAAACGGTTGCTATCGTTATGCAATTATCATAACATTTCGAGGGTTAGGCGTGCGTTCTGCTTTTAGATTGAGACTAAAGAAGCGCATCTTTATTAATCGTTAGCCGCATAGGTGAGAATCATGCACGGTCTTCAAATGGAAAGTATGCAATGCCCCTATTGTGGAGAACAAATCGACGTGACAGTGGACTGCTCAGTAGATGACCAAGAGTACATCGAAGATTGCAGCGTCTGTTGCAGACCTATTCTTTTTTCGGTGCAAGCAATAGACGGGGAAGTGATCAGCATTGAAGGTCGCGCCGAGAATGATTGAACACTATTACGATAATGTCAGATAGGGAATAAATACGTTACGGTGCTTTTAATCTACGTTTATTTTCATAGAACACCAGATATTTACAAAAAAATACAGCAAATAAATATAGGGTATTTTACAAATATTATTGTCTACGAATTAACCTACTATGAAGCCGTGATAAGTTTACCCTGACCCGTCAACCATTAGTTTGTA
>JAPLRW010000061.1 GCA_026398935.1 Methylococcales bacterium
AACTGTACAGCTGTGATCTTCTGTTGAAACAACCGGAATACCATCTTTATCTTGATTAATGGTAAAACTGAAATGATCATAAGGAGACATGTAAAGGTTAAAATCGAGAACGTCATTAGAGTTACCTGACTCACGCAAACGAATTTTAACTGCTTTAGTCTCGTTTAGTGTGTTTCTAATATTAACTTCGCTTGAAAACACTCTATTGGTATTGTAATAAGGGAAAAGCAATACCTGGCTTTTATCGCCTGCATAATCAATCGCTACGGCTGATACGTTTTGTGCAGCTGCCGCGCTTAAAAGGGCGATTGTAGCGGCCGCAATTTTGGTTTTTGTAAACATTAAATACTCCTAACTTTATTGAAATCTAAAAATTTAAATTAATTAATTAAAACTTACTCACTTGATAGGTGAAACCACTCACCTGAGCTCGCATCTCGCGTCCATTGCTCCTTTAACAGTGAACTCGTGTTAACGGCATCACCCCACCTAGCTGCGTGAATTGTAGCATAAACTTGCACTGTTACAACACATTTTTCCTTACACGCAACATCCTTCACCTCAGCTTTGGTCCAAACGCCTACCCCAGCAATACCCTGTTGATATTTCTGAACATCAAACAACTTGCGGTATTCCGGCACTTCGTAGCCGTAGGCTGTCTCAAGCTTTCCTGCAATTAACGCCTGCCATCGTTCACTGACTCTTGCTTTAACATGTTCTTCGGTCGTCAGCGGTTTTTTATCGATTTCTTTACAGCTTACGATTAACACTAAACCCACTAAAGCCGCACCTACTTTCATATAACGACTCATCATACCGTTTAATCATCCTCACAATTCAGATACAAGCAACTTTCTGCTTACAATTTACATTAACTTACAGAGTAGATTATAAAGACGATTTACGCAATTACAAGGTATCACTAAACTATTTTTAGCAGAAACCCGACTTAAAAGAATAAAACCAAACAGTTGCCTTTATAATTCACCGACCCCGTTTCGGTCATTACTGACCCAAAAAATGAGCGTCATTACCCAGCACCTCATTAAACCTCTTCACAACTATAAAGAAAGCACTTACCATGCCAAATTAATAGAAAACCCTAAGCCGATGATAAACAAATGACTCTTAAAATGACAGCAGGATCTCCCTGAAAAAACCCTGCAAATTTGGTATGAACTTAATGCACACCCTGCAAATTTGGTATGAATACCTCCAATACCCTGCAAATTTCGTATGATAAAACCAGTGAGATGGTTTTTTACACCGCCATTCAACCCTCTTTTCCCGACACACTGTTTATTTTATGAATGAATCCATTGCTATTCCTTATTGGCGTTTATCCAGTTTTTATGGCTTTTATTTTGCCGCACTAGGCGGACTACTGCCCTTCTGGAGCTTGTATTTAGAAAATCGTGGCTTTAATGCGTTAGAGATTGGCGAACTCAGTGCGCTTTTAGTCGGTACAAAGGTGATTGCTCCAAATATTTTTGGCTGGATCGCGGATCATACTGGCAAGAGTTTACGCATTATTCGGATCGCACAGTTTTTAGCGGCGCTATTTTTTCTGTGCTTTTTACAGGTCACGGACTATAAGGGGTTCGCCTTAGTCACACTGGTGTTTAGTTTTTTTTGGAATGCGGCCTTGCCCCAGTTTGAAGCGGTCACCTTGTTCCATATTCAAACCCAGCCACTGCGTTATGCGCAGATCAGACTCTGGGGCTCCATCGGATTTATTGCCGCTGTATTAGGCATCGGCTGGCTACTGGATTATGTCTCCATTGCAGTACTACCGATTGCGATAACTGGCTTACTGACCCTTACCTGGATCAGCGCCTTAGTCACACCCGAAGCACATACCAGCAGCCATAAACAGTCAAGCACTGGCATTTTACGGATTGTATTTAGCGCCGAGGTACTGGCTTTTTTGGTGGTGTACTTGTTACTGCAAATAGCGCACAGCCCCTATTATGTGTTTTTCTCCCTATACCTTAAGCAATACCATTATTCCGCATCAATGATCGGTTTTTTGTGGGCGCTGGGCGTATTCGCTGAAATTGTACTGTTTATGCTGATGCGGCGTTTATTAGAGCGGGTTAATTTACGCAAGATTTTATTGGTCAGCATTGCACTCAGTAGCCTGCGCTGGTTCTTAACCGCCCGTTATGCGGACAGCCTGAGCATTATGCTCACCGCTCAACTCTGTCACGCGGCGACTTTTGCCAGCCTGCATGTGGTTGCCATGCATCTCATTCAAGGTTATTTTGGCAAACATCACCAAGGCAAGGGTCAGGCGCTGTATAGCAGTGTCAGCTTTGGCTTAGGCGGCGTATTAGGTGGTTATTACAGCGGTTATTTTTGGGCACTTTTAGGGTCGGAACAGGTATTCTTATTAGCCGCGGCCTGTTGCGCCTGCGCGTTACTGATTGCATTTATCTGGGTAGGCCGCGACCAGATAAAATCTTTTCATTAAACGTACTTACCCACTTTAAAAAAAGGGGGTAGAAGAAGATTTTATTTAACAAATCTCCCCTATCCCCTCTTTTTCAAAGAGGGGAACTGGATAATTACCATTAAACTAATCATATCAATGCCTGTAAAAAGCCCCAATAAAGTGCGTAGTTCGCACCTTATTGGGGAAAAAGCGGCGCAATTAATAGCAGCTTTTTAGACATTACCGATTCCAACATCCACCCCACGTTAAAATCATACTGATAACATCGCTTTAAGGGATGTTATCAGCACTCCTTCCCCGACAGTCATTACCGCACACCTATGACACACCCAACAGCCAAGCAGCTAACTATCTCAATCATTATTCCCGCTTTAAATGAAGCCAGCACTATTGAAGAGCACCTACAAGCCTTGCAAAAATACCGACCACAGGCAGAAATTATCGTTGTCGATGGCGGCAGTCACGACACAACCACTCAG
>JAPLRW010000084.1 GCA_026398935.1 Methylococcales bacterium
AATCCTTTGACCGCTGCCAAGGCAACTTTCGCCTTTTCTGCACTTGTAAAAATCTTCCGTTTGTTCTCGCTCATTGTTAACCCTTTTCCATGACAGGGTATAGCTTAAACTATTGTCCTGATTTCGGGGTCCACTATAGTTTCACACTTATTTAATGCTAATTTTTCTAAAATAATAGAAAAGATAAATCGTTAAAACTCAATTGCGTCCATTTGCTAAGCCATTATTTTATATTAAAAATAAGTGAATGGATGTATTTTACACTCAACTTGTGCAGCCGCTACATAATATCGTAAAACAGTACGTCAATTTGATACCTAAATACAAAAATAAATTAATAACCAAAAGCATAGCTTACCACAGCCAACATACAAAGCTACTGTGGATTATGTTCTGCAGTAAA
This sequence comes from Methylococcales bacterium, assembly GCA_026398935.1. Classification (GTDB taxonomy): domain Bacteria; phylum Pseudomonadota; class Gammaproteobacteria; order Methylococcales; family Methylomonadaceae; genus SXIZ01. Next base: position 404 of record JAPLRW010000084.1, read on the forward strand.
CCCCGCTATTAAGCTCCACTGTCTAAAATTCAAGTTTATATCAGCGTGAAATGACTAAGATGGCTCTATAATCCAGTACAAAAAACCGTATCAGTATCAAATTGGAATTATTATGGACGCCATAAGTTATACCACTGTTCGTGCCAACCTATCGAAAACGATGGGTAAAGTGTGCCTTGGTCATGTGCCAGTGATTATTACGCGTAAAAATGCCGCCGCTGTGGTCATGATGTCGTTAGAAGATTATCTGGCAATGGAGGAAACGACCTATCTTTTACGCTCGCCTGCCAATGCTAAACATTTACTGACCTCTATCGCCGCACTGTAGGGGCGCACCTACGTGTGCGCCCAATCCCAAGCAAAGGGCAGACACATAGGCCTGCCCCTACAGTGATGACATGAGATTACTGGTCACACCAAATGGATGCCGTTATTTCTATTGCTCAGCTTCGCTATCACTATTAAGCGCGTTAGTCCAAACTTTCACTAAAACCCACTCGTTTTTTCCGGTATAATTCAAGGATTTTTAACTCAATACGATTAGGCAGTTATGTCAGAAATTAAAAAAGTTGTCCTGGCTTATTCAGGTGGTTTAGATACCTCGATCATTCTTAAATGGCTGCAAGACGTCTATCAGTGTGACGAAGAATTTGCAAAAGACTATGTTTTCCCGATGTTTCGCGCCAATGCCATTTATGAAGGCGAATACCTGTTGGGTACGTCTATCGCCAGACCCTTAATTGCCAAACGTCTGATTGAAATTGCCAATGAAACTGGCGCGCAAGCGATTTCACACGGCGCAACGGGCAAAGGCAACGATCAAGTGCGTTTTGAATTGGGTGCTTATGCGCTGCGTCCTGATATTCATGTGATTGCACCTTGGCGTGAATGGGATTTAACTTCACGGGAATCTTTATTGGCGTATGCTGAACAGCATAATATCCCCGTAGAAATGAAAAAAGGTAAATCATCACCGTATTCTATGGATGCTAATTTATTGCACATTTCCTATGAAGGCCGTATTCTGGAAGATCCTTGGGCAGAGCCTGAAGAAGACATGTGGCGCTGGACTGTTTCACCAGAAGCAGCACCGGATAAAGCCACGTATCTTGAATTAACCTTCGTTCGCGGCGATATTGTCGCTATTGATGACGTTGCCTGTACGCCAGCCGAAGTATTGGAAAAATTGAATGACATCGCGGGTGCAAACGGTGTTGGCCGTTTAGACATTGTGGAAAATCGCTATGTTGGCATGAAATCACGCGGCTGTTATGAAACACCTGCCGGAACGGTTATGTTAAAAGCGCATCGTGCGATTGAATCATTAACCTTAGACCGTGAAGTGGCGCATTTAAAAGATGAATTAATGCCGCGTTATGCCTCATTAATTTACAATGGTTACTGGTGGAGTCCTGAGCGTAAAATGCTGCAGCAAATGATTGATGAATCTCAAGTCCATGTTAACGGCAAAGTACGGGTAAAACTGTATAAAGGCAATGTTATCGTCGTGGGTAGAGCTTCTGAAACGGACAGTTTGTTTGATGAAAGCATTGCTACTTTTGAAGACGATGGCGGTGCTTATAACCAAAAAGATGCAGCGGGCTTTATTAAACTGAATGCCCTCAGACTGCGTATTGCAGCGAAAAAACAGCGTTAAGACGACCTCGTCCAGCGCCAATAGTGGCGCTGGACGAATCGACGCCAGCCGCAGGCGTCCTTAGGATAAAGTGTTGAAATGCTACAATTGTCTATGCTTAACTGTGAAGAGTGAGTAACATGCGCGAAATAAATCCAGATGGTGTCAGCACAAAAAACCAAACTGTTCTGATCTTACAGAATACCAATAAACAGCAACAGCTGGTTAAGATTAATCGCTATTTAGTGTATTTGGTCATGTCGCTTATGACCGTGGTTATGTTGCTGGGCTTTTTATTGTGGCCCGTGGAAAATCCTTTAAATGATTTTAAACCCTCCGCCGTGCAACTAAGACAAGCAACCCCAGCACTGTCCTCCGAAATTACGCTGCTAAAAAGCCAGGTGGCCGGTTTAGTCGGCGGCTCAATCGAAAGCAAGCTGAAAACATTAGAAGACAGCGTTCGCTCCGGCAGTGTCAACAATGCGTTAGGCACTATTCAAGATTTAAAGCGTGAAGTTCGGACGCTGCAAGCCTACGCCGAACCGGCTATCACCAAAGAAGCGCCCAAAGTGGCTAATGACATTTTGCTGCAAGAAGTATCGCATTTAAAAAATCTTATTTATTTAACGCTGGCCTCAGTTAGCTTAATGTTTGCAGCACTGGCAAGCATTTGGATTAACAAGCGCTATAGACTGACGCACCAAAAAACCACTTATCTGCCACAAGAAAAAAATAATTAGGCATCCTATAAAACAGAAAACCCGCCTTAACTTACGCTAAGGCGGGTTTTTTTATACGTGACGCTTACTGCCTGAGCCTAATTAAAGGCGCAGACGGTGAAGTCAATCTTATTTACTTAAAAATTCATAGATTGAATCAATTGCTTGATCTTCAGTCAGACCTGCTTTTTTAACTGCACCAACAGACATAACGGCTGCGCCAGCTTTTGGCATACCGTTTTTACCTTCTTTGATAACCGTTGCAAACTTTGCTTTATCTAAAGTGCCGGCTTTAATGTTTGCTGCTAACTGTGGGTTAGTAGCAATATCGTGACATGCGCCACAACCACGACCGAAAGCTTGTTTATAAATTTTCTCACCGACTTCTGCGTCAGCAAAAACTTGTGCACTTAAAGACATTAAAGCAACTGTTGCAAATGTAGCTAATAATTTTTTCATATAACTCTCTCCTCTTGGTGAATAAAAAGAACTGCTTTGTTTTTATTGAATTCATCGCAGCTCAAGTACCGCTCAAACCCGTAAAGCATAGGTAATTTAGTTAAAATATTCAATTGTTTTTAACTAGAATAGTAAACTTTTTTTTACTGCAGCCTATTATCAACAACTTGTCTGAATAATAACTGAATTTAAACGGCTTATTTCCCCATCGGTTTAGCAACATTGGCGATCCGTTAGGACGCTGCACTCGTCGACATCCATGCGTATACGGCGTTTTAAGCTATGCCTTACGTTTGGTTTTTAGACGGTACAGCGCGGAAATATCTTCATGCCCAAAACCGTCCGCAATAAGTTGCGCGTAGTCGGCTACCGTTGCCTCAACCAGCGGGAGGCTTGTGCCATTTTGCTTTGCCATTGCCTGACAATTTTTTAAATCTTTCTGGTGTAATGCCAACTTAAAGCCGGGCTTAAACGACCCTTGCGTCATACTGCGACCACGATGCTCTAAAAACCAGTTACCCGCCGCACCACCCGCAATCACATCAATCACTTTCGCCAGTGGCAATTGCTGTGCTGCGGCAAACGCTAACGCTTCCGTGACGGCTTGATTTATTCCCGCCGCCATAATCTGATTGACCGCTTTAGTTCCCTGGCCCGTACCGACCGCGCCCATATGAATGATGCGCGTCGCCATTGATTCCAGCAGCGGATACACTTTGCGCAAGGTTTTGGCATCGCCACCCACCATCATGGATAAGGTGCCTTTTTTTGCACCTTCAACGCCTCCCGAAACTGGCGCATCTAAAAACACGGCCTGCCGCTCCGCCAGACGCGCTGCCGCCAACAGTGCAGTAGCACTGCTAACCGTAGACATATCCACCACAATACTCTCAGTGCGTGTTTTAAAAGTGTCAAGGATGGCAATGGGATAAAATACTGAACATTTAACCAATGAGCAGTAAGAAGCGCAGATCAAAAATTAAACGGTACCCAACTGACTTGAACAATAAAAAATGGGAAGTCATTAGCC
>JAPLRW010000130.1 GCA_026398935.1 Methylococcales bacterium
CCCGCAATCAGGCATTGCTCTCGGTCACCTTCAATCGCGTTGGCCGTTAGGGCAATAATGGGGAAATGGGGCAACTGACCGACGTTTTGTCGCCGCCTAATTTCCGCCGTCGCCGTGTAACCGTCCATTTCCGTCATCATACAATCCATTAGCACCAAGTCATAAGCTTTGCGTTCAACAGCCTGCAGCGCTTCCATGCCGTTATAGGCGATGTCGACCGAGTAGCCAAAGCCTTGCAGCATAGCCATGGCAACTTCCTGATTGACCGGGTTGTCTTCAGCCAGCAGGATACTTACAGTGAGCCTAGTGGGTACAATGCGCGATGCATCCACCGTTTCGGATTCAAGAAAGCGTGTATCCGGCATCAGTACATTGAGCAAGCATTGATAAAGCGTTGCCTTACGGATCGGTTTAGTCAGATAAGCCGCGAATCCGGTTTTTTTTGTTTCGGCAGCCTCTCCTTTGAACAGAGTGGATGTCAACATAATCAAGGGTATGTGCTGTAATTTCGGGTCTGCTTTGATGTGTTGGCCTAATTCCAGTCCATTCATGCCCGCCATTTTCATGTCGATGATGAGCAAGTCATAGGGGGATTGTATTTCAGTCGGCTTTCTGAGTAACTCCAGTGCCGATAAAGCGTTCGATACAGCATCCACTGACATGCCCCAGGACAGCGCATGGTTTTGCAGAATATCCAGATTGGTGACGTTGCTCTCGACGATCAGCAGCTTCAGGCCCGCCAATTCAGAAGGTTCCGAAGATCGGTTTAGTTCCAAGCAGTTTGCCACTCTCAGCGGTAAGCTGAATAAGAAGGTAGATCCCTGACTGACATGGCTATCCACACTGATTTCACCGCCCATCAATTCGACCAATTGTTTTGAAATCGCCAGTCCCAAACCTGTACCGCCATATTTGCGGGTAGTGGAGCCATCTGCTTGCGAGAATGCTTGGAATAGACTTGGCAGAACAGCTTCACTGATGCCAATGCCAGTGTCGCGCACGGTAAAGCAGATCCTTAACCGTTCAGCATCCGTCACTAATGTAAAATTCTCCACATTGTCGTCCAAGCTGACATCAACTACGACTTCACCATGTCCCGTGAATTTAATAGCATTATCCACCAGATTGCTGAGCACTTGCCGTATGCGGGTTGGATCACCGTTGATACCTTCAGGCACCCCTGACGTGATGCGATAGCCCAGTTCCAGATTTTTGCTATGTGCCTTTTCGGCAAATAGCTCAATAACATCCTCGATAGTTCTATGCAGATTGAAATCCAGGTTTTCCAGCTCAAAGCGTCCAGCCTCGATTTTGGAGAAGTCGAGAATATCGTTGATTATCGACAGCAATGACTTACCGGAATTATGCACAGCCTCTGCGAAACGCCGTTGTTTTTCTGTTAAGGTGGTACTTAGCAGCAGTTCCGCCATCCCCAAGACCCCATGCATGGGGGTGCGGATTTCGTGACTCATGTTGGCCAAAAATTGCGACTTGGATTTATTGGCTGCCTCAGCCTGTTTTTTTGCACTGATTGCATCCTGGATGGCTATTTCAAGGCTGGTGTTTTTTTCGGATAATTCTTGAGTACGGGCATTAACTTCTTGTTCCAGATGGATACGATGGTGCTGCAATTGCTCGCCGCGTTGCATCGCTTGATCAAGTGCAAGGCCAATGTAACCAATATGGCTAAAGACGGCAGCAACTATAAGCGCAAACGGTAACATTATAAAAGTAGGGCTATGTATACCTGTATCAGGGACAACCTCTCCAGTCCATAATTGGGCGAGACGAAGTAGCAAAATGCATGCAACGAATAAGTAGGATCGAGCAATCCATTTGGCGCTTTGGCTGGCAATGACTTGCTCCTTAGCGATGCGCATGGCGATATAGACAATATGCAGTACCGACAACATTAAAACACTCAGCACGAAAGTAACGCGATAGAGGCCGTCGGGATAAAGATTCCGTAATATTTCGAACGTCAAAATGAAGAATAGTGTAACCATTACCATTGCCGGTACACGCCAAGGAATGCCTAGTACCAAGCGCAACGCTTGCATTCGCATCAATAAGCCAGTAATTCCCAATAAAGTAGGTAGGGTAAATGAAGCCCAAACAGGAATAGTTCCGCGCATACCAATTAGTACCACATAGGCACTCACTAGAACGCCACCAATGCACCATAATTTGACGCCTTGGGTTCGTTGCTTGGCAAGGATTAGCCAAGTAATAATTGGCAGGAGCGTATAGAGCAGACCAGCAATTACAAATGCTGTGCGAGTATCTAGGGATAACATGCTTACATTGCCAATAAAATTAAAATATGAACGCAAGTCATTGTGAGGTGCGCGAAAACAACGTGTCGTCTAACTGCGTTATTGAATAAATTCTTGGATTTTGATGGAATTTACCCGTTTAGCACCTTTTTTTAAATTTTTACCGACACAGGACATGCCTAAATAAGTCATGTGGTTAAGTGCCGATAAAGCGTTTATCGTGTAATCTCTAATTATCTACATAGCTCACTACTATTTGCTGCCTTTCTTCTGTAGCCGTCTGACTCACGGTTCGCCCATTTTGACACCTGCCCCGCCAGAGTGACCACATACGGCAAAGCGGGTCGTTTACTCATGCAATAACGTTGCAACAAGGGCGCGTGAAATATCTAATGCTTTCAGATAATCATACTGCTCGACCGCATATTTTAAAGGCATTGCCTTCTGCCCAAAAGCCCTCTCAATACGTGCGCCAGCATCATGCCAAAGCTGATTAGCGCGCGTATCATCGGCTTGCAACAAATCATCTAGCTGCTGCATAATGCCTCGAAGCTCCGCCATATCAATGGGTATATCGACGGGTGCTGGATTTAAAAAGTCGCTATCCAACACCTTTTTAAGCGCCAGCATAAGCGGTGTTAACTGCTCGGCAAGGCCATCAATAGCGACGAGAATGTCTTGCTCAGCGAACGGCTCATGAATGCTTAATTCCAGAGCCAGCGCACACGCACGCAATTGTTCAATACCCAACGTTGCCGCCAAACCTTTTAAGGTATGCGCCATACGCGAAATAGACTTGAGATCACCCATTGCCCAGTGTTTATGCAACAGTGCAACATCACCCGCATGGCTACTGGAAAATATAGTCAGTAATTTTAAATACTTGGCAACATTTCCATTCACGAGACGCAATCCTACCGCCACATCCATTACTGCAATATCATTCAATGCCGCACGTAGCCTAGCCTCTTCAGATGATATGCCCGCTAAGGGCTGAACAGGGCTAAGCGCAACTGGCAACCAACGCAACAAGGTAGCATATAACGTTTCTGGGTCAACGGGTTTGCCTACATGGTCATTCATGCCGACGTCCAAACAACACTGACGATCCTCATCAAATGCATTGGCCGTCATGGCTAGAATGGGCAATGTCGCTTTGCCGGGTAACTGACGAATGGCTCGCGTGGCGTCCAAACCATCCATCACTGGCATCTGCACATCCATCAGCACCAACGCATAGTCATATGCTTGAACCCGCTCTACGGCCAATTGGCCATTTCCCACCACATCCACCGATAGTCCAACATCCATCAGTAGCTCGCGCGCCACTTCCTGATTAATTAAATCATCTTCAACCAACAATACGCGACTGCCTCGATAACACTGTGCCAGAACCCGCCCTGCGATCAATGGCTCAGATAGTTCTTCAGCGCTGCCAACAGCACTGTGTTCACTGCTCGCCATGTTGCTTAACGGCACGGTTATCCAGAAAACACTGCCGACACCGTATTCACTTTCCACGCCAATATCGCCCCCCATTAGGGTTACAATACGCTTACTAATCGCCAAACCAAGCCCCGTACCACCATATCGGCGCGTGGTTGAATCATCCGCTTGCATAAACGGCTGAAATAACCGCTGCTGCTGCTCACGGGTTAGGCCGATACCTTGATCCTCTACCTCAAAGCGCACCCACACAGTACTTCCCACATTTTTGATACCTCGCACGCGTAGCGTAATATGACCCTGCGTGGAAAACTTGATGGCATTACTGACAAAATTCAGTAACACTTGCCCCAAACGCAACGCATCGCCACTCAATAAACTGGGAAGCGTAGCATCAATATCTTTCAGTAAAACCAAGCCTTTAGCCTGCGTCCTATCCCCCATCATACTCAGCACATGATCAATCACGCGCGCGGGAGAAAAGTCAGTCTGTTCCAAGGTAAACTTACCCGCCTCAATCTTGGAAAAATCTAAAATATCATTAATAATGCCCAACAAGTGATGCGCAGCCTCACGTACATTCAGCATTTGCGCATGCTGTTTAGGGACGGTAATTTCTTTACACAACAGATGGGAAAGTCCAATAATGGCATTCATCGGCGTACGAATCTCATGACTCATATTCGCTAGAAAAACACTCTTAGCACGATTGGCGGCCTCAGCAGCTTGCTTAGCGTCTGCTAGCTCAGCGGTACGCACCGTCACCAACTCTTCAAGATGATGGCGGTGCTGATTAAGTTCTTCGGCGATGACTTTCAGCTCGGTGATATCCCGCCAAACCACATGCAACAACTGCCGCGCCTGATGTAAAATAGGCGTTAGCAATACCTCCACCATAAAATGCTCACCATTAGCGCGAATATGTTCCCATTCAAACTGATGCGCGCCCTCTTCAAGCGCGCGCAAAATCATAACGCCCGCTTTTAAGGAGGATAGCTGCCCATCTGGCTGGTATTGAGGGGAAATGTCTGCTGGTGAAACACGCAGTAATTGATCCAGTGTTTCAAGACCCAACATTCCCAGAGCAGCACTATTGGCATCAAAAAAACACCCCTCTTCCATGAGCAAAACGGCCTCAGCCGTTTCTTCAAATAATTTGCGAAAACAACTTTCACTTTCCTGTAAAGCCAGTTCAGATTTTTTATACGCCGTAATATCTTCGTAAAGACCTAATAAACCTATTATTTCATTTGCTTCATTGCGTAACGGTACTTTAGAGAGTCGCAGCCACACGGGATCACCGTTCACGGCCACTTGCAACTGATCATAAGAAAGCAAAGGAATACCGGTATCCAGAATGCTTTGATCTTCGGCGTGTTGTAGCGGCGCTATTGACGCCCAACCCAATTGCTTATCATCTTTACCAATCAACGCATCAGGATGCGAGATACCCGCATCGTAAACGAAAGCGGGATTGCAACCCAGATAATGCAAATTCTTATCTTTCCAAAAAATGCGCAAAGGCGACGTATTAATAATGGTTTGCAATAAACGCCCTGACTCTGCCAGCGCCTTTTCAGCGCGCTTACGCTCGGTAATATCACGGGTAACACTTAACGCAGCAGTGATATTCCCCTGTACATCCCGTAAAGGCGTCACATGGGAATCGAGCCAGCGATGTGTTCCCTTGAGACTATGAATTTCAAACTCCAGCTCACCAGACTCGCCTCTAAATACCCGCTCAGTCAATGCATTAAAATCGTCACGATAAACGGCATCGACAAGCGTAGAAACTTGCGCTCCCATGACCTGCTCTAACGTATCCGCTTCAATTAAATCCAGTCCAGAACGGTTCATTTGCAATAAGGTTCCATCACGAGCCAACAGTTTTACGCACTCCGGCTCATTTTCAATAATGGTACGTAATTGCAACTCGCTATCTGCCAGTCGCTTAGCCTCCAATCGCCGCTCAGTAATATCACGCGACAAAACAATAAATCGCGGATCCGTCTCAACAGCCGTGACTTTTCTGGCAACAGAAAGCTCAAACCAAGCCTTACCGTGCGGCAGCTCCAGCTCAAAATGCTTGCCATGAGAATGACCGCTTTCGTGCGCCTCTCGCAATGCAGACATGACCACCGCCGCGGCCGCTGGCGTAAGCACGTCCAATACGGTCTGCCCCTGTAATGCTTTTAGCGGTACGGGAAACGCGTCGCTATGCGGGGAATGATAATGGTAATAGCGCCCATCCAAACCAAGCTCGAATAAAAAATCCGGGATAGCTTTTAACGTGGCATCAAGATTGTTTCGCGCGATAAGAATATCGTGGGTACGGGCGGCAATCTGTGTTTCAAGTTGCTGTTGCTTACGCTGCATATCCAGTAACAGTTTCGTTAGGTAAGCCACTAATGCACTAAACGACAGAATTTGTATCGCCTTTAACCAAGGCGTTAATGAATAGCCACTGCCATTGTCGTGGACAATAGACAGCAGCCACACCATAGCAACACCAACCAAGATGGCACAGAGAAAAACCAGGAATACCACGCGCAGTGGGTGATGAAAACGTGAGTGCATAGCCATCTGCTTTCCAGTCTCGCTATTATTTTGTTACGATCTTAAGTGACCGATTAAGGAATGTATGATGGCAAATCAGCCACTTAAGGCGCAGAAAGCGTCAAACCATTTATTTGTCGAGCTTAATCGACGTATAACAGGCGCAACAGTACACCCTCACAAACGATTAAAGAGTCATGTCTAAGCGCGCAATCTGATTGGTTGAACAGTAGCCATGTAACGCACAGAAAAAAAATTTTCCCTAACCCACTAAACAGCCTTTTAGCTGTTCAACCTTGGCACTAACAGCCTCCTCAGTATCGGCATAACGGGCCGCAATCGCCGAGAATTCAGGCAGTGTAGCTTGAAAGGCGTCCACAATATCAGGGTCAAAATGACTCCCGCGACCATCAAGAATAATACCCACTGCTTTTTCCAGCGAAAAAGGCGGCTTATAAACACGCTGAGAAATCAACGCATCAAAAACATCGGCGAGCGCCATCAAGCGGGCTGACGTGGGAATAGCATCACCAACCAATCCTTCTGGATAACCTGACCCGTCCCATTTTTCATGATGATAATGCGCAATATCTTTCGCAATATGCAAAAACTCAACCGGACACTCAGCCTCAGCCTCCGCTTGTTCAATCGCATAGTAACCGAGGCGACTGTGCGTTTTCATAATATCCATTTCTTCGGACGTTAATTTTCCAGGCTTCAGCAAAATGTAATCTGGAATGCCAACCTTGCCAATATCATGCAACGGTGCAGATTTAACCAACGCTTGAATCGTGAGTGGGCTTAAGAAATCGCTAAAGCGAGAATGTGTTTTTAGATGCTGACATAACGTAGCAATGTAGCCTTGCGTCCGGCGTAAATGATTACCCGTTTCAGGATCGCGTATTTCAGCAAGATGCGCAAGTGCAAGAATACTAATATCTTGAATACGTTGATTATCTGCCATTCGGCGGGCTACTTCAGCTTCCAAAACGACATTCCGATCTGAAAGCCAATCACGAGCAGTCTTAAGCTCAATGTGCGCCTTGACCCTCGCTAATACAATGGAAGGCTTGATCGGTTTACTAATATAGTCCACCGCACCCAGCGCCAGCCCATATTCTTCATCAACACTGCTTTCTAATGCGGTCACAAAAATAACCGGAATATTGGCTGTACGAATATCTGCTTGCAAACGCTTAATCACTTCATAACCGTCCATCTCCGGCATCATCACATCCAGCAGGATAAGATCCGGCCGCGGCTCACTCAACGCCACCTGTAGTGCTCGCGCACCAGAACTTGCGGCACGCACCTGATACAAGGGCTGCAACAGCTCACTAAGTAAAGAGAGATTTACTGGTGTATCATCAACGATCAAAATAGTTGCCACAAAGATACCTTTCATCATAACGTAGAGGCAGAACCAAAACCTCTGTGCAAATGATAACTATAGTTCAAATAATTTTTTTTGTCTTTCTAAGGAGAAATAATATTCTGCACTTTCTCGATCAATCATCATCAACAACAACAGGATCAAGATCGGCTGGAAAGTATATGTGCTACAGATTACTGGTAATCATACCCAGCAAAGCAACCTTAAAAGCAGCCGGCTAACTTTTTAGCTTTGCTAAGGTATCCAGCAGAATTGCTCAGCGTATGAGCAGGGGATGTTTATCGGGGTTTGTATGAAAAACAACCCTCCCCTTTTGACTCGTTCGTCAAAAGGGGAGGTGTGCGATCTAATGACTATCCGCTGCTAAAAAGCAGCTTAACGCTTTGCAGAACTTCTTGATCTTGTATCAGACGAGCCATGACGACGACCAGCAGGCGCGTGCGGATTAGTCCGTTGCTCATACTGTTTGGATTTAGGCTTATTGACCACTGTCGCTGCGGCCTTTTTGGGCATATCCCCAATAGCTAAGGACTCCGCTTCATAGCCAGTACTAACCACGCGTGGAATAGGCATCTTCAGTAATTTCTCAATCGCCTGCAATAATTTCGCTTCATCTGAAGAAACTAAGGAAATTGCTTCCCCCGTTGCGCCTGCGCGACCCGTACGACCAATACGGTGAACATAATCTTCTGCTACTGCGGGTAAATCATAATTAACCACATGCGGCAGCTGATCAATATCTAATCCCCGCGCAGCGATGTCGGTTGCAACCAAGGCGGTCACTTTACCGTTTTTAAACATTTCTAACGCCTTAACACGCGCACCTTGACTTTTATCTCCATGCAACGCTGCCGTGCGAATGCCATCAAGCGCTAATTGCTTAGCCAGACGATCAGCACCGTGTTTAGTCCTTACAAAAATCAAGACTTGCTGCCAGTTACCATTACCAATTAAGTAAGATAATAATTCACGTTTATATTCGCGCTTAATGGGGTATAAACGCTGGGTAATCGCTTCCACGGTGGCATTGCTGCGCGCAACCTCTACCAAGGCAGGATTATTGAGCAACTGCCCGGCAAGGGTTTTTATTTCCGGTGAAAAAGTCGCTGAAAATAACAAGGTTTGCCGCTGCCTTGGAATCAACGCGATCACTTTACGGATGTCCTGAATAAAGCCCATATCTAACATACGGTCAGCTTCATCCAATACCAATATTTTTACGTGCGACAGGTCGATGGTTCTTTGTTGTACGTGATCCAGCAAACGTCCGGGCGTTGCGACAACGATGTCACAACCACGGCGAAGATTACGGATTTGATTGGTAATACTTACCCCACCATAAATAGCTTCTGCAAACAACGGCAAATGTTTACCATAGGTTCTAATGCTTTCATACACTTGCAACGCTAATTCGCGTGTCGGTACTAAAACGAGGCACCGGATCGGGCGTGGGCGCTGGTTACTGGGCGCATCTTGCAACAATTGCAATAAAGGTAAGGTGAAACTGGCGGTTTTACCCGTCCCCGTTTGTGCACCCGCTAATATATCCCGCCCGGACATAACCACAGGAATGGCTTGTTGTTGAATAGGCGTTGGGGTTTTATAACCCTGTTCAGTAACCGCCTGCAAGATTTCGGCCGACAAGCCGAATTGAGTAAAAGACATAATATCCTTAGAGTGTTGATCGCTTAAAGAAAACTCAGTGTATCTGCTTTAGGGAAAGGTACAAGGAGAAGGGGGGAACTCGCGTAGAGCGCAAAAGCGAATTGCACTGCATGTGGCGCAACATTTGGCGGATTACGCTCTCGCGCACCGCCAAATGCTTATACCTTACCGCGTTATAATCTAAAACTAACTGGTCACTATAAAGCGCACGGCATCCAATCGAATCTGAGCATCCTGAATATTGCTGTAAGACAAGCGTACAACGTCTTTCAACTGCTCGATTTCGTCTTCTTTTATGCTTGAATTAACCTTTTTAAGGCGCGCTAAACGTTTGATCTCGGTGCCCAACGTATCCAACATAATTTTATTGGCTTGCAGGGTTACGCCTTCCATTTCTGCTTTTGCTTTTTGACGCGCCAACTCCAGCATTTTGGTAATTTGCCCGCGCTGAGTATTTAAAAAGGCACTGACCTGATGCCCCTCAAAACTGTCGCCAGTGGTAATTAAACTCTCGTGACTAATTGTTGCTGTCAGATCACGCAAGTTCTGATCGATAAGAACACGTATTGGTGTGTGCGGCAAAAAGCGACTAATTTGTAATTCATCAGGCGCACTGCATTCCACAATAAACAACAATTCCAATAAAAACTGCCCTTCCTGCAATTGTGAATGTGTCACCGCAGAAACGGCAGCATTACCGGTATCGCTCGACAACACCAGATCCATTGCTGCCGTCACCATAGGATGCTCTTGCGTAAGAAACTGCATATCTTCTCGCACCAGTGCAATGTCACGCTTAACCGTAACCGTCATACCATCCTCTGTGAGCATGGGAAAATGCGCGATACGCAAATGCTCACTGGGGCAAAGAATATGACAATCCGGCGAATGGTACTCGACATCAACACCATAACAATCTAGCAAACCTTCAAAATAAGGCCAAAGCGTCGCGGCTTGCTCATCTTGTTCAATTTGTGCAATTAACGTGTCCGCGATGTCAACACGGCAAGAATTCATCTCCAATAACTGATCACGACCTTGATGCATTTGCGCTTCAATGGTGGCACTTAGCTCGTGCGTGCGCGCTACAAAATCATTAATTTTTTTAGTATCGGTGCTTTGTAACATTTTGGCTAACACGTCTTTCTGCTCATCTGCGACGCGCTGCGCCCCCGAACAGTTAACCCTAAATGCGTTCATACCTTCGTGATACCAGCGGAACAATACCTGCTGTGCGGTATTCTGAATATACGGCACATGAATTTGGATAATATTTTGCTGCCCAATACGATCCAAGCGTCCAATACGTTGTTGCAGTAAATCAGGATTGCTGGGTAAATCAAATAAAATCAGATGCTGTACAAACTGAAAATTACGGCCTTCACTGCCAATTTCAGAACAGATCAATAATCGCGCCGAACCTTCATGATCCGCGAAATACGCGGCAGCACGATCCCGCTCAATAATACTCATGCCCTCATGAAAAACTGCTGCGGGAACACCCACACGATTTTTTAGCGCCTGCTCTAACGCAATCGCTAACTCAGCTTGCTGACAAATTAACAGCACTTTCTGTTTTTTGAGCTGTTTTAATTTATCCACCAACCAGACAAAACGCGGATCGTTTTCAACATCATTACTGGCTTTACCCGTTAAAGGATACCCGTAACACTCACGCTCAGGGAAGCCCTGTACAGTATGCCGAGAATTACGGAATAAAATACGCCCTGTACCATGATGGTCTAACAATACTTGCAGTAACGATTCCCGTGCAGCCGCCGCTTCTTCAACATCATTAATCTTCGCCAGCAAGACACCGACATTGTCATCTTTCAGTAAGTTTTTTAAAGCCGCTTGCGCCTTACTGTCCAAGTCATGACCCGCCAACAAGGATTTAGCCACTTCGGCCACTGGCTCGAACTGTTGCTCTTCGTCTAAAAAGGCTTGAAAACTGTAAAAGCGATCGGGATCAAGTAATCTTAAACGCGCAAAATGGCTTTCTTTACCTAATTGCTCAGGGGTTGCTGTTAATAAGATCAACCCTGGCGTCAACATACCCAGCTGCTCTACAAACTGGTAGCCGACACTGGGTGATTGTTCGCTCCATTCAAGATGATGCGCTTCATCAACGACCACCATATCCCAATCGGCTTGTAATGCTTGTTCCTGACGTTGCGGATAACGCTCAAAAAAATTCTGGCTGCACAGTATTAGCTGCTCAGACATAAAAGGGTTTTCATCATATGACTCGATGCAACGCTCTTCATCAAATACACTAAAACGCAGATTAAAGCGGCGTAACATTTCAACCAGCCATTGATGCAATAAACTCTCTGGCACAATAATCAGCACCCGCCGACTTAAGCCATGCAGCAACCGATAATGCAGAATCAATCCTGCCTCAATGGTTTTACCCAAGCCGACTTCATCGGCCAACATAATTCTGGGGGCTAAGCGGTTAGCGGCTTCATGCGCGATAAACAACTGATGCGCCAATAATGAGGTACGTCCACCTTGCAAGCCTTTAAAGGCCGCCTGCTGATGCTGCTGTAAGCGCCGCCATGTTTCGTAACGTAATAAAAACCAAGCATCAGGATCCATTTGTCCTGCAAACAGCCGATCATACGGTTTATTAAATTGAATATGATGGTTTAACTCCATCTCTTCCAATTGCAAAGAATTACCTTTACCATCAACACAGCGATAGGTCAGCAAACCAGATTGCTCAATGACCTCCTGCACCAGTAATTGCTCACCTTCAGCAGACTCAATCGCATCGCCCTCTACGAACCTAACGCGCGTTAAAGGCGCATTATCCGCTGCATACAGGCGTTTTTCGCCACACGCTAAAAACAACATGCTGACACGATTAAACTCAACGTCTAAAACCAGACCTAAGCCAAGCTCTGATTCAGTATTACTAATCCAGCGTTGACCGGGAATAAAATCACTCATTTATTGAAATGCCTGTTTAAATAATTGCACAACACACAAGAAAAAACCTAGCACAGGTTATTAGAAAAGAGATGGGTATGAATTTTTATTTTTCAACAGCGATAGATTGAAAAATCGAGGACATCAGAACAACACAACAATCTGGAACCACAACAACATCCGCTACTACCCTAAACCGACACGTTTAACACCGTATTTCTACGTGTAAAATGTACCACTCAATTTATAGGCAGCAACCCTATCATTCATCTTAAAAAGACCTAGCAATCTGCTTAGTTTATATAAAACCAACACTTAAGTACATAAAATTTTAGCTTAAAACTACGCCACACCACGCCTGCACTGCGCTACAGCCCCTATAATTTTTTAGTAATGGGGGGGTGTTTCATCCCCATCAGCCTCATGCCCCATATCTTGCAAACTTTTAAGTCGCTCATGCAACAGCTTACACGTAGCTTCCAAGCGGTCAATCTGCCGCTGCTGCACACTCACTATCTGATTAAGAGCTTGTGTTAAATCTTCTTGATACGCTACTTTAATTTCTAATTCAACAAACCGTTGTTCACTCATCTGCGCTTACTATCCCTATCTATTCTATCAGCAACTATACCCTGCCCCACTGTTCCTGAGCGCGTACTCTTTTTATCCACTTGCGCCTCATGCGTTATTACATCATCGGTTAACCAATATAAAGAATTCCACACTTTACTTGTCGACTGGCTGTTCGCTTTCACTATCGCACTATACCGCGCCGCGATTAACGGCTTGCCATACTGCCGCTCCAAGCGACGCACGGTAAAATGCGCTTTCGCCATTTGCTGAAAATGTTCTATAAATAACACATTTACCGCCGCACCCCCTAAAGCCCCAACCGCTGGCAATGCCTGAACCATCACTTTTTCAGAGACCGGAATACTAAACCGCGTCGCAACTGCGTTAATTAACTTGACCAACGCTGGCGCACCTTCTTTTGAAAACCCTTGCGCAGCGATATGACTGGTGGTGTCGTTCAACGCCTTCGCCAAAAAAGAACGCGCCGCATAATAACTGGTATCGGCACTTTCTGCGGTTGCCGAGCCACCGCTTAATGCAAACACCGTTAAACACTCCAACTTTGCTTCCAGCGATGCAAGATCTTCACCTTCATGACGTGCAATGTCCGCAATCGACCGTAACATGATAGTAGCAGAGATAGGCAATTCAATAGCCAATGCCATAATGCCAAATGAACCGCCTACCGCGCCACTCAATCCAGCCAGCAGCTTGTGCATTTTATTGGTCGGCTTGCGTTTTTTTGCCGTCATTGTCCATAACGCCCCCTTTAACGCTTTACTAAGCGCCGCTTGTGTAACGCGCGCGACAATCGTTGACCAATGCCCCGGAAACGCCGCCATGGCTTTTTCGATGGGCATGCCAATCAACTGGCTTAAATGTGTTGCTAAATCAACAGTTTCTAAGCGTTGCGCAGCACGGGTAAGCGCAACTAAATCATCTTGTTGCATAACTACCTCTACCTACATACCTTGAATAGCCGCAATCAAGCCGGAAAAATAGACAATAATTTCATTAAGAAAAATAATCCAACTATCCAGTTGCTCTTTTAACATATGCCAAAAATTATGGTGTTTAAAGTTAGCGTCGGTATAAAAACTTAAACCACGATAAAAGGTATTTGCCCCCATATACGCCATGATTAAAGCGGCGGCCTTCAACATTAAGCCGCGAAAATGCGCACTCATTTTACCAAACGCCAAGCTGACAAACAGCATCATCGGTAACGTTCCCGCACCAAAGACCAGCATTAACAAACCGCCTTCATAAATACTCGCCGCAGAGGTGGCTTTAACCGCCATGGCAAACGTCAACGGACACGGCATTAAACCATTTAAAAAACCCGCCAGCATAGCCCCGACCACCGGCCCTTTAGTACGAGAACTGGCATAGCCTTTACGCAACAGATTCATCGGCAGCAAACGGATAGAGCCTTGCAGAGGTATCCAGCCTAAAATACCCAAGGCAAGCACCACCACGGTCATACCGATAAACATTTGTAAAAAACTTTGAACCTTACCAAACAGCCCACTCGATACCAGCACCACGCCCAATGCCGCCGCCGCAAAACCAACACAGGTATAGACTGAAATTCTGGCTAACTGATAGATGAGATACGGCCAATAGGAACGATTAACGCCAGAGTTCATAAAGTAACCGGACACCAACGCACCACACATACCTAAACAATGCCCACTGCCTAAAAATCCAGCGATAAACGCCAAGGTATAATCAAAGCCGCCTGCTGCGCCAGCAACGTCTGCCATACCGAGCATACTACCGTGATCCATCGTCGAATGATCCATCATGCTGTGATCCATATCATTCATCCTGATGATTGCTTAAGCGCAATGAATTAACAATCACCGAAACCGAGCTCAGCGCCATAGCCAAGGATGCAATCATGGGATTTAATCGCCCCATGGCGGCGACCGGAATGGCAATGGTGTTATACCCAAATGCCCAAAATAAATTCTGCTTAATAATGCGGATCGTATCCGTGCTCAGCTGAATGGTTTCCGTCACTTTGCTAATATCGCCTTTAACCAGCGTCAAGTCAGCCGATTCGATGGCAATATCCGTACCGCTACCAATAGCAAAACCGACGTTCGCTGCTGCCAACGCAGGCGCATCGTTAATGCCATCACCAATCATGCCCACAAACTGCCCCCGTGCCTGAAATTGTTTAATAATAGCCAGCTTCTGTTCCGGCTTGGCATTAGCAATAACCGTATCAATACCTACTTGCGCCGCAATATACCGCGCAGTATTCTCTGTATCTCCGGTCACCATCAAGGTTTCAATGCCCAATGCGTGCAAATGCTGTATCGCTTGTATGGCTTGTGGGCGAGGCTTATCAGCAATACCGAATACGGCTACAGCCGCGTTATCAATCGCCATAAACACCGCCGTTTTACCTTGCGAAGAAAAATCGGCCGCTGTTTCGGTTAAATCATCCGCGACAATAGCATGCTCTTGCAGCCACGCTTGATTGCCTAAATGTATTCTTTTCCCCGCAACATCGGCAATAATGCCCCGTCCGGTTTCACTGCTAAAATGTGTACATTCCTTTAACTCAAGTTTCTGCTCGCGCGCGTAAGCAACAATGGCCTTGCCCAAAAAGTGCTCGGAACCATGTTCCGCTGAGGCCGCCAATTGACTAATATCCGCATCACTGAAAGCGGACAACGTAAACAAATCACTGACTTTAGGCTTACCCTCGGTAATCGTGCCGGTTTTATCAAACACAATTACATTTAACTTGGCCGCCATTTCGAGGCTTTCACCATTCCGAATATAAACCCCTCGACTAGCCGCCTGCCCTGTACCCACCATGATCGCGGCGGGGGTAGCTAAGCCTAACGCACAGGGACACGCAATCAGCAACACCGTAATAGCATTTCCAAACGCAAACGCAAAGGGAGCGCCAGCCAGCATCCAGCCCGCCATAGTTAATACAGAAACGCCCATCACGGCAGGGACAAATACGGCAGAAATTTTATCCACCTGTTTCTGAATAGGTAACTTGGTAGCCTGCGCTTGCTCAACCATATGCACAATACCTGCAAGTACCGTATCCATACCCACCGCCGTTGCTTTTATACGTAACAAGCCATTACCGTTCACACAACCACCGATCACCGTGTGATTAATTTCCTTCACCACCGGTAAACTTTCACCCGTTACCATTGACTCATCAACCGTCGAGACGCCCCAAACCACCACGCCATCCGTCGGAATTTTTTCGCCGGGTCGAATCAGTAAAATATCGCCCACTATTACCGCATCGACATCCACAACCAGCTCAACACCTTCACGAATCACTGTCGCCATTTGCGGTTGTAAATCCACCAATTTACGAATGGCCGCACCCGCTTGACCCTTGGCGCGCTCTTCTAAATAGCGCCCCAACAGCACAAAGGTAATGATAGCCGCTGCCGCTTCGAAGTAGAGATGCCCACGACGTTTCAATAAAACCGACAAACTATAGCCATAGGCGGAGCCGACGCCTAGCGCAATCAAGGTATCCATATTCGCGGCACGCTGCTTCGCCAAGCGCCACGCTTTACTAAAAAACTGCCGTCCAGACCAGAAAACCACCGGCGTGGTCAATAAAAATTGCAAGCCATGCAACCACCGCGCGCTGGGCATAGCCATACCCACGGCAACCACGGGCAAACTTAATGCCCCGGCCCAAACAAAGCGACTACGCGCAGCATCAATGCGTATTTTTTCTTTTTCAATGAGAGCCTTGCGCTGCGCCAAGGTATCAATAGAAACCGCTTGATAACCTAAACCAGCCACTTTGGCACACACGGCGGCTTTACTTAACATCCCTTGTACGCTCAGTGTTTCGGTACCAAAATTAACACTGGCCTGCTGCACTTTAGGGTCACGCTTTAAAACCATCTCCAGCAATAACGCACAAGAAGCACAGGTCATACCTTCAACCGCTAATTCAACGGTTTGAACAGCCTCTTCTTCAAATACTGCCTTTGGTGTCTCACGCTCTTTAGCGGATGGCTTTTTAGCAATATTGCCCAGCACCGCATCAAGCATCTGTAGCAAGTTTTTCTTGGGCAACGCTTCGTGATCAAAGTGAATCACCACGGAACCAATCGCAAAAACAGAACGAACTTGTTTAATTTCAGGGCGTTTTTTTAATAAAATTTCCAGAATATAGGCGCGTTCCGAATCATTTTTTAACATCGGAGCACTAATCCTAACCCGCGCATTTAGTTGATGCAGCAACTGAAAATTTTTGTATTGTGGCGTTTCTGTATTCATGATGACCGTACCGCGTTTTTGTTTGATGAGTTTAAGTTTAACCGTGGGGCGTTTGTTTATAACAATCGTTACAGAAAAAACTCAGGAAGTCGCCTTGTTAGCGCTTAAACTTGGCGTGAATGCAGGCTATTGCACAGGCTTACGCGAGCGCATCAATAAGTAAAACAGATAAAATACCGTCAACCATTCATAACGGTACTTGAAGGGATTTGGAAGCCATAACTTGACCACATGCTTCCAATGCATTTTGATTAAATACAAGACTAAAATATCATTTAGAAAATCGATAACGGCTTTTTCCGGGTCTTGTACAAAGTTGCCCGGACGTTTCATGCCAAGTTTCGTGATCACTTTAGCGGCCTGTACCGTTTCTTTCGCATCACTGTATTTGCCTTTGACCCACCGACTGGCTTTTAAATTTTTAAATCTATCGCCTACTTTCGCCAACAACTGAGGGCTTAACACGCTAGTTGGCGTTACCTTCTCAACTAAGCCACCTTGCCGCTCCAGCATCGCTAATAAAGCCACCATCTGCGTAGCTAATTGCTTAAAACTACAGACACGCTCATCAAAACGAATCGACAATTTACGCTGCGGGCTAAAACAGCGCACACTGGAAACACCTGCTATAGCAGCAATACCCTTTTCAATTGCCGCTGCCACGGATGGCGTACAGACGTGTGCTGGAACTTGAAATCGGACATGCCCCACGGCACGATAACGTACGACAAATTCTTTCTGAATAGCCATAAATAAACTTTACATCCGTCAGCAATAAAACAACCGTTTAGAAGAGCCATCCAAAAGACCCTGCAACCTGGAATTCATTTAAGCGAAACCGTTTAAACGCTACGCAGTACCCATTAACTCAGTGCCTGCTGACTTATTCTTCTGCGGCTTCAGCAACGATGTCTTCCAAATTTTCTTTTTGTTGTAAAACAAAATCCTTACCCGCATCTACCGCTTTATTGGTACTGGAAATAATTTCTTTGCGATATTTATACACAAAATACCCTGCGACAACACCCATACCAAAAACAACAGCCGGATACTTCACTAATTTACTCATAACCTGCCCACCTACTTCTAAGGTCGCCGACACCAACGTGCCTTTTGCGATTTGTTTGGAAAATGATTCACCTTGATTTATCTGATGACCCGCTTTATTTTTCACGACTGCTCCCCGATACGATTTCATTATTGTCTATAACGTCATCTTCATTCAGCATTTGATAAATACCTTTGCAGCCTTCGCAACAAAAATGCACATCGCCTTGCTTGGTTTTTAAGTCAAAACCCAACAATTCAATCGTTAGCCCGCAAAGATCACAACTTTTCTTATCATCACTCATATTCGACAGCAGCCCCTCAAATAAATTCCATTCTAACAAAACCAGTAAACTTAGCGTATTTTAAACAAAAAATACCTTATCTAGCTAGCAAGCTACTGGCAAGTAATGTCTGAACTATCACACACAGGAACACGACACGCGACCGCTGTCGCGCGGCTTGATGCCTTCATCAAGACAATACGCATCGCAAGCGCAGGAATAACAATCATCGATGCCACCGCCAACCCTGCACCTAATAATAAATAGCCATTACGATTAACCGGCGAAACCGTTTCTTCTATTACTTGCGCCATTAATAGCCCCTCATTTATGCGATAAACAAAAAACAATCTACCTACAATAGCAGCAAGAATAACGCCAAAAAGCAACTGATTGTAATAAAAGGAAATCATACGCCAGGCCATTAAATGCCCTAAAAAACTGTGTTAAATAACACACCAACCCTGTGTCATATGCCGCATATGCCGTATTTTTCCATCCGTCGATACACCCACTCGATTAAAACCATTATGGTAAAATTAAGGTTTATTTTCTTCTCATGCGCCGATGCCCACTTTACTTTTTTCACTTAGACAAGTACCCGACGATGAAGCGGAGGAAATACGCGCCCTGCTTGATGAGCACAACATCGATTTTTACGAAACATCCGCGGGTAACTGGGGTGTTTCCATGCCCGCTATATGGCTAGCGAACGATGACAACCTCACACTAGCACAACAACTCCTGACACAATACCAGCAACAGCGCTTTATAACCCAGCGGCAAGAGTATTTGCTCAAACAACAATCTGGCGACACACCAACCTTTCTCGCTAGCTTGCGACAGCAGCCACTCCGCTTTATAACGTATACGCTCGGCGCATTATTTATCGTGTATCTATCAAGCCGCTTAATTTATGAACTGGGTTTCTGATACTTTTTAGCAAAGCCGCTTTAAATAATCACTGATTAAAAAAGTATTTACCTTAAACGTGCCAAGTTTTGCTACCACTGCCGCACAGCTTTCCACGCCAACCTCTACATCCATTATTCGCCAGGCATTAGCCGAATCACACGCAATTGGAATACGCAAAAAACGCGTGGGATCAATAGGATCAATAACACAGTGCTCTAATCCCAACGAAATACCCTGCCCCTCCGCTTTTACAAACGCTTCTTTACGTGTCCAAAAACTAAAAAAACCACGCATTTTTTCTGCCTCAGATAAGGCATGCCAATAAGCCTGCTCTTCTGGCGCAAAGCACCTCGCCACTAATCCGGCGGTGTGTGTCCTCGGCTTAATGTCTTCCACATCAATCCCTAACGGCACAGCTTCGGTAACTGCAATCAAGAGCTTTGTCGCGGAATGCGACATATTAAAACTGAGCGTCGGATAATCAACCAAAAAAGGCTTGCCATGCAGGGTTCGATGAATAACCAGACTCGCGGGCGGCATCTGCACATAGCTACTCAGCAGCGATCTTAAAATACCGTGTGTTGCCAAGTACCGATCACGAAGCGATTGAAACTTTAAGCGCGCGACGGTCTCTCGTTCAGGCGTATCCAACAGCGCATAACAATCGGCGTGATCAACCACTAGCTGTCGTAAATCGGCAGACCAGACATCAATCACACCCAGCTGTAGAGGCGACAAAGCACGGCATTTAGCCACATTCAGCAGCATTTAATTCCTAACCATCACAGATCGGTTTACCATACGTTTTAAATTTAGAAGCAAAAAGACTATTATTTTAACCTGATCAAGCAGCCTCTGCCGCTATCATTAACCACTACACACGTTAAGGAAATATTTTATGAATAGCCCATCAACACTCCGCTGGGGCATATTAGGGGCGGCACGCATTAATGAACGCTTACTGCCCGCCATTGTTGCGGCCAAAAATGCCGAATTAGTGGCGATTGCCAGCCGTCGTCCGGGTGCTGCCGCAGAAACACTGGCGAAATATGCACCACAACAACAAAATGTCCGATGCTATGACAATCTGGACGCGTTACTTTCTGACCCAGGGATTGACGCGGTGTATTGCCCAATGGCTAATCATGAACATGCCGAATGGACGCTACGCGCCATTGCACACGGCAAACACGTTTTGTGCGAAAAACCGATGGCGCTCAACGTGGCCGACATAGATGCCATTAAAATAGCCGCCGAGCAGCATAAGGTTACGGTCATGGAGGGATTTATGTACCGCTTCCACCCGCAGCACGCTAGGGTACTGGAATTAATTCGAGCGGGTACTATCGGCGAAATACGTAGCGTGCGTAGCAGCTATTCCTTTATGATGCGTCCGGCGCGTATTTATCGCTTGGCGGAAAGTGTTGCACGCGGTGGTGGTGCGATGTGGGATATTGGCTGTTACGCTATCCATTCCGCCAGATTATTTTTTGATACCGACCCCATTACCGTCACCGCAAGAGCCCATTATGTTGCGAGCGGCGCAGACATAACCACCAGCGGCATCCTTGATTTTGGCGAGGGGAAATTCGCGCATTTCGATTTCAGTTTTGAGCGCGCCAGACGCTGTGAATATGAAATCATCGGCACGACGGGCGGCATCAAATGCCATACCGTTTGGCAATTACCCGGTGATATCCCTATCATCTCTTGGTGGAATGAAGCGGGTCAAACAGGCGAAGAGCATTTACCTGCCAGCAATCACTTCAACTTGGAAATTGAGCATTTTAGTGATTGTGTACTCAATGGTAACGCGCCACTGCTATCATTAGACGATGCTAAAAGTAATTGCAAGATTATCGTTGCGGCGTTAAACGCCGCAGCCGAAGAAAGAACAATCACCTTACGCTAATCACCCGCCCACCCCTAATGCTTAATGTTAAGCGTTAGGGGTGACTGAACAATTCAAACTAATACGTAATTTGTATTTTCAAGCGTAATTCACGTCCGTTCATCGGCAAAATATTTTGTGCAATGTCAGCAGTCCCCGTACCACCCAACAGTTGATAGTGGGTGTCGAACAGATTGTACACACCAAACGATATGTCCAGACCACGCGAGATATGATCGGAACTAAGATTAAGGTTAACCAGATTATAGGCATTGGCTAAACCGCCTTGTAGCGCCTTACGATCCCCAATGTAAATATTTTCCACACCCACTGTCGCAAAATTATCAAACAACGGTTCGGCGTAATGCACTTTAAAGAGATTCTGTGGCGAAGCATTTGCCCAGCCACCGTCGATTTCATTCGTCAGACGACTATACGTGTAAGAAGCTTTCAACAAGCGTCCATTACTCCAACGCTTTTCGGTTTCCAGTTCAGCCCCCAGCGCATAATAATGACCACTATTAAGAAATGCCCCCTCGACCTCAGAACTTGCCGCGTTATTTCGTTCTAAAATCTGCGACATATCGTTATAAAACACGTTGCCCATTAATTTCAGACCGGACGCCACATCCCATTCGACAATGCCCTCATAGCTTTTAATGTGTTCTTCATGATTACTGATAGTAGACGTACCAATACTGTATCCTTGCTCCCAAACATTGGGCGCACGAAAGGAAGAGCTGTACAGTAACTTAAAGCGGGTATTATCCAAGGGACTCCAAATCAAGCCCAGCCGAGGATTGAGTTGTAAATGGCGCAGCATGTGATGATAGTCCAGCCGCAAACCCGCGCTAAAAATTAAATCATCAAGAAGCTGTATATCATCTTGCGCATAGAGTTCAACTCGGTGACCGCTAAAATTAGTGTTGTTATAAACCAAAAACGGATCTACATCAAAATTGCGCGCATATTGACGCTGATCATATTGATGCTCCACACCCAGCATCAAGCGATGATGCTCAAAAGTGGTATTGGTTAGCTGTACTTCACCATTCCACCAGCGCCCACTGGCCAAATCTTTATTAATAACCCGGCCATTATAATCAAATGGTTCTTCAGCATTGTATTCATAGCCCTGATAAGCGCCTTTCACTCGCAATGCCGTTTTATCGCTAAGCGATGTCTGGTACTTAAGGTTACCGAAAAACTGCTGATCACGGGCGTAATAACTGGCATCATTGAAAATACCCCCAAAACCTGCCGTCGGCACCCGTTTAAAGCGATCAACATAGCCGCCCGTCAGCGTGAAACCTTCAAACTCAATCCGAGCAAACAAGCGGTCTGCACGTTCTGCATCCATATTATGGGCAATACCATTGTTAGTCGCCGGATTGTCAAACGCTGAAAAATAGAGATTTTTAACGCCCGCACTGTCGTAATGCGAGGCTGACACGAGTATATCTGTACCGTTTTGCAGTTTCTTACCGTAACTGGCGCGCACTTTGTACGTATCAAAGCTACCCACTTCACCGGCCAGTTGCGCACCGTTAACGGCGCTACCTTTTTTGGTAACAACATTGATTAACCCCGAAAAAGCATTAGCACCGTATATAGACGCCCCTGATCCGGGAATGTATTCAATACGCTCGACCAACGCCATATCTAACATAAACTCTTGTGCGATGTAGCCACCGTCGTAGATGTTTTCGTTCATGCGTTGCCCATCAATCATGAACAATACGCGGGAATTATAGTCGTTAGGATGCATGAAGCCCCGCACCCCAAGATAACTGTAAGATCGATCATTGCTGGTAAACAGCCCGCGCATACCGTTGAGCGAGTCCGCCAGTGTACGCCATCCAAAGGTACGGATGTCTTTCGCAGTGAGTACCGACAACGACGAAGGCGATTGACTGGCTTTTTGCCCCAAGCGCGCCGCACTGATTACCTCAACTTGCAGTAATTCTTCGATAGGCATGTCAATTAATTCATCAACACTTAAATCACTGGCCGTTACTTGACCGCTCAGGACAAGAAAAACCACGCTGATCGTTAATCTACGCATTGTTCCCATTCATACTGCAATAGATCCTTTGTGATGCTGGTTAAGTAAATCAATAATAGTTTATTACGGATACTTATCAAGTATTGCCAAAGACTTTACGGCGAGAATGGCGTTTTGTGATGAACGGTTTTGCAGGTCGCAAACGCTCAAGACAGCTTAAGCAATCCAGGGGAAATAAGGGAGAATGTAGAAAAATAGCAGCATAGAAAAATAGCAGATACGACGGAAAGACTTGCCCACATCCTAAGACGCGAGCAAGCCTAAATGGTTTTCAGCTAACTTGACCGGCTTCGGTGGCAGCAGGTACTTCAATCAAACGACCCGATGCGCAATCATAAATATAGCCATAAACCGGTATATCAGACGGCACTAATGGATGGTTTTTAATACGTGTAACATCTTCCAGCACACTAGCGGTTTGCTCTTTAATGGTGAGCCAGTCAATGTAATTGCCTTCTGCCGAGCCATGCCCTTCACAACAATCATGCCAGCCGTCAGCATCAATCGATGCCGTTTTTAAGCTACTGTTTAACAAGCCCCGCATAATGTCATCCGTAAACAACTCCATACCGCAATTGGTATGATGAATAACAAACCACTCGCGCGTGCCTAATAATTTATACGAAATCACCAGCGAACGAATCGCGTCATCACTCGCACGCCCACCCGCATTACGGATAACATGCGCATCGCCTTCTGATAATCCGGCATATTTAGCAGGATCTAAACGCGCATCCATACAGGTCAAAATCGCAAAGCTTCTACCCGGAGGCAACGGCAACGACCCTTTATCGCCGAAATCATTGGCATAGGCTCTGTTTGCCGCTAATACTTCATTTAAAATTTTACTCATCGCACTTCACCTCTCTCATTATTATTTTTAGTCGCGTAAAAACAACCTTTGGCTACACTGAACGCTAATACAACCAAAGGCGGGTTATATTCCCAAGCCAATCGAGTGTACTCTAATAAACTTATGTTTTAAATACGGCTATAAATTTATACAATGTAAACTTAAAGTTTATAACACAGAACTAACATGGATAAATTAACCACCATTCACGTATTTTGTCGCATTATTGAGCTAGGCTCATTTGCGGCGGTCGCGCGCGAAAAACACCTCTCTGCCATGATGATCAGTAAATACATGGCACATCTTGAAGAATCGCTAGGCGTGGCGTTATTGAATAGAACCACTCGCAACATTAGCATGACAGAGGCAGGTGAGCGCTATTATCACCGCGGCAAACAATTACTGGATGATTTCTCGGAGCTGGATGAGCACACCTCACAACTAGGCCGACACGTTAAAGGCACGTTAAAAATCAACGCACCCATTGATTTTGGCGGCATCTACATGGTATCTGCTATAGAGGCGTATCAACGCGAATACCCTGAGGTTAAAATCTCGATGACCTTGGATAATGGCCATGTCAACTTAAGTGCCGGTCATTATGACCTGTCTATATTAGTGACAGACACACTGGATTTAGGCGTGGTTGCCAAGAAAATTGCGCTGACCAAATTGTGTACTTATGCCTCACCCGCGTATCTCGCCGAACACGGGGAACCACAACACATTGAGCAACTGAATAATCACCGCTGCTTGCATTACAACGGCACGCCCCATAAAGATTTCTGGCTGTTTAATGTGGCAGGCGGTGAAACCAAAATTAAACCCAACTGGCACTTTGCCTCTAACAATGGCCGCGCCTTGTGCCAAGCCGCCAGCTTAGGCATGGGCATTACCCAAGCACCAGAAATATCCGTGGCAAACTATCTGGAACGTGGGCAATTGGTGGAGATATTACAGCCCTACCGCATCCCATCGCTGGCTATTTATGCAACTTACCTGCAACGGCGCTTTTTACCTGCAAAACTCAGCACCTTTGTTGACTTTTTAATTCAGCATTTCGCAGAAAACCGCGCATAAATCCTCACTGCCCGCCACAACAAGGACAACTGGGGTTTCTCTTCAAGCGCATGCTTTGCCATTCCATACTCAGGCCATCTAACAATAACAGCCGCCCTACCAGCGTATCACCCACCTGTATAATCAACTTCATCGCCTCCAATGCCTGAATACTGCCGATAATGCCGGTAATGGGTGCGATCACCCCGTTGGTCGCGCAGTTTTGTAATTCCTCGCCACTGTCACTGTATAAACATTGGTAACACGGACTATTGTTTTGTCCCGGCGTAAATACCGCCACCTGCCCTTCAAAACGAATCGCGGCGCCGGAAACCAGTGGGGTTTTTTGCCGCACACAGGCCGCATTAATCGCAAAACGGGTCGTAAAGTTATCACAACAATCCAGCACCACATCTGCGCTAGCGACTGCCTGCTCAAGCACTTCGCCCGTTAGCCGCTGTTTATGCGCAATAACACGCACCTCAGGATTCATTTTATTTAACGTCTGCTGGGTTGAAA
Organism: Methylococcales bacterium; assembly: GCA_026398935.1. Classification (GTDB taxonomy): domain Bacteria; phylum Pseudomonadota; class Gammaproteobacteria; order Methylococcales; family Methylomonadaceae; genus SXIZ01. Next base: position 25,764 of record JAPLRW010000130.1, read on the forward strand.
TTACTTTATCCGTCCCTATATCCGAAGTGTAGTGAGTAATCTGCCGTTGCAGGTTGGAGAGGTCGACGTGATCATCATCGTACAGCGTGATTTCACCAACACCTGCGGCAGCAAGATACATGGCGGCAGGTGAACCCAGTCCACCGACACCGACAATGAGAATTTTGGCGGACAGCAATTTCTGCTGACCCGCAATATCGACTTGCGGCAACATAATTTGCCGACTGTAACGGAGTAATTGGTTATCGTTCATACATCCTGATCGTAAGGTGGGTGAAGCGTGAATAATGCCAAAGAACTTGACAGACTGCAAAAGCTGATTATTATTAGCACTCATCACCATCGAGTGCTAAGTGTTTTAGTGTTTAACCCTTTGTTTAATTTTTAGGAGATATGAATGAATATACGTCCATTACACGATAGAGTAATTGTCAAACGTCTTGACGAAGAAACAACCACTGCTGGCGGCATTTTGCTACCGGGTTCTGCCGCTGAAAAACCAAGCCAAGGTATGGTTTTAGCTATCGGCAACGGTAAACAACTGGATAACGGTCAAATCCGCGCATTAGAAGTTAAAGTAGGCGATAAAGTATTATTCGGCAAATACTCTGGCAACGAAGTTAAAGTTGACGGCGAAGACCTTATCGTTATGCGTGAAGAAGACATTATGGGCATTTTAGGTTAATCCTAACCCAACCACCACCCAAAAATGCAACCGCAGGGGTCGTCCCCATGTCTGTAATGGCTCCGCTAGAGCCAAACAGTCATGCGACGGGTGCAGGCATAAAAAACAACCACAGACTCATTAGGAATAAAAATGGCAGCAAAAGACGTATTATTTGGTGATGACGCACGTAGCCGTATGGCGCGTGGCGTAAATATTTTAGCCAACGCAGTAAAAGTAACTTTAGGCCCTAAAGGCCGTAACGCAATTTTAGACAAAAGCTTCGGTGCTCCAACCATCACTAAAGACGGTGTATCGGTTGCCAAAGAAATCGAATTAAAAGATAAATTCGAAAACATGGGCGCGCAAATGGTTAAAGAAGTGGCTTCTAAAACCTCTGATGTTGCTGGTGACGGTACTACAACAGCCACCGTTTTAGCGCAATCTATCGTTAACGAAGGCTTAAAAGCCGTTGCTGCCGGCATGAATCCTATGGATTTAAAACGCGGTATTGATTTAGCCGTCACTAAAGCGGTCGAAGCCATTGTTGCTTCAGCAGCGCCTTGTGCTGACAACAAAGCCATTGCACAAGTCGGTACTATTTCTGCAAACTCTGACGAATCAGTCGGCAAAATCATTGCAGAAGCAATGGAAAAAGTCGGTAAAGAAGGCGTTATCACGGTTGAAGAAGGTTCAGGTTTAGACAATTCTTTGGACGTAGTTGAAGGGATGCAATTCGACCGTGGTTATTTGTCGCCTTATTTCATCAACAAACAAGACAGCATGAGCGTCGAATTAGACGACCCGATGATTTTGATTTATGACAAAAAAATCTCAAACATCCGCGACATGTTGCCAGTATTGGAAGGCGTTGCAAAAGCAGGTCGTCCATTATTG
>JAPLRW010000296.1 GCA_026398935.1 Methylococcales bacterium
GGTATTGAAGTCGGTATCGGATCAGGGATAGCGGTCACGACAGGCAGCGGATCGGGTGTATGCGCCGTATTTGCCAAATTAATGGTAAAGGTAATATTACTTAAGCCACCAAAGCCACCGATCCAATTATTAAAATCCAAAGGATTAGACCCTGCTTTGGCAACGACTTGATACAGCGGATAAACGCCAGCCGGAATACCTGCGGTAGGGATGTCTAATACGGTTAAATCTGTTGTAAAACTGCCATTGCTTTGAAAGGCGGTGGGCGTCGTAGAGAATGTTGCGCCTTTACCTATAAATAACAACGCTCCGCCACCAATGTCGGCAGCCACATACAAATCACCCGTTACAGGTGTTGGAAAGCTCACTGTCGCGGTAATGTTATCGCCATTAATACTGTTAACGACGGCTTTATTGCTGCTTAATTGCGCCCAGCTATTGACACTGAGGCAGCTTAAACCAAAAGCAATGAATAGCGGTTTTATTCTAAAAGTTAGCATGTTGACCTTGTCCTTTTATCGGTTATAGAGGATCGATGTTATGCATCCATCCATTCATTCATTCAATGTTGATTGTTACTGCGCACGCCTTGCGGTGACGAAGGTATACCTTCATCACCACAAAGAGAGGCTTAGAATGTTTTTAAATAATCTGCTACCGCTTGTAAGTCAGCATCACTGGTACTACTTAAAAAGCCCATATCTCCAGGATTTTTCGCAATGGCTGAACGCAGTGAGGCAAGACTTTTACCACTCAACAGCTTGTTTTTATTCGCGGCAGGGTTTGCGGTGTGACAGCCACCCGTTGAGCACGTCAGACTTTTATATAACGCCTGTCCATTCGCCGTATTAACCACAGGTAATACTGTAGGTACTGGTGGTAGTGTTGGCACAGGAGCCATTGTTGGTACCGGTGGTATTACCGGTACAGGTACCATTGTTGGTAACGGCGATATTGTTGGCACAGGTGGTAGTGTTGGTAGCGGCGGTAACGTTGGTACGGGTGCTGTTGTTTGTGCTGTTGGAGTGCAATTGCTACTAGTACCGCTGGTACTACTACTACTACTACTACTACTACTACTACTACTACTACCATGATCATCATCACGCCTAGAGCCGTCATTGCTCTCATTATCATCATCACGGCTAGAACCGTCATTATGATCATCTTTGCCATCACGAGCCACTGCTTTACACGTATCAATGACGCCATCACGATACCCATCGTGATCATTATCATCATCGGAAAAACCATCACCATTTCTATCGTTGCTTACGGCAACGGGCAAGCCTATCGTAAAATTTAATTTATGTAAGCCGCCCAATCCGCCAATCCAATTGTTAAAGTTTAGCGGATCAGCACCCGGGGCAGTCACTACCTCATACAGAGGGTATTGGTTAGGGGGAATACCCAGTGCGGAAACGTCCAATACCTTCAAGCTTCCCTCAAAAACACCATTACTTTTAAACGGTAGCACTTTGATGGTCAATGTTTTACCCTGATCAGCAAAGAAAACCAGCGCGCCGTTGACATTGGTTGCCAAATAGAGGTCGCCACTAACTGGTTGCGCAAAGTTGACAGTCACCACTGCCGAATCAGTGCTATTTAAAACAGTTCTCGTACTTGCTAAGTGTGCAGAGGCACTCAAACTGATTACACCAAGACCCAGCGCAATAACCAACGGTTTCATATTAAATTTAATCATTTTGTACTCCATAAAATAAAAAGGCAGCAAAAGCCGACGTAACATCAATACAGTCTAGCCTACGGGCTGGTTGATTGATTGAATATCACTAACAAATACTATAAAGCACTATCTATGCCAATTATTTTATATCTATAACATAATGATTTTAATTAGATTTACAAGACGGGTCTATTTTTTCACTGCCAACCCTGCAAAGTTGCGTAATGTACAATGACAAATTTTGCAGGGTTTCATACCAAAATTGCAGGGTTTCATAGGATATGAGGGGGCGCGTACTGCATACATTGCTAAGCGTGCTGTTTCATCACTTTAAAAAACCAGCCTTTTTCAATGTATTTATAGCTGATGAAAGAAACTATCCCGATGCACAGTGTCAACGCAGCAATAATAAATACCTCTACTGCTTTAGAGGGGGCGACCACGATGTAATTACGAAAAATAACGATGATAAGCACATGCGAAAGATAGGTTGAATAAGACATATCACCCAAGAGCACTAAGGGCTTATAGGTCTCGTAAGGCGTATTGAGGTTTTTTTCCAAAAACAAGGCGCAAAAAACCAACAACGAGGCATAAAATTGCAGCATATAAACGCTATTGTTTTTGTATACCCAAAATAATAGCCCCAAAAATACCGTGCCAACTAAAATGCCTTTTAATTTTTCAAAGAAATTACGGCGACAATACAGCGTACCAAATAGGATGCCGATAGAAAACTCACTTAATCTGCTGTTATCCAATAGCGGTGCTAGAACCCAGCCCTCCTGCCATACTAAGGGTAACGCAACAAAAAGCATTGCCACAACAGCAAAATAGTACCGCTTTAAAACCAGCATCATCAACGCCAGTACGCTATAAAAAAACATTTCTACATTTAGGGTCCACCCGACCAGCAATAACGGATACAGTCCTAATCCAGCAGGATTTTCATGCGGTATAAAAAATAATGACTTAAGCAGTGACGCTGCCGTCCAAGGATAACTGCCTAAGCGCACGCAGACCTGCGCGACAACAATAGTCAAAAAAGTATAAAACCAATAGACAGGTACAATTCTACTGATTCTGCCTATTAAGAACTGTTTAGCGGTACGTGTCTTGAGTGTCAGCGAATAAACCATAATGAATCCGCTAATAATAAAAAACACATCAACACCAATATTACCGTAAGTTGCAAAAAAAGCGCCTAGCGCAGAGCCAGACTTAAGATTATAAAAAAACTGCATGTAATGATGCCCAACCACCATCCAGGCAGATAAGGCTCTTAAGAGCTGAATAGATGTGACTGATTGCATTAATGCCGCTAACCTTATAAATCGTGATAGATACTATTCATCAAGAAAGCCGTTTTCTTTCATTTTCTTATCGCTAATGTATTCGCGGATAACCAACGACAATACCAGTACAATCACAAATAGTAACGCGGCAGACACCGACAGCTTAATAAAAATATCCAGACTAAATAGGCTAAACCATAGCTGCAATAAAGCGAGCAGCACCCAGATTACTGCGATAGCTGAACAAATGATTGCCCCTATTTTCATACGTCTTTCTCCATCACCACCAGATACGATTCACGACTCCAAAGCAGTAACATGCGCCGAATATCTTTTTCCATGGTGATAACCCGCCATCCCTCTTTGGCATTTTTATTAAGAAACTCGCTGAACCTGACCGGATCGACCTTGGATGCACCCAGCAACAGCGAACCTAGCATCCCTTCTTGATAAATAACGACTTTATATTGTTTCATAACACCTTCTTACCTTATATGTGCTCGCAGCTATGTGTAGGCTGTGAGTATATGGAATAGTCCCTACCGACGAGTAACCCATTAGCGGAATTCAGGTTTTCGTAACGTCGCTTTCCTGAGCAATGCCTTAATGTATTGAAACCTTAAAACCCAGCTGCCTGATAGCCTCTGCAAAGTGCTGCATAGCTTCCGGCGCTAAGGCTTTAAGGTATATCGCTTCCGGCTGTAATGACGGCCTAGCGAGTGTGTATAACATAACTTCACGTAATCTAGGTAAATCTTGCACCTCACGTAAAATAGCAAGATAAGCGGCTTGCTCAGTATCTGAGTAGCCATTGCCTGCATAATCAAGTAAACAAGTTTGAATTTTGGTGGTACATAGCTCTGCTGCCAAGCGCAGATTACGCACACTCTGTGCTACAGATTGCCGCGTATTATTGATCTTCTGCCTGCCCGAAGCCGTGGCGCTGTCTAATTTAAACCAAACCTCACCGCCTAAGGCGTGCAACTGTTTAAGCCCTTGCTGTACATTAACATGCTGGATAAGACTGCCGTTAGTAATTAAGACCACGTTAATACCGGGCAATATGCCAGCATCATGCGCAATTTGTCCAATTAGCGTGATGAGCGCTGCAAATTCTTTAGCACTGGTCGGCTCACCATTGCCAGAAATGGCAATGTCTTTAATAATGCGTTTATCTGCATCAACTTGAAAGCGCTCATAAAAATCACCCTTTATCACGTCATTTAAAAAGAAGCGTAATTCGTCGGCTAATACGTTAAAGTCAATGCTAGGCGCAGCACCTACGGTTAAATTGGGCACTTGGCAGTAAACGCACCGCCAGTTGCAAGCATTATTGGTATTAACATTGATGCCGATGGATAAGCCGCCCGCACGCCTGGACAGGACGGGGTAGACATACCGTAAGCCTGCAATGTCACGATTGTGATCAGTAGTCGATAAACGTGTCACCATACGCATAAACAAAATAGTGGGCAAAAAAAAGGCCGATGCGGACTAATGCCACATCGGCCTTTTACTGTCGATCAAGTTATAACGTATTGACCGCGTTTAACTCTTGGAAAGCTTGCTCTAAACGAGCAACCATACCCAACTCGCCAGCACGTTGCCAAACGCGTGGATCGTAATATTTTTTGTTCGGTTTATCATCACCATCCGGATTACCGATCTGGCCTTGCAAATAACCTTCATTCTTTTTGTAAAATTCCATAATACCCGCCCATGTAGCCCACTGGGTGTCAGTATCAATGTTCATTTTAACAACGCCATAACTAATAGATTCTTTAATTTCTTCCGCTGAAGAACCTGAACCGCCATGGAAAACAAAGTTTAAGGTATTAGCTGGTACACCGTATTTTTCAGAAACAAATTTTTGTGAGTTATCTAAAATACTGGGGGTTAATTTTACATTACCGGGTTTATACACGCCGTGAACGTTGCCGAAAGAAGCCGCAATAGTAAAACGATGGCTGATTTTATTCAGTTGCTCATACGCATAAGCAACGTCTTCTGGCTGTGTGTATAACAAAGAATGATCTAAACCACTGTTATCAACACCGTCTTCTTCACCGCCGGTTACCCCTAATTCAATCTCTAAGGTCATGTCCATTTTAGACATGCGCGCTAGATACTGACCACAAAGCTCAATATTTTCTTTCAAGCTTTCTTCAGACAAATCCAACATATGTGAACTGAATAAAGGTTTACCCGTTTGTGCAAAATGTTTTTCACCCGCATCTAACAAACCATCAATCCAGGGTAATAGTTTTTTTGCAGCATGATCAGTGTGCAGAATAACCGGAACGCCGTAAGCTTCAGCCATTGCATGAACGTGCTTAGCGCCAGAAATAGCACCTAAAATGGCGGCTTGCTGACCTTCTGCTTTCAGACCTTTACCGGCAACAAATTGCGCACCACCGTGTGAAAACTGAATAACTACAGGTGATTGTACTTTTGCCGCTGCTTCTAATACCGCATTAATTGAATCGGTATTGATAACATTAACCGCAGGCATAGCAAATTTATTTTCTTTACAAATAGCAAAGATTTTTTGTACATCTTCGCCGGTAACAACACCGGGTTTAACTACATCTAAAATTTTTTGTGACATTGATGGATACCTTATCCGTATAATTTTTATTAAGCAGGCAAAAAAGCCACCATACCGATCAGTATGATCGGCATGGTGAAATTTTTTAACCTTCTAAAGTCGCTAAACGTGCAGCAAGCAGTTCTTCTAGTGAAACTAAGGCTTTAGTAAAGCCATCAATTCCTTCTGCTAATTTTTCTGTCGCCATGCGGTTTTCACTGTGCATGCGTTCGAAAGTTGCTTTATCGACGTTTATTTCTGCAATGGCACTGGCTGCTGCATTGGCTGGATCCAATTTGCGCACCAATGTACCTTCTGTAGACTGAAGTTCAGCCAATAATGAAGGTGCAATAGTCAGTAAATCACTACCGGCTAATTCAACAATCTCACCAATATTACGGAAGCTCGCGCCCATTACTTCGGTTTTAAAGCCGAATTTTTTGTAATAGTTATAAATTTCAGTCACTGAAACAACACCAGGATCTTCTGCTGGCGCATATGAATCACGACCAGTATCTTTTTTGTACCAATCCAAAATACGTCCAACGAAAGGCGAGATCAAGGTAATGCCATTTTCAGCACAAGCAATCGCTTGATGTAAACCAAACAATAACGTCAGGTTACAGTGAATACCTTCTTTTTCGAGTACCGCTGCCGCTTGAATACCTTCCCAGGTTGCCGCAATTTTAATCAAAACACGCTCAGGTGATATACCTTTTTCTTTATACTGTGCAATCAACTCGCGGCCTTTAGCAACGGTTGCATCCGTATCAAAAGATAAACGCGCATCGACTTCAGTTGATACACGGCCTGGAATGATTTCAAGAATTTTAAGGCCAAACGAAACCGCTAAACGATCAAATGCCAATGAAACAACATCCGCTGCTGCCGCACCTGCGCCTAATGTTGCTCTAGCTGCTTTTAAGGTATCATCAACGATGCCTTGATATTGTGGCATTTGTGCCGCAGCAGTAATCAACGATGGGTTAGTGGTTGCATCTCTTGGCGTAAATGTTTCAATGGCTTGAATATCACCCGTATCGGCTACAACAACAGTCATTGCTTTCAATTGTTCTAATAAATTTTTTGCCATAAGGCCCTCTCTCATTATTGTTAAAAAATAGGTTAAACACGTATCAAACGATGGCGCGCACGCTGGGCATCCCTGTTATATCAATGCCGCACTGCTTCAAGCTCTCTCTAGCAGATACTTATCAACGCTGGTTAGTTTACTTTTTGCTACGGCCTGTATTTGTTCTTCTATGTACTTGGAAACACCCGTCATAACTTCTTTTGGCATATCAAGCTGTTCTTCAACAATCTTGGATGCTTCTACGACTTCTTCGACTTCATTTGCAGGAATATATTCCCCCACTAAGCTTTCTTCAGCCGCCGCTAATGCTTCTAACGCTAATTGCACTTGTCTTTCTAAGTATTGTGCGACGCCGCTTTGTGTTACTGTCTCAATGATAGCGTCGATAGGTGATACGGACTCGATAACCTGTACCCGCATTTTTTCAGCAACCGATTGCGTTGCAACATACTTAGCAACGCCACTCATTTGCGGTTTATTTTTTTCAAGTACGGCCTGATTCAGCATGTACTTAGAAACACCACTAACGGCTGGCTGAGCACTTAAAGTCGCTTCTTGCGCCTCCAAATAACGCGCAACACTGCTAACAACAGGTTTTACGGTTATTACTGGTGGCTGTTTTGACACGTATCTAGCAACACCGGTTGGCACTGCTTTTTGACTGTCAATGATAAGTTGTTTTGCCAAATACTTAGCGACACCACTGGTCGCTGGCCTGTCTTTCAATAATCTGGCTTGTGCCTGTAAATATCGCCCAACACTTGTTTCTGCAGGGGATTCTTCAACCAGCGCAACAGGCTCTTCTTGCGCAGCTAAGGCTGCAACAGCAGCTTTTGCTTGCGCCGCGTTGACTTCTTCTTCTCTGTAGAATGCTATCATTGCCGCTGCCGCCGCTTTTTTCGCTATAAGGTCTTGTTCAGCCTGATATTTAGCAACGCCTGACAGTAAAGTGACATTGCTAACAGCAAGCGCCTGTTTATTAATGTACCGAGCAACACCCGTTAACACGGGTCTACTTTTTTCCAACAACACTTGGCTAGCCAAATATTTGGCAACACCGCTCGCCGCTGGCGCATCTTTTGTTGCTTTAGAAACATATTTAGCCACGCCAGTCAAAACGGGCACATCTTTTGCGGCTAACGATTGCTTAACAACATATTTAGCAACGCCCGTTGCAGGTAAATCAGGCTGTTTTTTAAGATATTTCGTTACGCCAGTAATGAGAGGCAGTGCGTTTAAATAGCGCGCAACACTTGTCTCTGCTCCTGAGGCCGCTAAAGGCTCAACAGCGGTATCGCTAACCAGTTGAACTTCATTTAGGCTTGGCTTTGCGGTGGACATTAGCCCCGTAAAGAAACCCATCATGTTATTTTGTGCCATAGATTATCCCCGGTTGCGCAAATAAGCTTCAACACCAGTGATTTTAGCTTCTGCTTGTTTTGCTAAGTATCTAGCCACGCCAGAAACGGCATTTTTATCGCGGGCGGCAAGGTAACGTGCAACACCAGAGACGCTATTATTGCTGTTTGATTCATCCGCTATCGATGCTGCAGATGATTTTCTAAAGATAGCAATGCCTGCAATCAGAGCAAGTATACCTATCCCAATTAAAGATAGATCTGAAGAGGCTGATTTTTCAGATTGTGCATCGCTCGCTACCGCAGTCGTAACCTGTGTAGACGCTTTAGCGCTTACTGACGACGTCGCGGCACCGTTGCTGGCACTGGCTTTGTAAGTTGCGTCGTTATACAGGACTTTCGGTTGGAAATCAGCAGCAGGATACGCTGAATCAACCACGGCTGTTTCAGAAGCAGCCGATTCCGTAACGGTTGCTTTTGAAACCGCTACACTGGCTTTGCTGCTAACGCTGTCATCCTGAAAAACGACCTTTGGCTGAAAATCTGCCGCAGGGTAATTTGAATCCGCCGCGCTAGATGCCGGAACTGCTTGTTTAGTCGCCGTTTCAGCTGCAGTAGACGTAGTGCCGCTATCATGAAAAAGCACCTTTGGCTGAAAATCGGCAGCTGGATAATCTGATTCTGCTAAGGCCAGAGTACTGTTAAGCAGTAATACTGCCAATACACCTAGCGTTAAATTATTCTTTTTCACGTTTCGCCCCTATAAGTCTTCGTTCAC
>JAPLRW010000007.1 GCA_026398935.1 Methylococcales bacterium
AATAGAGATGACTATATTAAGCGTAACTGGAAACAGCTAACGAATTGAAAAAAAATACGCTATGGAACATTAAAACAATCCTGTAATTCTGCCATCATCATCAATATCAATTTTTTCTGCCGCAGGTACTTTTGGTAGACCCGGCATGGTCATCATGTCGCCCGCAATCGCCACAATAAAGCCTGCACCATTCGCCAGACGTACATCATTGATTTGAAAAATATGCCCAGACGGAGCGCCCTTAGCACTTGGATTAGTTGAAAAAGACATTTGCGTTTTGGCAATACAAATGGGGAATTTCCCATAATCAGCTTGCCATGCCGCCAACTGCGCTTTTACTTTTGGACTGGCCGTAATACCGGCTGCACCATATAATTTAGTCGCAATGGCGGTAATTTTATCCCAAAGGCTTGCGTCTTCATCGTAAACATAACGAAAGCTTGGCTCACGGTTATCTACAATAGCCAATACCGCTTTTGCCATCGCTTCCGCACCTGCGCCACCTTCTGCCCAATGCTTAGACACCACGCACGTTGCACCCAGACTTTCACACTTGGCTTGTAGCAGCGCAATCTCGGCATCCGTATCAAAAGTAAAATGGTTAATGCAGACCACGCACGGCAATCCGTAATGCTCAGTGATATTGTTTAAATGCCGCTCAAGATTAACAAAACCTTTTTCTAGGGCAATAAGGTCTTCGGTATTAAGTGCCTCTTTAGCCACACCACCATGAAACTTAAGCGCCCTTACGGTAGCCACTAACACCACAGCAGATGGGGTCAATCCCGCCATGCGACATTTAATGTCAATGAATTTCTCAGCGCCCAGATCTGCACCAAAACCGGCTTCCGTCACCACATAATCAGCCAATTTTAAAGCGGTTTTAGTGGCCGTTACCGTATTACACCCGTGGGCAATATTCGCAAACGGCCCGCCATGAATAATGGCGATGTTGTTTTCTAGCGTTTGCACTAAATTGGGCTTAATAGCATCTTTAAGCAAGGCGGCCATCGCCCCTTGTGCATTCAAATCACGCGCATACACTGGCGTGACTTTATCAAATTTGTAGCCAATCACGATGCGTCCTAAACGTGCTTTTAAGTCAGCACGGCTAGTCGCCAAACAAAGAATGGCCATGACTTCCGACGCCACTACACTATCGTAACCGTCTTCACGTAGATAGCCATTGGCAGGGCCGCCCATACCCACCACAATGTTGCGCAGCGCGCGGTCATTCATATCCACGACGCGCTTCCATTGAATCCTTCGGGGATCAATATCCAATGCATTGCCATGATTAATGTGGTTATCAATCAACGCCGACAACAGGTTATGAGCGACACCAATCGCATGAAAATCACCCGTAAAATGCAGGTTAATGTCTTCCATCGGCACCACTTGTGAATAACCACCGCCTGCCGCACCGCCTTTAACGCCAAAACACGGTCCCAATGAAGGTTCACGTAAACACATAATGGCTTTTTTACCTAAGCGATTTAATGCATCCCCTAACCCAACGGTCGTTGTGGTTTTACCTTCACCCGCCGGCGTTGGGCTAATCGCTGTGACTAAGATTAATTTACCATCTTGTTTATCACGCAAGCTATTAACATATTCAAGCGATAACTTCGCTTTGTAATGTCCATACGGTTCAAGATGTTCAGCTTCTATACCATAGTGCTCTTGCGCCAAGGTGATAATGGGCTTCATTGTGGCTTGTTGGGCTATTTCTATGTCAGACATGGTGTTCCGGAAATTAAAAAAGAATTATTTTTAAACAGCGTAAGTATTTAACAAATAGCTTACCTTAAATGCGTATGGCACGTCAGTCAAACCATTATCAGCGCACATTATAAAGATTTCATAATTAACAAAATGCCTGAAATAAACAAAAAGACGGCGAATAATTTGCTGTATTTTTCATTATCAATATTATTGTAGAGCATCTCTTCGGTCAATAAAAACATTACCGTGCCGACTTGTATCAAACTAATTTTATCAAAATAAGACACCGTAAATTCACTGCCAAGCCACAATAAAGTCAGCAATTGGCAAAAAGCAACCGTTGCATAACTCGCCGCCGCAGTAACACGGGTTTTATCTTTCGGATAATGCTTACTGTAAATAATAATAGTGAGCATTGAACCGCCTAAATTACTCATGCCATGTACAACACCCATCACCATTAAATACAGGCGCTCATACTTTACGATTGACTGAACCTTACTGGCGATAAACGTTGAAAAATTCTTTAAGGCCACCAAAATCAATAGCACACCAATAATTGGCGTAACGTTAACTTTAACCGCAGTAACTAACGCCAGACAAACCACTACCAAAGGCGCGCTGTAAATGAGGATATTTTTATAAAAAGCCACATCCAGATCATCATAGTGCCGGATGACTTGCAAAATATTAATCGCCATCGAAATCGGCAACAATACCCCCAGCGCATCAACAAACTCATACCCCAGTAACAGCAAGATAGGCGTACCAAATAACAATACCCCCACGCCAAAAATAGATTGAATAACGGATACCGCAGCAATAGTAAGTAAAAGTTCGATGGGCATTAGATTCTCTTGGTCGTTAAGTGAGGTAATTTATGCATGACAAAATTAATCATCCCAGTAATGATGGCTACGATTAAAGACAATAACAAACCATCCATTAGCGTTATCAAGTAGGCGGAAATAAACCGAATGTTGCCAATAATCCAAGCTACAAAAGTGGTCGAAGCGATCCCCGCCGCCAATTCCACACCCGGATATAGTTGGAATAAAGATTTAATGCACACACTCACTAGCAATGCATTTCTTGCTTGGAATCTCTTTGAATTTAGAAGGTAATTGTCGATTTTTACATACAACAAAACAAAGCTGAATACCCCACAAACAATGGCGACCCTATCAAATAGTTGTGGATACTTTCCCAATGACAGTGAGAAGCTGAAAGCAGCATTCAGCCAAACTAACAGAGTCCACTTACGCCAATTAAGCCAAAGCTTCAAATCCATCAGCTATAAACCGGAAACCGCGCGCACAAATTAGTGACTTTCTCACGCACCGCGGCAATCACGCTGTCATCATCTATATTTTCCATGACATCACACATCATGTGTGCCACGTCGATCATTTCGGCTTCTTTAAAGCCTCGCGTGGTGGGCGCTGGCGTACCGACACGAATACCGCTGGTGACAAACGGTGATTGGGGATCATTAGGGACGGCGTTTTTATTGACGGTAATGTGTGCTTTACTCAACGCAGCATCGGCGGCTTTGCCAGTAATACCTTTAGGGATTAACGATACCAGCATCAGATGATTGTCCGTACCGCCGGATACCACGTCAAAACCGCGCGCCATAAATACTTTCGCCATGGCTTGCGCATTTTTAATCACTTGCTGCTGATAAACACGGAATTCAGGCTGCATGGCTTCTTTAAACGCCACAGCTTTGGCAGCGATAACGTGCATAAGCGGGCCACCCTGAATGCCGGGGAAAATATTCGAGTCAAATTTTTTCTCTAATTCAGGGTTGCTTTTACACAGTATCAACCCACCACGCGGGCCGCGTAAGGATTTATGCGTGGTACTGGTCACTACGTCAGCAATAGGCACAGGATTCGGGTATAAACCCGCCGCAATCAAACCAGCGACATGCGCCATATCCACAAACAGATACGCACCGACGCTATCGGCAATCTCTCTGAAACGTTGCCAATCCCAGACACGGGAATACGCAGAAAATCCGGCAACAATGACTTTTGGCTTATGTTCAAGGGCTAAGGCCGCTACCTGCTCATAATCAATTTCACCGGTTTCAGGCACTAATCCGTATTGCACCGCATGGTAAATTTTCCCCGAAAAATTAGGTTTTGCACCGTGCGTTAAGTGCCCGCCATCGGCAAGACTTAAGCCTAAAATGGTGTCACCGGGTTGAATTAAGGCCATGAACACCGCCATATTGGCTTGCGAACCTGAATGCGGCTGGACATTGGCATAATCTGCGCCAAACAAGGTTTTAGCGCGGTCAATGGCTAATTGCTCAGCTTTATCGACAAATTCACAGCCGCCGTAATAGCGTTTACCTGGGTAGCCTTCGGCATATTTATTGGTTAATTGCGAGCCTTGCGCTTCTAATACCCGTGGACTGGCATAATTTTCCGAGGCAATTAGCTCGATATGGTCTTCCTGACGCTGACGTTCTTCTTCCATTGCATGGAATAATTCATCATCAAAACCCGCGATCGTCATTGATTTTTTAAACATTCAAATATACCCCTGTTAATGTGTTTATTTAGACTAAAGGATGGAGCAACAGTATTTGCAAATCAGCAACATTTGTACCCGTCGCACCAGTATCCAGTAAGTCGTGAGACTGTTGTAATGCGGTGTAAGAATCATTATTATCCAGCAATGCTTGCGCATTGATACCTGCGTCTTGTAAGCGCGCCACGGTATAACCGTCAACCAAGCCACCTGCAGCATCAGTAGGACCATCACGTCCATCTGTGCCACCACTGAGCAATGTCCAGCAAGGCGGTAACTGCAGGCGCTCTGCTGCCAGCGCAAAAGCCAACGCAAATTCTTGGTTACGTCCGCCCCGCCCCGTGCCGTTTAATGTAACCGTGGTTTCGCCACCCGCTGCCAGCGCAGTAGGACGACTCAAGCCTGCTTGCAGTAAATGCAGGGCATGGCACGCTAATTGTTCAGCCGCCTCACGCGCTTCCCCCTGCACATTAGCACTATACAGGCGTGCGTCATATTGTTCCGCCTCAGCAGCATGCACAGCAGCAGCCACACTGATCGCATTGCTACCCACCAACGTGTAGCCAGTGTTGTTAAAAATAGGGTCTTGGGTCGTCGGTGTTTCTAAAATACCGCCAGCAGCCCCCTTAAGCAGCAATGTCGCCACACGCGCTGGCAGCTTATCCCATACCGCTTTACGCTTTAGTATGTCTATTGCGTCAGCAAACGTTGTGTTATCAGGAACGGTCGGCCCACTGGCAATAGCACTGACATCATCGCCGATAACATCAGACAATATCAGGGCATGGAGCTGTGCAGGGGCAACTAATCGGGCTAATCCACCGCCTTTTAAAGTAGACAGGTGTTTACGCACGCAATTGATTTGATTAATGCTGGCACCGCTGGCCAATAACAATTCCGTAGTAGCCATTTTTTCAGCCAAGCTAATATCAGGATGCGGCGCGGGTAGCAGCGCTGAACCACCACCAGAAATCAACACCAGCACCAATTCACCTTGCTGTGCCGCCGCGACGGCATCAGCAATACGTTGCGCCGCGCGTTGCCCGGCTAAGTCGGGTAACGGATGCCCTGCCCCGATAACGTCTAGCTGATTAACGGCTCTTACGTTCTCATAATTAGTGACGGCAACAGCGTTACCGCGCAACAAGTGCGCTGGTATACAATCTTTCGCCGCGGCCGCCATTGCACACGCGGCTTTACCAAAAGCAATAACATGCACTCGCGACCAACAGCCCAAACGTTTGTTCTGCGGCTGTTGCAAATCCAACACGATGCCTAACTGCTGATGATCTACAAACAGGCAGCGCGTCACGGCTAGGTAAGGATCAGCCGCTGCAACACCTATCTGAAAAATACGCCAAGCCTGTTGTCGCTGCTGCGCAATAATGTCGAGAAAAGGCGCCAAAGCCGCTTGATTCTGCATCATCAAAGGATATTCAGCTTATAAAAACACTACGCCATTACTTTGGCGAGTGCAAAAATAGCTTCCGCATCCAATACTTGTTTATTATCTTCAAACAACTTTTCAATACAGGCTCGATGCAGCGATAACTTTAACGCGCCAAAACCAATCGCACCCCAAATAATTTTTCCATGACGCTCAGTACCTTTATCCATCATATCCGTACCACCGATACCCACAGGCGGCGTTGCATTCGCGTCCGCCATTATTTCAATGTTAGGGTTATTTATCCAATGTTCAGGTCTTAAAAGCTCTACGCCAGCAGCACCCGTTGCAAAGACAATATTCGCATCACGAATTGCATCGCCCCTGGCATCACAATCTGCCGCCTCCAGTGCCGTCAACTGCACACCAAATCGCTCATGCATGGCGTAACACGCTTCTTCCGCACCAAAGATATGCCTCGAGGTTAGCGTAACATCGGCACCCTCTAACGCTAATAAAGCCGCAGCACGTTGCCCAACGGGACCCGTGCCGCCTAGAACCACGGCTTTTTTGCCCGCTAACGCGCCACAGGTTGCCAATTTCGCAACCCCAGCTGCTGCCGTGGTATTGCAGCCATTACAATCCAGCATGACAGATACCTGAAAACCTAAGAAGAAATGTTTTTGTACCGCTGCCAATACTTTTTGACCGGCCTGCGCATTACTGCCACCGATAAAAAGCGCCGTATGTTTTTTATCTTTCGGGGCGCGTGTAAAAATGGCGCCATCAACCAGTCCGCCAACATTATCAGGCGTTACACCGGCATAACCAACCACATGGTCAGCGCCGCCATCATAGGCAACAACCGTGTCAAAAACGGATGCGTACTGGTCAGTATCAAATTGGAATAACAGCTTTTTCATTCGCTTAACCCTGCCCCATTAATGGTCAATGCCCTGCTACAGCAGGTCGATAATCGTGGCATTATAGCCTATGAAAAAAGGCAATGCTGTATTTATACTAAATTTATGCCGACCCTCAGCAGCACAACCAAGGTCAGGTAAAGCCAAGCTGATTTTGGCATCGCGGATTAAAAATGTTATTGTTAGGGGATATTTTACATTTACGTAAAATCCGATTGACGCCATTGTAATGACTGCTACTATTTAACGTGACCGCTTGATCAATCAGACCACCAAGGATACCCATGAAAACACCCATTGATGTTGCTGTGACAGGCGCAGCAGGACAAATCAGTTATTCACTCCTTTTTCGCCTCGCAGCGGGTGATTTTCTAGGTGAAGATCAGCCTATTATTTTACATCTACTCGAAATCCCACCCGCTATGGGTGCTCTGCAAGGCATTGTCATGGAACTCAATGATTGCGCCTCGCCATTATTGCATCGCATTGAAATAACCGACAATCCAATAACAGCGTTTAAAAATGTCGATTACGCGTTTTTAATCGGTGCCAGACCCAGAGGCCCCGGCATGGAACGCAGAGATTTGTTAGAGTGTAATGCCAGCATATTTGCGGCACAAGGTAAGGCACTCAATGCCGTTGCAAGCCGAGATGTTAAGGTATTAGTAACGGGCAATCCCGCTAATACCAATGCCTTAATAGCCATTCATAATGCCCCCGACTTAAAACCGGAAAATTTTTCAGCCATGACACGCTTAGACCATAATCGCGGTTTGGCGCAATTAGCTGAAAAATGCGGCGTATTGCCAGTAGATATAAAAAACATGACCATCTGGGGCAATCACTCACCCACGCAATACCCTGACTTGCATCATACCAAGGTTAAAGGACAAGATGCGCTGTCGTTGGTCGATCAACGCTGGTTTGAACAACAGTTTATTCCGACGGTACAGGAGCGGGGAGCCAACATTATTAAAGCCCGTGGACAGTCCAGTGCTGGCTCTGCGGCTAATGCTGCCCTTGACCAAATGCGTACTTGGGTACAAGGCACAGAAGAGGGTGACTGGGTCAGCATGGCGGTTCGCAGCGACGGCAGCTATGGCATCAAAAAAGGCTTGGTATATTCCTTTCCAGTAACGGTCAAAAATGGTCAATTTGCCATTGTACAAGGCTTACCGATTAATAAATTTAGTGCCGAACGCATGAAAGCGAGTGAAAATGAATTAAAAGACGAGCGTGAAGCGGTCAGACATTTGTTAGCATAAGCCAAGCTGACCTTGTTAAACGCCCTCATTCTTCCTGAGGCAACACGTAAACATAATAAACCTGCACATTAAATCAATATGCAGGTCAGGTTACGTTATTAGGAGCCCGACCTACACCTATGACTGCGTACTGTTATTGACTGCGAATCGCCTAACCTGCGTGGCTATAAAAAATAGTAGCATCACCGAGACAACAAAACAGTGACCATCCAAAACCTTATACCACCCGACAACTCAAACAGAATTGACTTTATTGACGTATGGCGCTTTTTAGCCATTGTAA
>JAPLRW010000052.1 GCA_026398935.1 Methylococcales bacterium
CCGGAGCAACAACCGAACTGCTCAGCCCTGATCAGCAAAAAATAACCCACACAACAAGCTCCGATCAAACGCACTGGGTCAATGAGACAAATTACTACCTTATCACCATTAAAAATCCTTTAGTCGGTGAATGGAAAATACTAGGCGATATGGATCCAGACAACCAAGTATTGATTTTAACCGATTTAAAATTAGAGCTTAACGACACGCCGCTTTATAAAACAACACTTGAAGCACTAACATTTGACGCACATTTTTCTGACAAAGGCCTCTTAATTGACCATGATGATTTTTTAAATGTCGTCAAACTCACTCTACAACAAATCGACAGTGCGGGACAAATAAAAGACTATCCGCTAGCGCCGCAGCCCACTCAAAAAGGACACTTTAGCGCCATTGTCGCCGAGCCATTAGCAAAGGGAAACTATACCTTTAAGCTTCTGGCCGATGGTAAAACCTTCACGCGCGAAGTGACACGCAATGTTGCCGTCGTTGATGCGCCGATTACGTTGGAATCAACAGTGGATCAAGCTAAACGGCAAGTAACACTGACACTCACACCAGATCCTACGCTGATTGATCCCGCTACATTGACGCTAAATGCGGCTATCCATCAAGTGACGCTGGAAACCATAACCCTTCCAATGACTAAACAAGGTGAAGCATGGCAAATTACTGTAGATGCGCCTGAAAAAGGGGCGGAGAAAATTGTCAATTTTGCAGCAACCGCCAAAACGCTACAAGGCAGCGCGGTAGAACCCGCATTACAACCCTTTCTAGTCGATGAGCAACTGTTTAATCCAGAGGCTAATGCGCCAGACCCCGCTAAAGTAGAGACTGAAGAAAAAAATACGCACGATACTAGTGAACATAACGATGAAAAAGCAGCAGACACTCAAGCACAGAGTGATGAAAAAGCAGTAGAAGCTCCCCCCAAAAAAGATTCACCAGACTGGCTGATGACTTCCTTACTAACCGTGGCGATTAATTTAGTTTTTATTGCGGTTGGTTTTGCAGGGTATCGGATGCATAAAAAATCAGCGGCTAAAAAACAGGCGCTCTTATTGGATAGACTCACATGATAGAACTTGATTCGGTAGTTGTAATTTTAATGATTGAAGCATTGGTCGCCCTATTTTTATTGGTGATGGGCTTGTATTTGTGGTCACGAAAAAAGAAATCGGGGGATTTCCAAGTAGCCCATGCATTAATCAATCAATTAGGTGAGACGCATACACTCCGCACGGAAAGGCTGGAGAATTTAATTGTTGAAAGTTGTGAGTTAGAAGCAGGCGACTTACAGGCATTATTAAAAAATATTGATGTGCGCGAAAAAGCGCTGTATCAACAAATCATTCAAGTATTTTTAAATCGTGATCCAAAAGTTTTAAAAGAGCTGGATGCCTATATCCAAGATCTGTCTAAACCTTACTGCGCCATGCTTAAGAAGGTGGGTGGCAATAATGCGCCCAATGCAGCAGCAACGGCAACGGCCGCGGCAGCGGCAGAAGCCGATTTAGCGATTGCACAGGAAAAAATTGCGCGATTAATGGATAAAAACAGCGCTATTACGCAACAATTACAATTAGCCTTAAGAACGGTTGATGAAGTATCAGATGAATACACACAAATGTTTAATGGCACCAAAGGTGAAATTGAATTACGTGCCAGTTATAGACGGTTTATGCGCATTTTTCAATCCATTGAAAATGATGCAAATGAGCAACTATCCAGCTATGAATAATATGTGGCTAATCATTTCAATAGAAGTGTTTGTCAGTGTGTCAATCCTATTGAGCATTGTACTCACAATGAGCTGGCGGAAAAAAAAACGCCTTAACACCGATATTGAACGGCTTCTTGATGAAGTGAGTAGAACAAAAGAAAAAAGAAAACAATGGCTTGCTCAATTTTTAGTGACTAAACATACTATCGCCACAGAAGATGCCGCCGCCTTAAGTGAGCAATTTATTGCGGCTGAGAAAAGTTTTTTGCACTATTTTGTAAAACAACAACTTGAGCAGTCTACGTTAGTCAGTTTTTACGCGCAATTAGAGGTATTACTTGATCAATATGTGCAATTAATACCTATTACACCCCCTCAAATAATTCAAGCGCCAGCGGCAAATATACTTAATCTTCCTGTAGAAAAAAAGTTGTTTTTAGAAATAGACGATACGGCGGCAGTGGCAACTGAATCCGAAACTGAAACAGATGAGCCCGATTGGAATGATGCTTTCGCTGAAGCCAATGATACTGTTACAAAAAATGTGCCTCCTCAAATTATTCAAGCGCCAGCAGTAGAAGTACCTGACCTTCCTGTAGAAGAGAAGCTGTTTTTAGAAATAGACGATACAACTGCAACAGATGAGCCCGATTGGAATGATGCTTTCGCTGAAACCAATAATACCGTTACAGACGGAGCACCAAACGATACATTATTAGAAATAGACGAAGAAAAATTGGCAGCAGCCGTTGATCTCGATAACGATGCCGAGGAAGATACTTTTGCCGAATCAATCGATATTCTCGCGGAGGATTCGCCTGTCGAGGAGTCTAAAACGGAGGGTACTCTCGTTCAAACAGATGAAGAAGATGAAGAGTCAGACTGGGATCTTGCTTTTGAAGAGTCAGAAGACACCCCCCATAGTTAATAGCACGCGCTAAATACGCTGTATTTTAAACGTATCACTGAAAAAAAATGCCGTTCATGGCAAGTCAATCGAGCCATGAACGGCATTTATAATCAATATGCCTTACGCCGTATCCCCCTCTTTTTGTTTATCCAACAAATAATCCAACCACAAATTAGATAATTTTTCCTGCACGGTATTTTGACGCAGACGCGCATTAAGGTGTTTAAAATCCACCTTGTCTAAATCCTGATCTTGGTTGTAACAGGAATACACAAAGTATTCTCTACCACTCTCTGCATCAACATGTTTACATAAACATTGCGCACAAATCCCTTTCATCATGCATTGCATGGGCGAGTTAATCGACCCCACCGCATGGTGTACTTTATTTAAGTAAGGTTTTAAGACATTAAAGCGCGCCTCTTTTACTGCGGCCATCATCCGGTCAGAGCCGATTACGATCAGATGATCAATATCTGCCAGAGAGATAGGTTGCTCACCTAAGTCACCCGTTGCATACGCCACCATACACTCCAGAATATTACCGACAAAGGTTTTATCCTGTGGACGTGTTATCGATATTGCCTCAACATCCGGACCACTATCAACCGACCAAATAATCACATCGGAAGCCGCTTCAATGTCAGGGACTTTAAACAGATCGCGCTTATATTTATACCCGGCAAAATAAATTACGCGATTACCCGCCGCTCTTAATGCTTTGCCAATGGAGAACAATACCGCATTACCTAAGCCACCCCCCAGTAACAAGACAGTTTGACCCGTAGGAATATCGGTAGGTTTACCCGTGACTCCCATAACAACCAATTCATCACCGATGTTCCAGGATGCGCACAGGCGTGAAGATGAACCCATTTCCAGTGCAATAAGGGAAATCGTACCATTTTCTTTATCCACTTCTGCACCCGTCAGCGCGATGGCTTCGGAGGCTAACGATGTACCTTCTACCACGGGCGCATAGGCTTCATAGTTTTGTACCCGATAAAACTGCCCCGGCAAAAACTTTTCAGCCGCGTAAGGCGCTTTAACGATAACTTCAATAATGGTAGGCGTAAGGCGATTAATAGCAACAATAGTGGCTTTAAAGGCAGAATCCAGACTGGAAAACAGTTGCTTTAATGCCGCATCGCGTGTGGGTTGCTGTGCTGGATCAAGCTCAGCCAAAGCTTTTTCAAACAATTTAACCACGAATGGGTAGCCGTCTTTTGCACTCGCCATCGCTTTGACTACGTTACCCGCATAGACCGGATGATTATCCCCATAAAAGCTGATAAATTTGCCGTCTTTTTGATACGAGGTCAACGGTGCAGGTTTGCCTAATTTCGGTGCTGCGGTGTCACTCATGGCGACTAACTCAACATCCGCGGCTGTCCATTCAGGTTGATAGCGTTGGAAAAACCACTTATCCATTTTAAACGTGCCCGGAAACTCGCTTTGGTAAATGGTATTGGGTGATGTACCGGCAGCAACATACAGATTACGCAATGGCACAGTAACTGTGTGTCCAGCATTCACCCATTTGCCCTCTTCCAGCACTAATTTTTCAAACTCAACCGCATGCAGATGACCATACTCATCAGACAGCGCCGCCAGAGGACTCATCCCTTCTGCCAGTGCGATACCTTCTTGCAAGGCTTCATGAATCTCTTCATGATTTTGTCTATACGCTGGCGCATCTTTCATGCCTTTACGATAAAACAGCGTAACACCACCCCATGATTCAACCAGCGGTTGAAAGTTAGGTTGCTCGCCTGCGGCATTGGCACGCTGACGTTCAGCAACAATGGCTTTGCCATGCCCTAAAAACTCATCCAGAATAATGGTTTCTTCTTTATCGTAGCGACCACGCACAAATTCTGCACCGTGCAATGCAACCAATTTTTCATAACGGGTCAACATTTTTTCAACTTGCACGGGATAGTAAGCCATTAACTCAGTACAGGTATCAATACCGGTTAATCCACCACCAATCACACCCGCCGGTAAGCGCACTTGCAAGTTAGCCAGTGAAGATGATTTCGCCGCACCGGTTAATTGTAAGGCCATGAGAAAATCAGAGGCTTTACGAATACCACGGGTTAAGTTATTTTTTAAATCAATAATGGTGGGTTTTCCCGCACCAGACGCTAAACAAATATGATCGAAACCTAATTTCCAGGCATCATCAATAGTCAATGTACCGCCAAAACGCACACCACCGTAAGCACGGAAAGCTTGACGACGTAACAGGGTTAAATAAATGACTTTTAGAAAGTTTTTATCCCAGCGCACGGTAATGCCATATTCTGCTACACCACCGAATCCAGCAAGGGTGCGTTTATCCAACTCTTCGTAAATCTCTTTAAAGTCCGCGATGGGTTCTGGGTAGTTTTCACCATCACCGGTTAAGGCGACAGGTAACGGTTC
Source organism: Methylococcales bacterium (assembly GCA_026398935.1). Lineage (GTDB taxonomy): Bacteria > Pseudomonadota > Gammaproteobacteria > Methylococcales > Methylomonadaceae > SXIZ01. The sequence goes on from JAPLRW010000052.1 coordinate 5,064, forward strand.
GAGTTTTAAACCATCAATCCCCGCAACACCAAAACCTTCATTGAGTAAATAATGACTCATGGTGTAACCTGCAGGCCCTAAACCAACGACTAAAGCGTTCTTGCCGTTATAAGGCAGCATGTAGGGGCGTTTTACATTGAGCGGATTCCAACGCGTCAACAAGCTATAGATTTCAAAACCATAAGGCATGAACAATACATCGGTCAATACGTTGGTTTCGATTTGTGGAATGTTAACAGGATCGGTTTTTTGATAAATACAACCTTTCATGCATTCATTACAAATACGATGACCCGTACCGGGACATAAGGGGTTGTCGATAATGATAATCGCCAGCGCGCCAATGTTGTCGCCATTACGTTTGACCAAATGCATTTCAGAAATTTTTTCTTCCAACGGGCAACCGGTAATGGTTACGCCTAACGGATCATCTTTATAGATATTGGTTTTTTTATTACGCATGCCTTTTGAGCAAGAATCTGTATCACGGTCATGGCAATAGATACAATGATCGACTTCATTCAGCACTTGTCTTTCATTAAAACGTGGATCGGTCAGTTTGAAGCCATCGCGACGACGACGGTGTTCCTGCTCACCCATCCAGGCAGTAAATTCACCGCGATCAACCACATCATGCGCCACCAGATTATCAAAATCACGTTTTGCAGGCGATTTAAAACTAAACCAGTTAGCCGTAATGCCCTCTTCTTGCGCAATAAAGCTCCAGCGCTGTACGATGTCCATCAGGCCATTAATGAAATCGGCGGGTTCTGCTAAAGTAATAATAGCCGCCATGTCTTTTGCTGCTTGCGAATCCGCGGCTAATGTAGCCCGTAACGCTTGCGCATCTTGATCGGCATTTACATACGTGCTTTCTTTGCCTTTCGCGAGCAATTTATAATGACTGGACAATAGCCCAATGGGCGCACCAACCCGCGCAACACGGCGTTCAGGGTCGGTATCCCGGCTAGCGTCAGGGAAAGCCGCCATCATTAATAATTCAAATTGATTTTTAATGGCCAAACTATCCCAATCACTGCTTTTTTGCTCATGAAAGACCAGTTTTAATTTACTGATCACTTCATTTTTATAGGTAAAAATGCTTTCTATTTCATCCTTGATTTGTACTGCCTGCGCTTCGTGCTGCTCTGTTACATCAAACAATTTAGCTACAAATTTACCCACGTAAGGCCCCATTCGTACCAGTAAATCGGAGATTTCCTCAGGCGCCATGCCTACGCCTTGATTTTGGCGATAGCGCTCAAATTCATTGTGAAGCTGTACGTCGTGCCGTGCGACTGAGGCATTAAATACGCCAAGCAGCTCTTCTAATCGCGCTGAGTTATATAAGTCTTTGTATTCGAAACCGGGTATGCCCATTGTGTATCCTATGGTGTCTAAAATGTTGTCTATCTGTTTAAAGTTTTACTGCATTGCGGTCATTATATCTCAATGCCATGGTGTTCATTTCACCCTTTACCTGATGCAAGATCGAAAAGTCCCCTGATTATTGCGTTAATCACTACGGTTAAAAGCCAACCAAAAGAATTAGAACAAAACGGATCAAGCAATACTTGTACCATAATACAGATTACGTTAAGACGTCGCGTACAGCCTTAAATTAATGGGTTTTTGTATACATTTATGCGGTATTTAACGTATTTTTAGGTTAAATACCCTAAAAATACGCCTGCAATTTTATTCCTGATTAGCAAGAAAAATTAAGCATTTATAAACAACACTTTACAATTTAAAAAATAGCCTATTTCTTCGTCTTTTAGAACAATTTTCATTTTTTTAGGATAAATTTAGGTAGTAAGTCCAGTAGACAATCCATATATAGTGTTTTTATGTAAATTTAAATACTATATACGGACTTAAGAGGGGCTGAGTAGTGACAAAAAAACACAATATAGAGTGTTTTTAGGTTTCTCCGCAACCGTTTCATAGCGAAATAGCGTTTTTACGCTGGAATTTTTTGGCTTTAGCTGGAAAAACAGCTCGTTCGAATAAAAAATCGGCCTATTTTTATCATTTTCCCCAGAAATCTTCCAAAGTACCGAAAAAAATGGATGAATAATGCTTACTATGCTTTAAGTTTAATCATATGTGGTTTTTATCTCTACAAATAGTAAATAGACTTAGGCAATAATATTAAAATCAACGCCTTGTATTGCAATAGGATGATTTACTATACCCAGTAATGCAATTTGTATCGCTACACCTGCGCCAGCCGTACCGTCAGCATCGTAAGCCAATATGCCGGACGTAGCGTTGTATAACAGATGGTTTCCTATTTCAGTATTATTAAGACTACTGCCAACCGCTATACCACTGAATGCGGTAAACAGCGCTTTCGACAAATCCAACTTGTCGCTGCCCAGTGTAAAGTCAGTAATCGTATCGATGTTGCTGCTGCCTAATGCACTGGAGAACATAAAATGGTCGATGCCACTGCCACCCGCGAGAGTATCATTACCCAGACCGCCATTCAGCGTATTGTTGGCTGTATTCCCCATAATGCTATTTATAAGACTGTTACCCGTACCGTTGATAGCGGTACTACCGATCAGGGTCAGATTTTCCAGATTATTACCCAGTGCATAGGTAATGGCGCTTTCAACGGTATCATTACCTTCGTTAGCATTTTCAGTAGCAAGATCAGTGCTGATGTCAACCACATACGTGTCGTCGCCAATTCCTCCCAGTAGCTTATCTGCTCCTGCCTTACCATCCAGCCGATCATTGCCTGCGCCACCCGTCAGTGTATTGGCGGCACTGTTACCGATGAGAAAATTGTTCAAGGTATTGCCTGTGCCATTGATCGCTGTTGTCCCAATCAGTAACAGGTTTTCAAGATTGATGCCTAAGCTATAGCTAATACTGGCTTCCACACTGTCATTGCCTTCATTGGCATTTTCAGTCAGTACGTCGTTTATCGCATCAACAACATAGGTATCATCACCAAGACCACCTTGTAGCGTGTCACCACCCGCGCCACCATCTAAGCGGTCATTACCTGCAGCCCCCAGCAAACTGTTCGCGGCACTGTTGCCAGTTAAACTATTATCTAAGACATTACCTGTACCATTAATGGCGACAGCACCTGTCAGTGTTAAATTTTCGGTATTAGCAGGCAGCGTATACGTTACACTGGATTGGAGTAGATCCGTGCCTTCGTTAAGCAGCTCAGTCACCACATCAAGCGTGTTATCTACTATATAAATATCATTGTCGGCATCGCCGATTAGCGTATCAGCTCCAACACCACCATTTAGCGTATTGGCCGCACTGTTGCCTCTCAAGCTATTATTCAGGGTATTTCCCGTACCATTGATAGCGGCAATTCCGATAAGCGTCAGATTTTCCACGTTGTTACTCAATGTAAAGGTCACACTCGCTTCAACCGTATCAGTACCTTCGTTACTGTTCTCTGTAACGACATCAGAAATATTATCAACAACATAGATGTCATTGCCAATGCCGCCGAGCAGCTTGTCCGCCCCAGCACCACCATCCAGACGATCATTACCAGCACCGCCGTTCAGCGTATTAACCGCCGCGTTGCCAATAAGCGTGTTATCTAACACATTACCTGTCCCGCTTAGAGCGCCAATGCCAGTTAGGGTCAGCATCTCCACATTAGCAGGTAGCGTATACGTGACACTGGACAATGCACTGTCAATGCCCTCATTAAGGTTTTCAATAATGCTGTCGCTTACACTATCGAGCAGATACGTGTCATCGCCCAGGCCTCCTTTCATTGTGTCATTACCCACACCACCGTCCAAACGGTCATTACCGGCATTACCCAGCAAAATGTCATTACCCGCCAATCCGTTTAGCGTATCATTGCCCACGCCGCCCGTGAGGGTATCTACCGCCGCAGTACCGTTAAGTGTTAAGTTTTGAAGAGCCACCGTAAGGGTAAAGCTATCAGACGCCGATAAATTGCCTTTATCTATTGCGGTGACGCGCACATTAATCGTACCCACCGTACTGGGCGACCCACTAAAAGTACGTGTCGCTGCATTAAAGCTTAACCAAACTGGCAAGGCACTGCCATCGTCTAATGTTGCGGTATAGCTTAGCGTATCCCCAGCATCTGTATCTGTAAATGCCGTGGATGGGATGCTGTAACTGAAGGGACTACCTTGACCTGCTACCTGGTCGAGCAGAGCAGTCGCTAGGGTAGGCGCATGGTTTGCTGCCGCAACCGTCAGGGTCACATATTCACCCACCCCTAAACCGTACGAATCAAATCCCCACAACACAAACTGTTGCGATCCTACATCTGTAGTACCCGGTGTTCCCGTAAAGCTGCGCGTGGTCGCATTAAAATTTAACCAGGTGGGTAACGCCGCACCGTTGGACAGATTAGCACTATAAATAACCGCATCCCATACATCCGGGTCAATGATAGTATTGGCTGCCACGGTATAACTGAAAGGCATATTGACACTGGCCTGCAAGCTGCCGATATAGCTGTTGACCGTTGGTGCATGGTTCGTGCTGGCACGATCCGCCACCGTTTGAATCATCGCCTGATCCCAGACTACACCATTGGCAAATTCTACCCGGTCAAGCTTATGATCCGAGACCACGCTACCGTTCACCGTGTTCGCTGCAAAATAATCGAACAACCACAGTTGATCCGCCGTACCTTTGATTTTAAGCGCCAGTGCCGTACCACTTTGCTGTGCCACGATATCCGTATCACTGATATTTACGCCAAAGCGCAAGGTATCCGTCGCGGTCAATACATCGGCATTGTCGATGGAATCCTGCCCATCGCCACGGTTAAACACATACACGTCATTCCCCGCATTGCCCAGCAGATAATCATTGCCCGTGCCGCCGCTTAGGGTGTTATTGCCTGCGTTGCCCCAAATACCATTATTCAGCACATTACCGCTTAAGGCTAAATCTGCCGTACCATCAGCTTCCAGGCGCTCCACATTTGCAGGGAGGGTGTAGTTTATTGACGTATGCACATCATCATCGCCTTCGCCTTCGCCTGCCACTTCAATAATGGTGTCACCTGCGTTGTCCACTGCGTAGACATCATCACCTAGACCGCCCGTCATCGTATCAACACCTGCGCCGCCGTTTAAAAAGTCATTGCCCTCTAAGCCGCTCAGCGTATCGTTACCTAATCCGCCAAATAACGAATCTGCGCCGGATGTCCCATTTAGCGTAAGGTTCTGTACACTGCTGGCAATATCAAAAACATCCGATGCCTTGGCATTGCTGCTGTCGGTTGCTGTCACCCGTACACTCAGTGTGCCGGTAACAGTCGGCGTACCGTTAAAGGTGCGCGTTGCTGCATCAAAACCCAGCCAAGACGGCAAGGCACTACCATCCGCTAGCGTCGCAGAGTAACTGAGCGTATCGCCTACGTCCGCATCGGTAAAAGTCGTGTTCGGTAAGGTATAGCTGAAGGCCATCTCTTGCGGTGCCAACTGGTCGGGTAACTGCGTTGCTAAAACGGGTGCGTGGTTTTGGATGCCGACATTCAACGCCACATATTCACCGACGCCTGCGTTATAGTTATCAGTTCCCCAAAGGGTTAGTTGTAGCGAGGCCACATCACCTGTGCCGGGCGTACCCGTGAACGTTCGCGTCGTGGCATTAAAGCCCAACCAAGCAGGCAATGCCGCACCGCTTTGCAGCGTAGCGCTGTAGGTTACAGTATCCCCCTGATCCGCATCAATGATGGTATTGGCCGCTACGGTATAGCTAAACGGCGTATTGGGTACAGCTTGCAGGATCGGTAAATAACTGTTGACGGTTGGTGCGTGGTTATTAATGGCACGGTTCACTTCAGTCTGTATTTTAGCCTGATCCCAGATCACACCATTGGCAAACTCTACCCTGTCGAGCTTATGATCCGAGACCACGCTACCGTTCACCGTGTTCGCTGCAAAATAATCGAACAACCACAGCTGATCTGTCGTCCCTTTGATTTTAAGCAGCAAGGCCGTACCGCTTTGCTGTGCCAAAATTTCCGTATCACTGATATTTCCGCCAAAGCGCAAGGTATCTGTTGCGTTCAATACATCGATATTATCGATGGAATCCTGCCCATCGCCACGGTTAAACACATACACATCGTTACCGCTATTCCCAACCAAATAATCATTCCCTGCGCCACCGGTGATGCTGTTATTAGCATCATTACCCCAGATATTATTAACCAAGGCATTGCCCGTTAAAGCCACATTGGCCAAACCATCTGCCGCCAAACTTTCTACATTGGCCGGTAAGGTGTAATTAATCAGCGTCCGTACCGTATCATTGCCTTCTCCCGCAGCCTCCGTCACCGTGTCACCCGCGTTGTCGACTATGTACACATCATCGCCCAGACCACCGTCCATGGTATCGCTACCTGCACCGCCATCTAAGCGATCATTTCCCGCCAAGCCGGTTAAGGTATCAGTGCCCAAACCGCCCACTAAGGAATCATCCCCCGCTGTGCCGGTTAAAGTCAGGTTTTGCACGGCACTGACAATATCAAACACATCCGTCACACTGGCATTGAAGGAATCTTTTGCCGTGACCTGCACACTGATCGTGCTACTGGTGGGAGGCGTACCACTAAACGTCCGCGTAGCCGCGTTAAACCCAAACGCCGCACCCTGTGGTGCTAATTGGTCAGGTAACGGCGCTGCCAGTACCGGGGCGTGGTTGTTGCCTACGTTCAGCGTGACGTATTCGCCCACCGTGGCGTTGTAACTGTCAGATCCCCATAAGACCAATTGCAAGCTGGTGGCATCATTGGTGCTGGGCGTGCCGGAGAAGGTGCGGGTTACTGGGTTAAAGCTTAACCACGCCGGTAACGGCGCACTGTTTTGCAAGGTGGCGCTGTAGGTGATAGTATCCCCCGCATCGGCATCGACGATGGTATTGGCGGGCACGGTATAACTGAACGGCGTGTTTGGCACCGCTTGCAAGACGGGTAAATAGGTATTCACCGTCGGTGCATGGTTACTGCTGGCGTGGTTGACCTCGGTTTGGATTTTGGCCTGATCCCACACCACGCCGTTGGCAAACTCCACCCGCTCGATTTTATGGTCTGAGCTCACGCTGCCGTTCAGCGTTGCGGCGGCAAAATAGTCAAAGAAATACACTTGATCGCTACTGCCTTTGATCTTCAGCAGCAAGCCAGTACCGCTTTGCATGGCAGTAATATCGGTATCACTGATGCCAGTACCAAAACGCAGCGTATCCGTGGCGCTGCTGACGTCCAGGTTGTCGATGGCATCTTGCCCATCGCCACGGTTAAAGACGTATATATCGTTACCCGCGTTGCCGACTTGGTAATCATTGCCGGTTCCACCGGTGAGGGTATTATTACCGGCATTGCCCCAGATGCCATTATTTAGCGCATTACCGACCAAGCTTAAATCGGCAGTACCGTCGGCTTCCAAACGCTCCACGTTTGCAGGAAGCGTGTAGTTAATGGCGGTATGAACATCGTCATCGCCTTCACCCGCCGCTTCAATAATGACGATGTAACCCGCATTGTCTACTATGTAGAGATCATCTCCGAGGCCACCCACTAACGTGTCATTTCCAGACCCGCCTGACAGCGTATTGGCCGCAGCGTTGCCTGTAATTACGTTGTCCAGATTATTGCCTCTTCCCGTGATGGCCGCGCCGGTAAGTTTCAGATTTTCTATTGTCACGCCCAAAGGGATAGTGGTTTCAAAGTCGCGTTCAATTGTGTCGATACCGTTATCATAATTCTCACTGACAACATCGCCTCTCGTGATAATGTAATAATCATCCCCCGCGCCGCCATACAAGTGATCAACACCCGGGCCGCCATCCAAGGTATCATTACCGTTGCTCCCATTAAGCGTATCGTTGCCAGCCAAACCTTGTAATAAGCCGCTTTCAGTTGGCCAAAATGTTAAAACGTCATCGCCTGCGGTACCGATTACCGTTGGTTTACCAAGCACTTGCGCGGGCAAATAGGCACTGTCCCACACTGTACCATCTGCAAATTCAACGCGCTCAACATAAAGATTAGCGCCAAGGCTAAAGTCTGCAATGGAGACACTGTCAGTAGTGTTTTTGAGATTTAACACCAAAGACCGATCATTACGGGTTATATTGATATCGCTGGGTGCAATGCCCGCGCCAAAACGTAGTGTATCAATATTACCTACTGTGGCATCGTAATCGCTGAGTTGGTCCGCTCCATCGCCACGATTAAATAGATAGCTATCATTCCCCGTGCGGCCAGTTAAGTAATCTGCACCAGCACCGCCTATTAGGGTATCCGCGCCAATATCCCCCACCAGAACATCGTTGCCATTACCACCTAATAAGACATCATCACCTGTGCCGCCTTGCAGTGAGTCATTGCCAGCACCGCCACTGAGTTGGTCATTACCGGCATTACCAAACAGACTGTTATCAGCATTACCTCCTAGAATAATGTCTCCCAAACCGTAACCCGCAGGGTTAAAGTTGCTGCTTCCCTCAATTTTTACGCCATAATGGTCATAGATGGTTTGTAGCTCGGGTGTTGTAGGGGTGGTGCGAATTGCGTCATCAAGCATTGGAAATAACCACGATTGATACGTTGTGCTACCAAATGCTTGCTGGGCAAAGTGATTAAACTCCAACATATCAGTAATGCCGTTCACCGCGTTACTGGTTAATGTATTTTGCAAATGTTGTTGCACGGCGGTATAGTCGAGTGTAATGGCATCGCCATGCAAAACCAAACCGATGCTGTCTAACATTGATTTAAGCCGCGTTTGCGGTAATAACGCGTTGTAAACCGAGTTACGCAAACTTTCGTAGGCTTGATCAAATAGATGTATTTGCTCTGAGGTATAACTGACGGTTAACGTGCCTAGAATCGACCCATTGACACCGACTGTGCTGGCAGTCAAGCCTGCTATTGCGCCACCCCCTAACTGTGGTGCGTTTGGTAAATTGAAGAAATAGCGTCCATTGAACGCCTCCAGTACATACAAGTGAGTGTCCACGTTAGTGAAATTGTTTTGCACCAGATAACTCCCGGCGGCTCTGGTGCTGAGAGAACTTGCAAAGCCACTGGTATCTGCCCAAGCGGTCAATAGGGAATCAATAATAGCCAGTTGCTCTCAGCTAATGCTGGGGACTGCGTAGCGGCCTCGCGTAAATCCCGTACCGCGCCACTACCTGGCATGTCCGGTAAAGCGGCGGTAGCAGGAGTCGGTGGAATGGGCGTGCTAAATTGCCGGTGAAACGTGTCGACAGCAAAGTTAACATCCCCTAACTGACTGGTTTCACCAAGGGTGCTGATGTTGCCGTCCAACTTAGTATAGCTACCTAAATCGGCCAGTTGGTTACCATTGCTTAGTAACTGACTGTGCGCTATTTGCGTTACATTAATAGCCGCAATATTTTGCGACGCCAGCGTAAACAGTTCATTGGCTTGGCTAATACCATCTTGATTTAAATCCCGCCAAATCATTAAGCTATTAAAATGCGCGTCACCCGCTTCTACTTTGCCATTTTGGTTAGTATCCTCCTGCGTTAATGCGGCAAAGCCATCAACCGCATTACCGCCACTGGCCAGTGGTGTATGATCACCAAACAACTCTGTGCCATTATCAATAACACCGTTGCCGTTCCGATCTAAGGCTAATAAACCATCATCCGCCAAGACCCAGCCGGTGCCTTCTTTGACGCCATTCGCATCAAGGTCAAAGTAGATAGGGGCGGTCGTACTAAATCCTGAGGTTTCCAAGCCATCACCATCCAGATCGAGGATTAAAGGGTCTATCTTTAAAGCAGGCATAAATCTTTGGGCGGATTTGAAGATGTCGCTTAGTGTATCGAGGATAATATTGATGTTATATGTATTTTGGCCAATTAATTTCCCAAGTTCTGTAAAATCGTGCGCTATCCCAAAACCACCGGATCCAGGTGCCCAGTAGCTTCTAAAGCCATCCAGTTGAGGTTCGGGTAATCCTGCACGCTTTATCGCTTCATCAGCCGTGGAATTTGAATTTTGTGAAATCGGCCTGTAAGGAATTTGTTCATTACCAATGGAGTCAAATGTATTTTTAATAATATTCCATTGAGGTGATAAATCGCTACCAGCGCTTAGAGTTTCAGAAAAATTTGTATCCGGCAGAGCTGGTGAATAAGGTTCAACGCTGGTTTTAATTGGTCCAAAAGGTGAGTAAATTGAGGTATCTATAGCTTCTCAAGATAATATAGGTACAAAATCATTTACCCCCTTGTTTGTTGGTACAGCCTCAGCTCTAAATTGTTGTCCACTACTGTTGGTATAAATAATGTACTTGTGAAAAGCAATCACTCCGGCGGGGAGATGGTCAATAAAAGCATATCTAACTTCAATAGTTTCAATCATGTAAATTTCCTAAGAATAGTAATAAATCAAATCACCCATGACAGAAGTGACTTTCCCTAATGAATGTTGAATATTTAATTTGAGTTCAATAGCAAAACAGATAATGCATCTTATAGTGGACCCCGAAATCAGGACAATAGTTTAAGCTATACCCTGTCATGGAAAAGGGTTAACAATGAGCGAGAACAAACGGAAGATTTTTACAAGTGCAGAAAAGGCGAAAGTTGCCTTGGCAGCGGTCAAAGGATTA
>JAPLRW010000148.1 GCA_026398935.1 Methylococcales bacterium
CGCCAAGATTCACTGGCCTTGTTTAAAAATGATAATGATGCTGCTTACCAGATTCAACGGTATCAGGCGGTGGTTAATGCACAAAATGGGTTGCCAGAAGCCAACTGGATTGTGGATTTAGACTATCTAACCGCCGAAGAACTCAGAGACAGGCAAGCGGCATTACGACTACGCCACACTAAACACGAGTTATCCTTAGTGGAAAGCTATCTGCAACAGCAACAGGAAGCACTAGACAATGCAGCAGCAAAAACCAAGCAACGCGTCGACCCAAGTGAACCCGACAAGGCGAGTACACCCAGCTGGTTAAAATAGACAAGGTGAGGAGTGATGAGTAAATCGTTTACTAAAGGTTATGCTTTGGGTCAGCAGGATGGAGGAAATGGCGAAAATAAATTACCGCTGAGGTCGTTTACGCGCTTGTTTACGAATCCAGCGAGCTATTTACCGGGCGCACAAAACCGGGATGCTGAGTGGGTAAAAGGGTATCGTACAGGGTTTGAAGACCAAGTGCGTACGGTGAATGTTAGGTCTTGTCCAGAGGAGACAGCAATGAGTATCGAATCCGCCAGCAGTGGCATGCATAATATGGACATATTGCCGGAAAATTCTGGCTCGTCAGGTAAGCAAAGTCTGGATTATCAAATCAGTGTAGCGGAAAGTTTATTGTCGTTAATGAGCAATGCCGCCAATGTGATTGATGCGACCGGTGAGCAGTTTAATCATTTGGTGCAAGCACATGAAGATTGGGTGAGTGACTTTATGGAAATTTTCGTGGAAGAGCATTTGCGCCCCCGCTTGCAGCAATTGGGTGAGGTTTATATGGCCTTAAGCAGTGAAGATGTCAGTGAAATTCGCTCAATTATCAATAGCTTGATGAGCTTGAAGCACGGTGCATCGGGTGGAAAACATGCGACACAGATGTTTACTTCGGTGACGTTGGGCTTGGTGGATGGCTTAAGCCAGATCGGCGGTGCGGTAGGTTGTGGCGATCAGGTCAATAGTTATGCCACGCAAATTGCCGTATCACAAAGCCTTAAGCGAGTATTGACGGCTTTACTGGAGCATTTAAATACGTTAGGCGCAACGCTTAATCAGCGCGTTAATGAGCATGACGAATTGATGAGTGAAGATTTTAATAAATTTTATCGCAAGCATGCAGAACCACGGTTGGAGCAATTATCTAAACTGTATAGAGCCGTCGAAAATGAGGATATTCCTATGCTGGAGGATATTATCTGCAGGTTAATTGACGCAGAAAATCGTTGAGTGTCACGTAATTATTCAGTCCCCCTCTTAGAAAAAGAGGGGTTAGGGGAGATTTTTTAGATAAAATCCCCCGCACTAATTTACCTTGATTTTAATATTTATTGAGAAAGTCTATTTGCGCCGCAGATACGGAAGGCTGCGCCATACATAAAAATCGCTGCTCATGGTTATTTTCGAGTGCCATAATGCGCTTAATCACATCCGCTGCGCTGCTACTACCAATGGGGCCGGCAACCAGCCGTCCCGTTGCAGAACTGATTAAATTCACGTAATTAAGGTAAGGCCCCCCCGCTAATTTAGAGCTGACCACGATACCCGGCGTATCCCAATGACTGTACTGCTTTGGTGCAGGTGTGCCTGCATTGCATTCACCCATAAAAATCAGACCATCCTCATGCACCAGTTTTTTTAAGCTATTTACAAATAAGCCAAAGCGCTGCTCGCTCGCCTGTTCGTAATATTTAACCTCATACAATGAAGGTCTGCAAACACGCTCGCAGGTATCCAAGCGCAGCTTATGGGTGTCTGGCGTAAGTCCTGATAACTTTTTGGCATCGCAAAATTTAGTGTAGCAAGCCATATCCATGGGCTGCATTAACTGATGTTGTTGTTTTAAACGTGCCCGTACTTCTGTTTCGGGCAGCGTTAGTATTTCTTGCCAATTATTGGTTACATACGCATTAAAAGCTGGGTTTTTAGAGACACTATTGGTAATGGAAACCACATGTTCATTGCCCGGCTGGGCTTCCGATACTTGCATAACGGTTGCCTTATCACCGTCAATAACGCGCGTTTCGCTGATGATCTCATTTCTGAGTATCGGCCCGTCAAAGCCCCCATGCGCAATAAAAATCACCCGATCAAAGTGCTCGCCCTGCTGAATTAACGCATCTGTTTGCTGATAATAGTCCTGCCAGCTACGTACATTACGCATCCAATGCACTTGCGTTTTAAATTGACCACGGTAAAAATCATTAAGACTCCGCGCGGTGGGTTCTGGCCATTGTTCATTTTCACGCGGATTATCAGGATTCCGATACAGCAACGGCACTAACAGCACTTTTTTAGGCGCTTTTCTAACGTTATATTCACTTAATCGATGCACTTCCGGCTGACACGTTAACGATGCGCTCTCGTCCGCTAACACCGAGTTATGCAACCCAAAAAACTGCAATATACCCAATAACACTATGACCGGACTGTGCCGATAATCCTGCATTAACTTCATTATTTTATTTTCACCTTGTATGACGTTACAGAGTAACCGTATGGAAATAGCTCACCTATGCGCTGCGGCTTGTTTTCGTTGCTCAGCGTTGCTTAGAAAGCGTTGCTGTGTTGCCTGATCGGCGGCTAACCAGTGTTTAATTTCATATAAACTGCGTCCACAACCCAGACAAACATCCAGCTCATTTAAACAGCAATTTTTGACACAGGGAGACGCTATTGCGGCTGTAGCAATAGGAACTGACGCATTATTATTTAACATTGCAATAGGTAACGAGAGTTTTATAGTAACGATAAGCGTAGACCAAAATAGCGATCAAGGTGCAAGGCTTAGCATGACGTCCTGTAGTTTTTTGATTTCATCACGACACTGCGCCGCTTGTTCAAACTCCAGATTTTTAGCATGTTGATACATTTGCGCCTGCAATTGCTGTAATTTTTTACTTTGCTGTTTGGGGTTTAATACCGTATAGCTGGCAATACTTTCCGCTACCTTAGCCTTGGCGCGACTGCTGCCACCAAGGCCAGCACCCGGTATCGAAACTTCTAAAATATCTTTTACCGATTTAAAAATAGTGGTCGGTTGAATATGGTGTTGTACATTATAGGCTTCCTGCGCTTCACGCCGCCGCGCCGTTTCATCCATAGCTTGTTGCATGGATTTTGTGACGCGATCCGCATATAAAATTGCCTGCCCTTTTGAATTTCTAGCCGCGCGGCCAATAGTCTGCACCAGCGACACCACCGAACGTAAAAAACCTTCCTTATCGGCATCTAAAATAGCCACCAAGGATACTTCAGGAATATCCAGCCCTTCACGCAATAAATTAATTCCAATCACCACATCAAATACGCCTAACCGCAAATCCCGAATAATTTCGATGCGTTCAACCGTATCAATGTCCGCATGTAAGTAACGCACCCGAACATCATGTTCTAAATAATATTCCGTTAGATCTTCTGACATTTTTTTGGTCAGTGTTGTTACTAAAACCCGTTCTTTTAGCGCAACCCGTTTATGAATTTCAGATAACAAATCATCAATCTGCGTGGTGGCTGGGCGCACTTCTACTAATGGATCAAGTAATCCCGTTGGCCTAACCACTTGCTCTACAAATACACTGGAATGTTCTCTTTCGTAAGGCCCTGGCGTTGCTGACACGTAAATTTTCTGCGCAGTTTTGGCTTCAAATTCATTAAACATCAATGGGCGATTATCCAGCGCAGAAGGTAATCTAAAACCGTACTCCACCAAGGTTTCTTTACGCGAGCGATCGCCTTTATACATCGCGCCAATCTGCGGCACAGTCACATGGCTTTCATCCACAATCACTAACGCATCCGGCGGCAAATAATCAAACATCGTCGGCGGTGACTCCCCCGCTTGCCGATCAGACAGGTAACGGGAATAATTTTCAATGCCCGAACAATAACCTACCTCTAAAATCATCTCCATATCAAATTGGGTGCGCTGTTCCAAGCGCTGTGCTTCAACCAATTTATTGTGTGCATACAAAAACGCCAGACGTTCTTTTAACTCTACTTTGATAGCGTCTACGGCACTGAGTAATTGTTCACGCGGTGTCACATAATGACTTTTAGGGTAAACCGTATAGCGTGCAACTTTTCTTAACACCACACCCGTCAGCGGATCAAATAAGGATAAGCGTTCAATTTCGTTATCAAATAACTCAATACGCAAGGCTTCTTGATCAGACTCTGCCGGAAAAACATCTATCACCTCCCCGCGCACTCGAAACGTTGCCCGGCGCAGTTCGGTATCATTACGGGTGTATTGCATTTCGGCCAAACGCCTTAAAATACTGCGCTGGTCAATCATATCTCCGCGTACCAGATGCAAGACCATTTGAAAATACGAGGCCGGTTCGCCCAGCCCATAAATGGCCGACACGGTCGCCACCACGATGGTATCTTTGCGCTCCATTAAGGCTTTAGTCGCCGACAGCCGCATTTGCTCGATATGCTCATTTAACGCGGCATCTTTATCAATAAAGGTGTCCGATGCCGGTACATAGGCTTCGGGCTGATAATAGTCGTAATACGAGACAAAATATTCAACACTGTTATCGGGGAAAAATTCCTTCATTTCACCATACAGCTGTGCCGCCAAGGTTTTATTGGGTGCCATAATCATGGCCGCACGCTGAACTTGCTGAATGACATTGGCAATGGTGAAGGTTTTACCTGACCCAGTAACACCCAGTAACGTCTGATGCACCTCGCCATCGTTAAGACCATCCACTAGTTGTTGGATAGCCGCTGGCTGATCACCAGCAGGCTGATAATTACTTTTAAGTTTAAAAGGTTTTTCCACGGATGTGTTGGCTTAGACGTTGAAGTATGTCGGAATTATCTGTCTATTATAACTGAGTTCTACGAATTCTATTTTTTCGCCTAATATCAGCAATCGCAGTGATACTCTTTCTACAGGGGATATTTATGATTATATCGGTAGCAATGTACCGATACTAAAAGAATGGATAAGAAGCGGGGGCGACAAAACCACCCCGTAGAATAAACGCTTAGCAAGGGAGAATAGCGCCGAGAAATATCGCTAAGGATATGGTCAAAAATAACATCCCGATATGTGCGTACTCTTGCAGAGTAATTGCTCAGTCCCCCTCTTTAAAAAAGAGGGGTTAGGGGAGATTTATTAGATAAAATCCCCCTCAACCTAGGCTGTCGAAATAACGCGTATTTTCAAATTATCCTTTTCCCGCTTTTTGGCTTTCACTTTTCCCAAAAAAAGTCTGGCGTTTCTTCCGCACAGTATAGGGAATATTAACCGTCTCCCAGATTTCCAAGTCATTATGACAAGCTTGGCTTAGCGCTTGCGTAATGGTTGTTTCATCCAGGTGCCCACAAAGCGCAGGAATCAGGAGCGTTGTGCGGTTCATGTCGGCCTGAGGGCTGCGTTCGATGATATGCTTAAAATTCCCAAAGAGCGATTCGATAATGTCACTGCTGACCAGTAATGGCTGGTCGGTTAATTGTTTTTGGATTTCGAGGTGAAGCTGTAGC
>JAPLRW010000112.1 GCA_026398935.1 Methylococcales bacterium
TAATCCTTTGACCGCTGCCAAGGCAACTTTCGCCTTTTCTGCACTTGTAAAAATCTTCCGTTTGTTCTCGCTCATTGTTAACCCTTTTCCATGACAGGGTATAGCTTAAACTATTGTCCTGATTTCGGGGTCCACTATAGCATTGTAGGTATCATCAATAATTAGAGTACCACGGAGCGAAAATTGCGTTTTCAACCTTCCTTTGATGGGTTTAACTTCAGTCAAACCATCTGCAATGGTGTCTTGTCGCACCCCCAGCATCAAACAAGTTGTTGCCGCTGCTAAAGCATTTAAGGCATTATGCTGTCCCATTAAATGCAAGGAGGATTGGATTTTCCCCCAAGGCGAAGCAATCGTAAGTTCCCCTCCATTGATCGTCGGATGCCAATGACCGCGCACATCAACCCCGGGCATAAGACCAAATTTTATGTATGGCCGTTTACCTAACTGGCTACGCCAAATAAGCTGGCATGGATCGTCACCGTTAATAATGGCGATACCATTGTTATCCATAGTCGCAAAAACTTCACCGTTAGCCCTTGCAGCCCCTTCAATCCCTCCGAATCCTGCAATATGATCTAATCCAGCATTCGTAATTACCGCAATAGCTGGTTTTACTATCTGGCCGAGGTGAGTGATTTCGCCATGCGCATTGGCGCCCATTTCTATGACAGCGACGTTGTAACTAGAATTCAGTCTCAGTAGATTTAAAGAAACTCCTAGGGCATTATTTTGATTTCCTAGTGTTGCCAATACGACATCCCCGAAGTGACGTTGTAAAATTGTAGCAATGATTTCTTTTACGGTAGTTTTGCCATTGCTGCCCAGTACCGCTATCACGGGTAATGCGTGATGTAGCCGATTTCTTTTACGGTAGTTTTGCCATTGCTGCCCAGTACCGCTATCACGGGTAATGCGTGATGTAGCCGCCAAACAGCGGCCAATTTCCCTAAACTCTGCACAGGGTCTTGAGCAACAAGTAAAGGTAATGAAGTGCTCACTTCTTGACTGACTAATGCGCCGCAAGCACCTCTAGTTTTTGCATCTTCAATATAATCATGCCCATCAACTTGGATACCTTTCATGGCTACAAATAATGATCCTGGCTTTACCAGCCGGGAATCAATCTCGATGCCGTTAAATTTTGCGTCTTGACCCATCAATCTAGCATCAGACCATTTCGCAGCTTCAGACAACTGTGCTCGGATCATTGTTGTTTACTCATTTGGCATTAAAAATAACCTTCACGTTTCTTCTTTTCCATCGAACCCGCCTGATCTTGATCCAGGAGCCGTCCTTGTCTTTCGCTTTGTCGAGTAACTAACATTTCAGCAATTATGTCTTGGACATTAGTTGCATTGCTTTCAATAGCCCCTGTTTGAGGGTAGCACCCCAGGGTACGGAAGCGTATTTGACGCGTTTTCAAACTGTTAAGTTCATTTTGAGTTAAATACGGCAGCATGCGCTCGTCATCCAACGCCAAGATTTGGCCACTGCTTTCGTCAATCCAACTAAGCCGTTGCGCTGAAAAATACAGCGGCACAAGGTCAATATTTTCGAGCATGATGTATTGCCAGACATCAAGTTCAGTCCAATTGGAAAGTGGAAACACCCTGACCGATTCACCTCCGTCTATTTCGGCATTATAAATTTGCCATAGTTCAGGTCGTTGTTGTTTTGGATTCCACTGATGGTTGGAATCCCTAACCGAAAACACCCTTTCTTTGGCACGCGATTTTTCTTCATCTCGTCGTGCTCCACCCAGAGCCGCATCAAAGCCGTACTTTGTCACAGCCTGTTTCAATGCCGCAGTTTTCATAAAGTCGTTATACTTGACCGAGCCCGATTCGATGGGATGTATACCCGATACTAACGCTTCTTCATTGATGTGAACTATTAAATTAAGCCCTAAACTGGCAATCAGGTTGTCGCGAAAACGTGCCATTTCGGCAAATTCCCAGGTTGTATCAATATGCAATAAGGTAAAAGGCACATTACCGGGCCAAAAGGCTTTTCTTGCTAAGTGCAGCATAACTGTTGAATCTTTACCAATCGAGTAAAACATGCACGGCTTTTCAAAACAGGCCGCTACTTCCCGGATGATGAAAATGCTTTCAGCTTCCAATTGTTTTAAATGTGTCAATTTCATGATGCAGCTCTCTCATTAGCCAGTGTTACGCATGCCTGCGGCAATAGCGTTAATGCTGCGCAACAAAGGTTTTAACCAGAGATTATCTTCAGAGTTTCCGGTATCCAATGAGCGCACTTGGCGCAATAAAAACACCTGAAGCATATTCAGCGGGCCTAAATACGCATCACGTCGATGTAAAGAGGCTGCCAGCACAGGGTTTTCTTCCAGCAATTCCTTGGTTTTGGCTATTTCCAAAATCCACTCCACACAGCGTTGATGTTCGCTGGCGATTAAGCCATAAATACGTTTACCTGTTTCAGGATCGACACACAAACTGGCATATTCTTTAGCAATATCCATGTCAGATTTACTCAGGGCCATTTGCGCATTACTTAGCAAATTGCGAAAAAAAGGCCAATCGCGATACATGTTTTGTAGGGCGTGCAAGCGTTCGGGCTTGCCTGCACACCAAGTCGCCAAACTAAAACCTATACCATACCAAGCCGGAAATGTTTGCCGAGACTGCGCCCAAGCAAATACCCAACCGATTGCCCGTACTGAATTTTTCGAACGATCCTGTTTTTTTCGGTGCGAAGGACGCGAGCCAATATTAAGCTGTCCAATTTCACCGACTGGCGTTGCTTCGTAGAAGTAATCTAAAAACCCCGGGGTTCGTTCGGTTAGATCGCGATAACTTTGTTCACCAATATGGGCTAGTTCATCCATGATAGCTAAATGTTCAGGTTTGTCCGCTCTTACTGGTTGCACCAAGCTGAGGCTCGCCTTCATTAAGCCGGTAATGCCCATGGTCAATTCATAAATGGCAGTTTCCATGTTGTTATAGCGGTAAAACAATACTTCGCCTTGCTCGGTAAATTTGATTTGCCCGCGGACAGTGTCTGGTGGCTGCGCTAAAATCGCTTCATGCGTAGGGCCGCCGCCACGTCCAACCGTACCACCCCGCCCATGAAACAACAGACATTTAATGCCTCGTGGTTCAGCAAGAGCAATGATTTTGCGTTGCGCTTGAGATAAGCCCCAAGCTGACGCTAAAATCCCGCCGTCTTTACACGAATCAGAATAACCAAGCATAATTTCTTGGCGATCTCCTGAAACACGTAATAATTCACGATAAGTTGGGTTGTCAAACAGGAGCGTCAATACTGCTTCAATACGGTTTAAATCGTCGATAGTTTCAAATAACGGACTGACGCCAATATGACAAAACCATTGTCCGCCGAGACGCCCCACCAAACCGCTTTGTGCTGCTAACAACATCACCTCCAGAATATGACTGGCAGCATGGGTCATGGAAATTACGTATTTACCAAAACAACTTGCACCAATTTGACGCTGCATGGTTGCCATCACCTCAAAACCACTGAGAGTTTCTCGGGTAGCAGCCGATAGTGCAGCACGCTTATACACTAAGCCACCGGGAGTGAGGATTGCTTCACTCAGTAAAGCTAAGCGCTGATTTTCATCCAAGGCGTTATAATTTAACCCCAAAGCCGTCTGCAATATATCGGAGACCGCTTCGCTGTGCCGAGTGGATTCTTGCCTGATATCCAATTGCATCAAATGAAAGCCAAATGTCTCTGTGAGTCGTATTAAATCGTGCAGTTCCAAGTTTGCAATATTGGCATCTCCATGACTACGTAGTGCAATATCAATAACACGTAAGTCAGCTAAAAACTCTTCAACATCGACATAGCCGTAGCCATCGTTTAACACTGTTTCTCCACGCAAATACTTCTGTACCTTGATCAAGCTATGCTCAATACGAAATTTCATAATCGCTAGCTTATGGCGATAAGGCTCTTGCAGATAGGGCTTTTCCAGTTCAACAATCACGGTACCCAGTTTGCAACGATCTGCAGCCAAACTGTTAATAAATTGATCGGGTAATTCACAGAAGCCATAGGAATGCGAATACTGGTCATGTAATCCTTCCAGCCTTCGGATGTATTCTTGCAACACGGTTTGGGTCTGTAGGCGTAAGGCCAAAACAGTCGTTTCCGGTGTTACATTGGGATTGCCATCACGGTCGCCACCGATCCAACTACCAAATTGCAAAAAATTTGGGATACGCAGTTTGGCAGCAACATCATCACCATAAACGTCGGCGAGTGAGCGTTCAAAATTACGATACACCCCTACCGTGGCTTGAAACAATGACAACGGAAAATAAAACAAGCCCGCATCAATCTCATCGGCAACTGTCATTTTTCGACCACGTACTTCGTCGGTTTTCCACAACATTTGAATTTGTGCTTGCAGGCGTTCAAGGCCTTCTTTACGCAAATAGCCTTTGAGGCGTTTGTCAGCCAGTGATTCGTGGGTTACAAATACATTGCGTAAGGTATTTTTTACCGTGCGGCGCTTGGCTTCGGTAGGATGTGCGGTCATCACCGGTAAATACAACAACTCATCCAGCAACACCTGTAACTTGTCCGCATTCACGCCAGAGTCTTTGAGTATTAACAGCGTGTCGTGAAAGGAATTGGGCCAATAATGTCCACCTTGCTCCGCTTGTTTGCGCCGTAAGTCCAAGTAATAAGACTCCTCAGCAATATTGAGTAAACTGAAATAATGGTTGAATACTCGTACCACACCGCTGATCCCATCAAGATCGATATTTTCTATAGTGATGCGTAATTGGTTCAGCTTGCTAGCATTACCATCACTTGCCCAACTGGCAAAGCGGTTTTGTAGTCGCTCAACGCTGGCACTAATTTCAGGGTGGGTTTGATCGTTTAAGACCCTAGTTAATACTGAACCCAATAGTCGGCTTGATCGGCTCAATTCGTTGTCGTTATAAGAAATTGACATGGCTAACTCTTTTAAAAAATGAATTCGGTAAATTAAATTTCTAAGGCTGCAAACTTGCGTTCAGGTAACGACAAGGTTGTTCTATGTTCGGTCAGCACCTTAAACTGGCAGATTTCCGGGTCATAACCAAACACTTCTCCTGTTTCTATTTTATAAACCCAGCCGTGTAATTTAAGTTTGCCTAGCGATAGTCCCGATGCAACCACAGGATGAGTACGCAGGTTTTCCATTTGCATTAACACGTTTTCTTGCGTGGTTACATTGAGCAACTTTGCATCGCTTAAATTGGCGTATTTATCCCGCACAATACGGCGGGTTGATTCGGCATGGTAAAGCCACTGAGTTAAAGCCGGGAAATCAGATTGTAAAGGAGGTGACAATAAGCCTTTCATTGCTCCGCAATGACTATGACCACAGACAATAATATCTTTAACACCTAAACCCGCAACAGCAAACTCAATGGTCGCGGCTTCACCACCCTGTAATGCACCGTAAGGCGGAACCAAATTCCCAGCATTACGCAGAATAAATAATTCGCCTGGTTCGGTTTGAGTCAATAAATTCGGATTAATCCGCGAATCAGAGCAGGTAATAAATAACACTTCGGGCGATTGACCTTCCGACAGACGTTCAAAGAGTTCGCGTTGTGAACCGAAGACCTTAGTTTGATAATGCTGCAGACCTTGTATCAATTTTTGCATGGTACTTCCTCAAAAGTTGAATGATTGAATTACAGTGTACTTGCGGATTTCAATATTGAAAAATAGAATGTTTGGAAGAAATATATCGTAAATTACGATATATTAAGATATATTAAGATCTATGCAGCGCATCAATTATCAACACTTATTCTATTTCTGGCATGTCGTCACTGAAGGCAGCATTACCGCTGCCGGTGAAAAATTGCACCTTGCCCAACCTACTATCAGTGGGCAGTTGACGGTATTCGAGGAAGCGATAGGCGAAAAATTATTTTACAAACAAGGCCGCAAATTACAGCTAACGGATACCGGTCGTATTGTTTTTTACTATGCGGAAGAAATCTTTGCCTTAGGCAGAGAATTAGGCAATACGCTAAAAGGCTTACCGACTGGTAGAGCTTTACGGTTAAGCATCGGTATTGCTGACGCGTTACCCAAGCTGGTGGTTTATCGGCTCATGCAGCCGGTTTTTCAACTGCCGGAACCCGTACAAATTTTCTGTTATGAAGACAAAGTAGAGCGCTTACTAACCGATATATCATTGCAAAGTATTGATCTTGTATTATCTGATACACCACTTACGGCTAGCAGTAATGCTAATATTTTTAATCATTTATTGGGCGAATCTTCTGTGACAGTATTCGCAACCGCTGAATTGGCGGCCATTTATCGCCCCAATTTTCCACATTCATTAAGCGGTGCGCCTTTTCTACTACCGACTGGCAATACTGCATTACGCCGATCATTGGATCAGTGGTTTGACAGCGAAAGTATCCGGCCAAAAATTCAGGCTGAAATAGAAGACAGCGCATTAATAAAAACGTTTGGCAAAGGTGGTGTGGGTTTATTTGTTGCACCAACAACGGTTGAAACCGAAATTCAGCGACAGTATATTGTTGAGGCAGTGGGTAGAATTGATGCTGTCAAGGAACGTTTTTATGCTATTACGGTACGTAGGCAACTCAAGCATCCCGCAGTAACAGCAATTTTGGACAATGCGCGGGACAATTTATTTTAAGTCTCAACTGGTTGCTAGCTTTTTTAACCAGCTCAAAACGTCTTCAAGCCACAGTATAGCTGGATTTTCGACAAAAGAATCCAAATGGGTTATAGTTTAAATTTCTGAGAGGCAAGAATGGCTGGAAGCCAACAGTATCAAACGATTCCAACACAATTGGATGCGCAGCAGTTTGAAACATTTGTCTTGCCGCATCTTTCCATCGATTATCGTGGATCCAAATTAAAGCTTAGGAACGAGCACGAAATAACTTGAGCAACTTATAAAATTACCGCTTGAGGTACGGCGACATAATTCCATCGCCTCAGATGCTTATCAAATACTATACGCATGGATTCTTTAAACCCTTTCGCAACTTTTCTGCCAGTTGCATAATGTGATGGTCTAATAAAGCAGGACACTTCTTAAGACAGATTTATAATGTCATTAGAGGTGAAAAATGAGCACAAAAAGCAATCAAAAAAGACCAGACTACACACTTGAATTTAAAAAAGATGCCGCCAAGTTAGTCAATGAAAAAGGCTATACCCACCAACAAGCAGCTGATAGCTTAGGGGTATCCTTAAGTGCAATTGGACGATGGGTTAGGGCTGAACGGGGTACAGTACCAGCAGCAACCGTAAAAAAAACCGTTTTACCACTTAGTGACCAAGCTGAGTTGGTAAGTTTACGTAAGGAAAACGAGCACTTACGAATGGAGCGTGAAACTTTAAAAAAGGGCATCGTCTTCTTTGCCAAGGAAATAGAATACCCATAGGGCACAAGTGAAGTATGGATTTATTCGGGAGCAACAGAAGACTTACCCCGTTACCACCTTGTGTACCGTGATGCAAGTGAGCACTAGCGCCTTTTATGCTTGGGCAAAAACTCCCATAAATACGGCTAAACAAGACCATGAAAATCAGCTAGAAGCTAGGACGCTTGATCTGTTTGAAAAAAACAAGAAAACCTATGGTTCTCGTCGATTATCAGCTGCCTTCAAAGATGAAGGTATCCAAGTAGGGCGCTGTAAGGCGAGGCGTTTGATGTCAAAGTTAGGGTTACAAGTGCGTTACCCAAAACGCTTCAAGGTGACCACCGACAGCAACCATAATGATACGATTTCGCCTAATCTATTGAATAGAGAGTTTGATGTTGTTGCGCCAAACAAAGTCTGGACAACAGATATTACCTACGTTTGGACATTGGAGGGTTGGCTTTATACCCACACGGGGCACTTGTGTTGCCGTGGTGATTGATTTGTTTTCACGACAAGTGGTGGGCTGGTCAATCGCAGATCACATACCCACAGGGCACAAGTGCGAACCTCGATGTGTGTCAACGCCCTACAAGTGGCATTTTGGAGAAGAAAACCAGATCCTGGTTTACTACATCATTCTGATCAAGGCAGTCAGTATGCAAGCCACGAATACCGCGGACACTTAGGCATAATGAAGATACAACAAAGTATGAGTAGGAAGGGTAATTGCTGGGAGGGTCTGCCCCCTTGGGTATAATGCGCCAACAGAACGGTTTTTCAGAAGCTTAAAGCACGAGCAACTGAACTATGAAAAATTTAGGACGAAAGAGGCTGCAAGGCTTAGTATTATTGACTATTTTGCGTTTTACAATAGCCAGCGTTTGCATTCAACTTTAGGCTATCAATCCCCGTTTAATTTTGAGCGGGAGTTTTATAGGAAAGCTGCCTAGAAAAGTGTCCGGTTTTACTTGACCACATCAGTTTGTGTCCGGTTTAGTGTAGCCACTTCAGATCTTTAGGGCGCGGAAATACACGCGCAGGATTATTAACTCCATTGGCATAAATGCGGAGAAGTTTTTAATCAATGACCGAATTTTTGAAGCCGCTGAAATCGGCAGGATTCATGCGAAGGCTGCCTGATTTTTGGCGAAGGTATTGTACTAACAAGATCAGTTTATAGTGCCATAAATTCATGCTGTTTTTTGTAAGGTTTATAACATTTTTCTGTCAGTATCCTTGCAAATAGTTCTATTCCACTATTTTTATCCCGTCATTTAATTGATTTTCATATTAAAATCATATAATTATAAAAATTATTTTTTTGGCAAGCGTTTTGCTTTACTAATAGTAAGACTGAATTCATTATTATTATCCGGAGACAAAAACATGCTATTGGAAACCTATCAAGCGAAAGGCTTATTAACCGTTACTCTCGTTAATGGCGTAACCAGCAAGGCGGGTGTTTACGCCTATCGGGGTGATCTGGTGTTAAAAGAAGGTACGCTTCGTGAAGGATCAACGACCGACCGTAGACCGCCTGAAGCGTTGTTTATTCATGCCGCGTTGATTGTAGAAAACGATAAAATACAATTTATCAACGGCTTATTGCCTACTCTCAAGTTATTAAGCGTTTTTGTTGAAAAATATAAAGACGATATTGCGCCTGATTGCAGTGCCATCGTCTATGTGGAAAATATCGCCAAAGGCATGCAAGTGGAATTGGCTGGCGTGATCTATAAACTGCTGCCATTTAAAGAAGGTCTGGTGTGGAATGAATTACTGGAAGAGCTGTATATCGAAAAAAGCGAACTGAAAAATCAATCCGCCGAAGACAAAGTGGCTATCGCCTACGCGGCGGCCAAAACCTATAACCCAAAAATGCCTGTAGTGACATTTGCGGACGCTGAAGCCGCAACTATTGTTGTTGTTAAACAAGCGGCTGTAGGCGCAATTTAATTTCTTAGTGCTCTTAAGGGTTTTTACTCGTGTGCGTCCTACTTCTCCACCCAAAAGTGCGGGTGCAAGCACCCAAAAAGTGTGAGTTAAAAAGCTAGGATGCATTTTTTTTGATGCAACGCGGTGTTACGATTAAACAATTGGCAATGTTATAGCCTATACAGGTTAACTCACTGATATAAAAAGCTTATGAAACTTCAGATTGAGCGTAAGTATATAGAAGCAATGGTTGAGGAATTTCCAAACCTGGCGGTACTGAAAAATCAATTACGTTTTGGCAATAAAGTCGACGTATCCTTCAAACAATTATCCAACCCAGAACTCAGTTTCCTGCAAGTGCTTTACCAACAAGCGGGTGGAGACATGCATGGTCGTGCTGCGCAACTTTCAGCACTGCAAAAAGCCATCAACGATGATACGCTCCAATTTACCGAAAATGATCTGGAGATACTGTTAACTGCTTGCGCACGTTACCTCACCCATAACGCCTTGCGTGGTTGGTTATTTCAGAGCAATATTGCCGGAAAACCGATGGCGTATGTCGTCACTCGTCTGGACTTCACACCTTCTGGTGAGGAAGAAACCGGAAGAATTACGCTTGAACTTAAAGCCAACGCCAAAGGTAAATTGGCTACCTCAACACTCACTATCCGTGCGCGGGATATTGCGGGAAAAACGTTAACCGAAATTTTTATGGATAAAGGTTTTCTTAAAGAAACGCCTGAACTTATCCATAGCTATGATAATGCCGCTGCACGTTATTTTGCATGGTGTGGTCAGTCTGGCACACAGTTTTCTGGCAAAGGTACAGGTTTTTATGCTGATGACCCTACAGCCTCGCACCGCAGTACCGATTGGGCGCGTAAAGACGTGGTGGTGCTGTCAACTGAAGGCGGCACGGCACGATTGGTGTGTGATGAAAGTATCCTCAGCGAACGCGTGTTGACGATTGATACCACGGGCGACATTTTGGCAAAATATCTGCGCAAAGCGGCTAAAAGTACGCGCTATGATGCTAAAGTTGAAAGTGATATTGAAGCCTCGCAAACTGAAATCCCCCAAGGTTTATTTACTGAACTACCCGTGCATTGCTATCTACTGATGTTTCATTTGGAATTGCATCATCATTTATGGGTGCATGTGAATGATATACAACCTTATCAGTATCAACCTGAATTAAAACAAAAACTAATTCTGCGTGAAGAGCAAATCGACTTGATTGATATTCTAACCGCCGAAATGGATGTATTAATGGATGACATTATCGAAGGAAAATCTGGCGGTACAACAGTGTTGTGTGCAGAGCCTGCGGGGGTTGGAAAAACGCTAACAGCGGAAGTCTATTCTGAAATCATTAAACGTCCATTGTACCGTGTGCATTCTGGTCAATTGGGGCTTAATGTCGGCGAAATGGAAAAAGCCTTGAAGGCTGTACTCACCCACGCGCAACGCTGGGGGGCGGTGATGCTCATTGATGAAGCCGATGTGTACATCAAACGCCGCGACAATAACATTGCCATGAATGCGGTGGTTGGGGTGTTTTTAAGGGTGCTTGAATATTTTAATGGTTTGCTTTTTTTGACCACTAACCGTGTCGATGATATTGATGAAGCCATTGTATCTCGCTGTATCGCCTTAATTAAATATTATCCCCCAGACAATGAAGCGCGCCGCCAAATTTGGCAGGTCATGATTAATCAGTTTAATTTGGATGTTGATACAGACTTGATCAATCATTTAGTCACCCGTTTTCCAGAGGCAACGGGTCGTGACATTAAAGGATTATCTAAATTGGTTGCAAAATATTGTCAGCACAAAGCCGCCGCCCCCAGTTTGGAGATCTTTCAGCGTTGCTCAATCTTTCGAGGCATGGATTTGGAAAAGTCGGTAGAAAATGTACATTATTAAAACGGAGCATCAGTATGAAATTTAAAACCCTCGCTATTGTCGATACTGCAAACTTAATTAAAAGCGCATTGCCAATGATCTTAGATTGCCGTGACATGAAAGATTATCGAGTAGGTCATTTAGAAAACGCACTGCACGTCCATGAAGGCTTAAAAGAATCCCTGATTAAACGTGGTGATAAACAACGCAGTTTACTCATTTATTGTTATTACGGTCATGCCAGCGAACATCTAGCCGAATTTTTTAGTGATTTCGGTTTTAAGAACGTCTACAGCCTAAGTGGTGGTTACGCCGCTTGGAAAGAATACTATTTATCAGGAGAAGGAAATGGACGCATTGCCCCGTGAGTTAGCTCTACGCATTGCCCTCGCCTCACGCATTTTGCCAGGTATTGATGTTCCTAGGTTACTGGAAATACTGCATGAGCGTGTCGGCTCACCCTTGGATGATGAAAAATTAAAATCTGTCACCGTTACCAATCTTAAAACAGGATTAGGCAGTCTGGATGGAGAAGAAGATGGTGAAGATATTGGCATTGGGCTTGCCAATATCAAACTAGCCGTGCGTTACCTGTGGGGGGATGAGGCGGAAGATGAAGATCTACCGGAAATAGTCGTATACAAAGAAGGCGATATGCCCAATTCTATCCGTATTGCCATTGGGTCTAACAGCGGAGCGTTAATTAACGGGCATTTTGGTTCTTGTATTCGTTTTTTGGTGTATCAGTTATCAGAAGATGATTATAAACTGGTGGATATACGTTCAACCTTAGAGGCTGATAGTAGCGATGATAGAAACTTGTTTCGGGCTAATTTGATTAAAGACTGTCACGTCATATTTGTGCAATCCATCGGCGGCCCTGCTGCCGCGAAAGTGATACGCGCAGATATTTACCCGATCAAGATTCCTGATGTTATCGAAGCAGCCACGCAATTAAAAGAATTTCAAACCGTATTTGCCGCACCACCGCCTTGGTTTGCGAAAGCCTTAGGAAAATCGGCTGAGGAACGCGTCAGGTTTACGCATGATCCGCTTATCCCTGCTCGATCGCATTAAAATACAGTTCGCGCGCAGTATGTAAATATCGATGTATACTCCGCGCGCGGTTCTGTCGCAAAGTTTAGCCAAAGCCAGGAAATGCCTATCCTGGAGGCAGAACTATCCTGCTAATGCCATAAACTGCTTATAGGCAGGA
>JAPLRW010000268.1 GCA_026398935.1 Methylococcales bacterium
CTTCATTTAAACGTAAGCCGTCGGTTTCGTTACCAACAATGGCCTCTTGCCAAGCCAGTACATTGCCATTAACGGTGAAATTATGCGCCAACTGATTTCGTTGCGGCGTATCAACGGTCACGGTTAAGGCAGGTTTCGGCGGGGTAATTTGTGCGCTATTTTCTGCACTGACGGGATGGTTAAGCATCGGGCTTAATAGCGTCACGGCGATAATCGATATAAGCAGCTTTTTATAGGTATGCATGGCAAAGTGAGGGGTTTCCATTAGGCATTATAGATAATCCAATCCTTGGCAAGGTAAGTGTGCCTACCCTGCCCCGATCGTGTAACAATAGGTATCACTAGCGCGGCGCTTGCTTAAAAACAGTGTCTGTACTGGCTGCTTCCCAGCCACCACCCAGCGCACGGTATAACGAAATCCAGGCAGCGATGTGCTCACGCTGTAAATCCAGTAATATATTTTGTGCCTGTACAGTTGTGCGACGCGTATCTTCTAGTTCTAGCAAGTTTGCTAAGCCTACTTTATACAGCGCCTCTTTTGCGTTGAAAGCAGTGTTGAAGCCTTCGACTGCTTTTTGTACTTCAATACGGCGCTGTTCCATACTGCGTAAATTAATCAGTGCCTCTTCTACTTCTCGTACCGCGTTACGCAATTTACCCGCATAGATCATACTGGCTTCATCATAGCGCGCACGCGCAGCGCTGACATTAGCCGTGCGCAAGCCGCCGTCAAATAGCGGCAACGTTACGGCCAGCGGCCCTATGCTCCACACCGTACCACCTTGCGGTGTCGCTGCTATTTCCATGTGCATGGCGCTGATTTTTCCGGAAAAGCTGATTTTTGGATACCGTTGCGCTTGCAACTGGGTTATGTCAGCACTGTTCGCTATGACGTCATAGGCGGCGACAAAAATATCCGGGCGTTGTGCGAGCGCTTCAGCAGGAACAGCGGCGACGTGGATAGCAAGGGGTTCTGCCAGCTTGCCGCGTGCCAGTTGCAATTGTTGCTGTAAGCGCACTTCATCCATACCCGTCAATGCCACCAAGGCTTTTACCGCTAAGGTGCAGCGAGCGGATTGGCTAATTAACGTACTCGCGGCTTGCGCCGCACTGGCTTTTGCCAGCGCCGTATTGGCGGGTGTTTGGAAACCGGCGCGGGTCATTTCTTCAGTTAGATGTGCTGTTTCCGTGCGTGAATTAGCATCCGTTTGTGCAAAAGCAACTTGCGCTTCACAACTACGCAAGCTACATGCCAAGCAGCCGTTGCACCCGTAAAACGGGCTTGTGCGGCATCTTGTGCAGCTTGGTTGCCACCAAATAAATCCAGCTCCCAATGCGTGGCAAGACCTATTGAACTAATGGTTGCGGCAGGAAAAAATAAACTCTCCAAGCCTTTATTGATAGAGGCGTTAGCATTAACGTCGGGCAATAGCGCCGCATCCGCCGATACCTGTTTGGCACGGGCTTGTTCAATGTGCGACTTCGCCGTGGCAATGGATGGGCTGACTATTTGTGCGGCATCAATCAAGCGGAGCAATAACGGATCATTAAATTGTTGCCACCACGCGTTGAGCGTAGTCAATTTACCCGCATGCGGTAAAGGCGCTTGCCAAGCGAGTGGCGTGGGCATGTTAACGCTGGTTTGCGGGGGTGAAAGCCCTATCATGGTTCGGAAATCATCCGCTTGCTTAGGCATCCAAGCGCAGCCATTGAGGCAGATACTTAGCACGAGTAATCTGCCTAGACGCCGCTTAAGCATCCGTGTCACCGCTTGGCAGTGTCTTAAACTGCTTGAGTGCCTGTAGCGAAAACTGTGTAATATGCTGCGCGGTCGCTTGAATAGCAAGGGGATTCGCTATTAATTCAGGATATAAGCGGTCGATAATCGAACGTGAATGGAGAAACGGCAAACACTGCCCTAAAATACTCCACATACTACGTTGTACCGTCAATTTATCGGTTTTTTCGCCCAATAATTGTTGCAAAATGTCTTCCAGCTGGGTGAGTTGCGGCATTATGCAGGTGAGTAAAATCTCATCCAATGCTTTGGTTGGCTCATAAATTTCCCGTAAGATTAATTTATTAAAGCAGCCCAACTGGCTATCATCCAGTAATTTCATTAATAAATCGTCGATAAAGCGTGCGAGCTTTTGTTCAGGCGCAATGGTTTGATCAAGAAAGTGGTCTTTCGGGTAATGACGATTGACTTCCTGAAAGGCAAAGCTTAAGGCTTGCACATACAGTGCATCTTTACTGCGGAAGTAATAATTGACCGATGCGACATTGACATTAGCCCGGGTACATATTTCCCGTACGGTTGCATCACGAAAACCGACCTCAGCAAAGACTTCGGCGGCCACCTGTAGCAAACGATCAAAAGTAGCCTCATGCGGATTGAATTCTGACACGATTATACACTCGCTTTAAACACTTGTTTGAAATGAGTGTATAGCAGTTCACCGTAAATAGCAATGAGCATCAATTGGAAGGGCGTATATTTTGCTTGGTTAACTTATTTTGCGCCGCTGCCTAACCATTTTTTTATAACCTGACTAACCCACAAGGGAGCATCCAATGGCAAATCATGACCGGCGGTAAGGTGCTGTTCAAAAGCGCTTTCCCACGCCTCATGCAATCGGACACTGCAGCGATAATCCACTAACCTGTCTGCGCTGGAGGTAAGAATAAGTAACGGCTGCGAAGGTTTTTGCAGGGATTTAAAGGTTGCTGAGGCACGTATTTGGTGATACGCATTTTTAGCGGAAACGGGGCATTGTTGCCGCCAGTGCTGCCAATTGTCGACTAATTTAGCGTCGTCTTGGTGATAATTAGAGGTTAGCGCGACTATCGTCTGTTCTTTTTGCGTAGGGTTTTGCCACAGCATGGTTAAAAAATGGCAATAATTTTGCCAGCGTAAGCGCCAATAAAACGGTGCGTAACGACTAACACTGGTATTGATGAGTACCAAGGCGCTTATTTCTTCTGGATAACGGGTTGCCCAATCAATCGCAATCATACCACCCATCGATAAAGCGATGAGGTTAATGGGCGTTGCTGCTTTTAATTGTTGGCGTAAAGCATCAGTCATACCTGCAATGCTCTTTGGGCTTTCACGTTGGTAAAGATGCCCATTACCGGGAATATCCAAGGTAATAATGTCAGCGTCTGGATGCTGCTGTTGTAACAGCGTTACAAAATCCCCCCAATGCCGTTGTTCGCGCATCAAGCCACGCAAGAGTAAGAAAGGTGTGTTATTCGCGGCCACTGTACCATAACTCCTTAGCGTGTTCAGTACGCTCCTGATCTTGTGCCGGATCTGTCCATTGCTGATAAGACACAGTTGCCCGTACCAAAAACTCCATTAGAATCAAATGGCCACGCAACACTCGGTTGATTCGATGCGGTTTGATGGGATGAAACATCCCCAGCAAATTAAATATTTGCAAGGGGTTTTTACGAATCCACCGCCAAGAGCCCATTTCTAAGGTCAACGGTAAAAACACGGTTTCTAGCGATAAGGATTGTAAGTACAAATGATCCCATAAAACAGTAATTTTGATAGGGATAGGTTTGAAAAAACAGCTTACGGAGTTGATAAATCTCCCCTAAATGCGCAATCGGTTCTTTACGGCTTTTGGCATAAGGAAACCAGATACGATCATGTACGCCAAAGCCGGAATGGCAATCCAGCACCATGCTAAACGGTGCGGTTAATACGCGGTTATGAATAAAATCACATAGCACTTGGGCTTCCTGCGCCATTGGCTGGCCTTCCATGCCACGGTACCAGGGTAAATGCGGTGAAATTCGATGCCCTCCCGCTAGCCATACAGTTTTCTCATCACTGTTAATTGCGGCATTACGCATCAAATCAATCCCTTGCCCATTCGCGCGCGACTGTTTAAACATGCCCACCGGATTGATGAGCGGCAGAAAAATGATACGCACCTGTTCAAGCATGACACCGAGAGTAAGATCCCAGCGCAAGCGTTCCAGTAACGTTTCAAGAAACGCTAATACGACCTGTGTTCCAATGCGCTCCAAACCATGCACACCACCGACAAAAGCAATACAAGGCACATCCTTAGCCGTTGATCCCAAGCTTAATGCATAGATCGGAAACGTTTGTTTTTTGAAGGGAATGCGGCATAAAACTTCCGCACGTAGATGCTGTGGATGTTGCTCAATGAGCGCTTCAAGTTGCTGTAATTCAGTTAAAATAATAGTCACGGCAGTCTGTACAATAAGCGCGTTAGTAAGGCATTATTAATGCGCTTATTGTAACGGATTGCGGTAACGGCAATGTTACAGTTCAGATACAGCCGTTATACGGTATAACCAATGCGCGGGGAGGCTTATTTTTTGCCGAGTTGACTCGCCTCATAATTTTCAAGAAACTGAATGATGGCAAATGTTAGCCAACCGACAACGGCTAAGCCCACGGTAAAAAAACCATAGGCAACTGGCCAAGGAATGCCTTGGGTCATCATTGAAAATTCCGACATGCCACCGATTCCCGCCAGAACATTCAGCGGTAAAAACACCACACTAATGCGGGTTAAGCGTTTAACCACTTTGTTTTGATTGATATTGATAAAGCCGACGGTGGCATCCATCAAGAAATTGATCTTATCAAATAGAAAGGCAGTGTGCCCATCCAACGATTCAATATCACGTAAAATCTGTTGTGAATCGTCAAGTTGCGTTTTACTTAGAATCTTACTGCGCATCAGAAACGATATAGCGCGACGCGTATCCAATACATTACGCCGAATACGGCCATTCAAATCTTCTTCATACGCAATATCGGTTAATATTTCTGCGGCTTGTTCATCGGAGATATGTTTGCGTAAGACTTGCTTACCTGAAATTTCCAAGCGGCGATAAACGTCTTCTAACGCATCCGCGGAGTATTCGACTGATCCTGCGTAAAGATCCAGCAACATATCGCGCGCATCCAACACATAATTGGGTTGCGTTAAGGCACGTAGCCGTTGTAATCTGAAGATAGGCAAATCAACGCTACGAATGGAAAATAACGTTTCCTCATATAAAATAAACGCTACAGGGACATTGTTAGAGACATCGTCTTTGTCCAACAGAAAATCAGAATGCAAATGAATTTCGCCCTTTTCTTCCAGATAAAATTTAGCACTCGATTCAAGGTCGTTGAGTTTATCCGGATCGGGTAGTTTAATGCCGAAAATATCTCCTACCCAAAGCCGATCTTCAAAAGACGGATCAACCAAATCAATCCAAATAGGTTTTGTCGCCAATAAATTTTGACGCGTGGTAATCGCCACTTCCCGTAAACGCCCTGCTTCCAAATAAAATGCTTTAACGTGGTTTTTTTCCGCTTGATAGCCACGCGTTTCTAGTAGCTTAAGTACCGATAGCGGTGCCGCTTGTAGTACAGACTCTTTGCGTGCATCATTAAGATGATCCCAGACAAGCAACTGATCTTCAACGCTTAATTCATCAATAATGTGTGCAATGTCTGCGGGCTGAATCTGATTCAACAGCTGTCCTAAACGAACCAAATTTTCTTTACGAACCAGTGACTCTATCAAGTCCTGCCGGGGCATATTTTGTTTATGCACCAAATCCGAGACAAGCTTATGCTTCAATAAAATATCGAGAACCGCTTGTTGACTATCATCCTGCTTATCGAAAGGCTCTTTAGACATATCAGGATGTTAAAGGTATGAATAATAATGGCTGGTTAGACGTTTACCCACCACGCGGCTACACATTAAAAGTGTAGTGATTGAGAACGTCCCTGCCTTATAGTAGCCTAATTATAGTAAATGCAACACATTAATCCTGATCATGCCCATGTAATTTGGTTAACCACCCCATGCTGATAAATAGAAATGCACCAAAAATAAGCACAATAGTATTAACCGATAATTCCGCATGAATCATCTGCGCATAAATACCCAGCATCAACAAAATAGACATATTTTCATTACAGTTTTGTACGGCAATGGAATGCCCTGCTCCCATCAGTTGATGACCTCGGTGTTGTAACAGTGCGTTCATGGGTATGAGAAAACTACCCGCTAATGTACCCACCAATATCAGCATCAATACCGCCCAGCGCCAATCATTTACCAACACCATGGACATCACCACCAGACCCATCAGCATGCCGATAGGTAAAACTTTTACCGCGCGTTCTAAGCTTACCATTTTGGCCGCTATCATCGAACCAATAGCCAAGCCAATGGCCACTGCCGCGGTCAGTTGCGTTGCTTGTCCTAAATCTAGCTTAAGTGCCGATGCCGCCCACGTTAGAATAATGAAACGCAAGGTGGTTCCCGCGCCCCAAAATAAAGAGGTTACCGCGAGCGATACTTGCCCTAGTGGGTCTTTCCATAGCAAAAGGAACGATTGCCAAAAATTGACGACCAGTAATACTGGCGTTTGTTTAGCGCTGGGCTGTTCAACGGGTAAATAAGGGATAGACAGATTAATCATTGCGGCGACACCATACACACCAAGAATAATACTGATTGCACATTCAGGCACCGTATCGATTCGGGTTGTAAAGGTTAAGGTATGCAGGTATTGCATAAACTGCGCTTCTATTTCTGGACTGATTAATAAGCCGCCTAAAATAGCGCCAAAAATGATAGCAGCAACGGTTAATCCTTCCATCCAGCCATTCGCCCATACCAACTTATGCGCGGGAAGGTACTCAACCAATATGCCATATTTTGCAGGAGAATACATCGCTGCGCCGATGCCGACAAAGCCGTAGGCCAGTAGTGGATGCGCGCCAAATAACATCGCGGCACAACCAATTATTTTGATGGTATTACTAATAAACATGACCCTACCCTTGGGTAGCGCATCCGAAAACGAGCCAGCAAAGGGCGCGAGTACAATAAACGCGAACACGAAGCAGTCTTGTAAAACCGGCGTTTGCCACGCGGGTGCATCAAAGGATTTAAGCAAGGCAATGGCTGCAAACAGCAACGCATTGTCGCCGAGGGATGAAAAAAATTGTGCCGCTAGAATAATGGTAAAGCCGCGATTCATGCAGGAACATCCAGCGGCAAGGGTTCAAGACGCCACTTAATCAATTGCAAGCGACCATCGTGGTGTTCCACAATAGCTGAACAACTCTCAACAAAGTCACCGGTATTAATATACATAAAATCTTCAATAATCTTCATTTCAGCATGATGAATGTGTCCACAAATCACACCGTCCAGACTCTCATGTTTAAGCGTTTGAACAATATTATGTTCATAGTCAGACATAAACTGCACTGCATTTTTGACCTTAAATTTAACGAAGCCTGCCAGAGAGAAATGCGACTGTATACCAAAAAAACGCCTAAAAAGCCGCAAAAAGCGGTTTATCTCAATTAAGAAATCATAGCCTTCACTGCCCAATTTGGCAATCCATTGATGATTGGTCGCAATGGTATCGTAGACATCACCATGAATAACCAGAAATTTTTTACCGTCAACCGTCGTATGAATGTCTGAATTTTTAACCACGATGTCACCAAATACATGGTTATCATATTCCCTGACATTTTCATCATGATTGCCTGGAATGTAAATAACTTGCGTATCGTGCCGAGCTTTTCTGAGGATTTTTTGAATGACCGTATTGTGATCTCTCGGCCAATACATTTTTTTAGACAACGCCCAGAAATCAATGATGTCGCCCACTAAATAGGGCTTTTCACTGTCGTTATATTTGCCGAGATGTAAATCGGATATCCAAATAGTTCGATAGGCGTTGATATTCATGGCGGCAACGATTATTCAATCTGAATTCGTAAGATAAAATCTGTAGGGCGCAATCGCAGAAAGCGTATTGCGCCGCAGGGTAGACGTGGTTATTGCGTAATACTAATGCTCAATTTGCAACACATTCACGTTATGCCAAACGGATGCAATAAACGCATCATTCATAGCAGGCATGCCATTAAGTATCCACTGCACGATAATTTTAGCGACATTGGGATACGTCACCTGAACCGCATGTTGATCGTATAACCACGCTTCAACGACATGCTGCTCAAGCTCAAACATCGTTTGCCCAAAGCCCAATTGTTTTAAAGCAAACGCATTGGATATTTGTTCCATCTGAGCGTGCAATGGCTTAGCCAGAATTTTTTTACCGGCCTGTAATGATTCACTGGCCAGTTCAAAGCCAGCATTACTGATGATTCCGGCGCAGTCATAAAAGTCCTGTTTGAAACCTTCTCGTGACAAAGGCTTGCACTGAATATGCTCAAGGCGACTGCTCTCGCTAACACTGGTATACACATGAAAATCAAAATCAGTAAACGGTGTCAGCAAGTCGATAATGGCCTGATGTTCTTCAAAAGGCAAATAAACAATGATTTTATTTTTGTTAATCGGGAAAGGCGTTTCCGGCGTTTCGATAACGGGCGGTAAAATCGGCTGACCAAAATGATGCCAGTGTAAGCCCACACCAATATCCACGGGTGCAAAATACTTCATCACTTTACTGGCAATGGGATCTACGCCCGCTTTAGGGATAGGATAATTAAACGCATATTGGTGACCAATGCCTAAAACGGTTTGCTTGCGATTTTTAGCCGCCCACGCGGTAAGCGGTTCAAAATCACTGATAACCAAATCATACGGCTTTAAGTCCAATGCAGCCATGTCTTTAAAAAACTGCATGGGCTTGGCGGTAACGGCGGTTTTAAGGTATTGCACCTGACCCTTATGAACGCTAAAGGTTAAGCCCTCCTTTGCTTGGTACTGCTGAAAAATATCCATGTCGAAATAGTGCGATGCATCTCGACCCGTAAACATAAACGTAACCTCTACGCCCGCTAAATAAAGCTCTCTTGCCATGATTCGCGCACGGGTAATATGTCCATTACCCGTACCTTGTACACCGTAAAATATTTTCATAACGCCACCTGTTGCAGACTGATATAAGCAATGCTGACGCCTAATGTAGCGCCAACCAGAACATCGCTCGGAAAATGCACACCTAATAACACCCTAGAAAAACCAACGCCCGCCGCCCAAAAAAATAAGGGGAAGGTCAGTGCCGGGCAGGCATTACTCCCCAGCGTTGCCATCATAAAAGCAGCGGAAGTATGACCGGAGGGGAAACTAAATTGATCTTGCGGCACAATAACAGATTTAAAATGCGTTAATGCGGCTTGGGGACGGTTACGTTTAAAGCTGTTTTTTAGTACAAAATACACGGGGCGTTCTATCAGGAAAGCACCTAATACCACCTGAGAGAAGCTATTACTGAGACCGCCTTGCCACGCGGCACCTAAAACGGCTAATACATACAAAGAACCGTCTGCCGTTTTAGAAACTAACCGAAAAAAACGGCATAACGGGACATAAAGATGCGCGTTTACAATACGCATAAAGACAATACTGTCATAGTGTTGAATGGTGCATAGCAATTTCATATTGAGTGCTCACTCTTGAAAATTATAAAATTTTCCGTTTAATGGTGCGTCCTTAATTAATCAAGAGAGCAGATTAAAACAATAGCATGACAGCAACATGAAGCTTTATTGACATTTCTGTGACAGCTTTTATACGTAGCGCTTTTTTAAAGGTGCGTATTAATATAGCGTTGTTTTTTCTTAGGGGTAATCTTAGCGATTTCCACCATAATTAAGCTATCTATACAGTTATTAAATGCCGGATCAATATTAAATGCCATAAAGCGGCAGCCATCTTCTACACACAACTCTACATATTGCTTATAAAGCGTTGGCACCTTGACCCCTAATTTTCTCAACTCACTGTTCAAAATCTTAAAGCTGGTACTGTAATCGCTATTAAACGCATCGAACGCAAACTGTTGCATATCGTCTGAGATAACAAACGGCATTTTTGCGCTGGTTTGTGGGGAGTCCATACCAAACTGTTGTTGATAGAAGCCGATAATTAACTCTTTAGCCACTTGGGGATAGGCGTTACTGATACTCACCGGCCCAAACAGGTATTTGACCTCTGGTTGATCGCGCAGATAAGCGCCAATGCCGTACCAGAGATAATCCAAACTGTGTTGCCCCCAGTAACGTGGCTGCACAAAGCTGCGCCCCAATTCAATACTGTGTGGTAAGAAAGGCGTAATGTCGCCTTGTAAATCAAACAGCGATTGACTATAAAAACCGTCAACACCGTGAACCGCCATGATTTTAGCGCCCTCTCCGACCCGATACGCACCGACTATTTCCAGCGCCAGATCATCCCACAACACAATGTGCTGATAATAAACATCAAATTTATCCAAATCTAATGCACAGCCAGTGCCCTCTTCCACCGTACGAAAAGTCAATTCACGGAGTCGCGCTATTTCTTGCATCACCGGACAATCGTCTTGAAATTGATACAGAAAAATCTTTTTCCCGTCGCGTGTTTCACCCAATAATCGGGATTGATACAAACGTTTTTTGATGGCCTTTATATCCGTGGGGTGAACAACCGTGGTGAAAGTTGTAAATAACGACTTGGGGTGTTTTTTACCCAAATTTAACACATGCTTTCTAAAACGCTGGCTCAGTTGTTCATCTGATTCATCACTCTCCGCCAATGCGGTATGAGGGATCGGTGCGCCGACTTTAAATTTGATTTCCTGGTGGCGTTTGTTAAACATTTCATTAACCAGCCAGAGCGTTCCCAAGGGTTTATACACCGTAGATAAGCTGTAAAACCACGCAGAATTTTTCGCTTTAATATGCACGGGTAACACGGAACACTTGGCTCTACGTGCTAGCTTAATGAAGCCACTTTGCCACAGACCATCCCGAATACCTTTTGGGGTTATACGTGACACTTCACCCGCGGGGAAAATAATCAATGCGGATTCGTTTTCTAATGCTTCCAGCATCGCTCGGTAAGTCGCACGCAAGTTCTGATGACCCGCCAATACATCTACGGACAGAAACACCGATTGTAACGGTTCCATTTGCGACAGCACCCGATTGGCGACAATGCGCACATCAGGGCGCACCGAGCGAACTAATTTGACCAGTGCCAGACCATCTAACGTACCAATAGGATGATTGGCAACAATCAACAATCGCCCTTCTGATGGAATATTATTGAAAGAGGTATTACCAATTTGGTAATTAAATTTGAAGTAATGCAGCAATTTGTCAAGAAAGGCAAAGCCGCGCAAATGCTGGTTTTTAGCAATAACCTCGTTAAACTCATCCTGATGAATGAGTTTTTTTAACGTTTTAAGCAGAAATTTATTGTTTTTACCCCATTTAAAATCTGGGTAAGTTTCTTGCAGCAATCGTTCTGCATTAATCATTGGCCGTGTATCCAAAATAATCAGCAACCATTATTGGCGTGAAAAAAATAACCACTCACTACTCTCCTCTGCATGATACGCAGGGATCTTATTTTTAGCGATTGCGGCAGCATCCAATAACCAATGACTGTCTTCCTGCCAATGAATAAGGTCTACTGTTCCTCGCGCATCCTCAACCAAGACTGAACAGCTTTCTACCCAATCACCACAGTGACTATAGGTTTTACCCAGTATTTTCTCAGCCGTGTTAAAGGGATGAATATGACCACAAACAATACCGTCAACCTGAGGCATTTGTGCGTCTAAACGGCGAATATGCTCGTAATTATGGATAAAATTAATGGCGTGTTTAACATTACGTGTTAAATAGGCTGACACCGCCCCCTGCTCGTAACCAAAATTGCTGCGAACCCTATTCAGCCAACGATTAAGCACTAACAGCAGTTCATCCGCTTTATTATCAATACCGCCCTCAAGTTCACTGTAACGGACAATATTATCAAATTCATCGCCATGTAAAACCAGCAACTTACGCCCGTCTGCTGTCGTATGTAGCGCATTCGCTACCATAGTAATAGCATTGACAGGCGTATCCACCTGTTGCCGCAGCATAGCTGCATAATTGCCGGGAATATAAATAACGCGCGTGCCGTTTTTAGCTTTATTGATGAGTCGCTGCACAATATCCCCATGGAGAATAGCGGCGTGTGATTTAGCGGTGAATGGCGAAAAATCAATCTTATCGCCAACCAAATAAAGATAATCTGACTCCGTGTTATCCAGAAAATCGCGTAAATAGTCAGCTTTACAGGCTTTGGTACCCAAATGGGTATTCGACATCCAGATAGTTCGATAATGTAATGTCATATGCGATAGCCATAATACTTAAAATGTACACATACAATACCGAGGGAATGTTACAGCCATTTAACAGTTAGATGACAGTTGTGTAAAAAATGCACACTTTATAACGTATTTCACCTATCATCGTTGATGATGTTGGTTTACTATTACCCCTGCATCACATTCGTTGAGACCCTGCCCCTGTCTCGTTAAATTACCCGAAATTGATCGTATTGTCCTTACAGGACAGGAGGTGCGCGTGTTCAAGCAATGTTCAACGTATTTGTCCGAAGTAAGGAGTACATCAAACCCCAGCTTAATTCTACTTTGTTAAATCAACATCACCCATCATGTAGAAAAAACCAATTGATTTTCAAAGGCATAATCAATTGATGCCTGTCTCCGCTGGTGTCGCTTTTC
>JAPLRW010000304.1 GCA_026398935.1 Methylococcales bacterium
GCTTCAAATACGGCTTCCGATAATAATGAAATATTCGGCGGACAATCTAAAAAGATAATGTCGTACTCGGCGGCTAACGGTTGTAATAATTTATGTAAACGTTGTGTGGGTTTTTTACGGGCGTCTAGGATTAAATCCATGTTTCTAAAAGAAAAGTCCGCTGGCAATATGTCCAGGTTATCAAAGTCACTGCCTTTGATGAGTTCGTTTAGTTCGCGTTTGCCTGCAATAAGGTCTTTGCTGCCGCCTTTTACTTTGGGTTTTATTCGAAAATAAAAGCTGCTGGCACCTTGGGGGTCTAAGTCCCACAGTAAGGTTTTGTAGCCGCTGTTCGCGCTGATATGTGCTAAATTGACGGCGGTTGAGGTTTTACCAACGCCGCCTTTAATGTTATAAATTGCGAGTATTTTCATAATAAATGAGGAAGCTTACGTTATCAGGAATGTTGTTGTGCTAAAGCACCTATTATTTTGAGGGTGCAAATAAGTCTCTAAAGATGTGTTGATTTTTAGGGTGCTTAAATTGTTCAAATCTGATGGCAAATGCTTCGCGAGCTTTGAGTTTGCGTGTATCCAATATTTGTATCAGGACGCCCATCGCTAAGAAAGTCGCTACGGGTACACCTTGGTCTTTAAGTTCAGTACTAAATTGTTTTAAAGCCAGTTCTTGTACTTCATAATCTTGAAAATCCCCCAGCACTTCTTGTAAGCTTTTCAGGCTTTTTAGTAAGTTTTTAATATCCATTTCAGGGTATAGCTGTTGAAAAAATTCGATTAAATAACGCAGTTTTTTAGCGGTTTTTCTAAGGCTGTGCAAGGTATTTGCCGCTGATTGATTGTCGATGATTTGTGCTTCTCTCAGCAGTCTTTTATAGACTCTCCAAATACGATAATCAGCCAGTTGTTTAATGGGCATTTTGGTAAAGGCTTCCTGAGTCTTTTTGGGGGTTGGCTCATGAAGATAGGTCTGCCATTCCGCTAAGGTGTCGGTATAGCGGGGAGATTGTAACTGTGCGGACAGTTGTTGGTAAGCGGTTTGTTGTTTGGCGCGTAAATAGTCACGTAAAGGGTTTAAGTCTTCACGAATGCTGATGGGTAGGCTTTGTTTGAATGCTTGAAAATTAAGCAGGTAAACGTCAATGTCGCGCACGGGACTGGTTATTTGTCCCAGCCAGTTAAAAAAATCAGCAAAACGCGCTAAGCTCTCGCGCGGTAAAACTTGTTTGATTTGGCTAAGGCCGGCGCGTGTTCTTCTGACGGCAACGCGAAAGTCGTGTAAAAATTCACTGTCAAGTTGTTCAATACAGCCTTGTTCATTGAGTTGCATGGATTTCAATAAATGGCTGTAAATGTATTTACAGGCAATGTCGGCATGCATGTCAGGATCGAGGGCAATATTTAATTTGGACGAGTAGGTTCCCGCTGTTTTGCCTTGCTTTTTTAAGAGATCCAATAACAGTGATTGTGAGATGGGGATTAGGCCAAGGTCTGATTGGAGAAGATTTAGGATGGGTAAGACGCTTTTGTCGTAGCCTTTAATGAGCTGTACGGTAACTCTGGCGGGCAGGTCAGTGAAGTCTTCCAAACTTAGGCGTAGAATGGTTTTTTGATCGCTATTGAGTACGTTCAGCTGGGTATGCTGGTAATTCAGTGTCGCTATCTTCAGTAGGGCGCGCATCTCCAGTAATAAATCCAGTTGCTGGCGAAAATCGTGGCGCGTAAAGTCATGCGCAAAGCGGGGGACTTCTGCAATCTCCATGGACATGAGTACTTGCGGATGGGTAATGTTTTGTAAGCTTAGCTGTGAATGGTGTTCAGATTGGTTGAACTCACAAAACATACCCGCATGGTATAGTCGCCAGTCAAAGCTGTCATAAAACGATTTTACCGCTGAATACTGATCGGTAATCTGCATCTGGAGGTGATTGGCAGTATGCGAAACAAACTGCTCAGGGCTTAGAGTGTTGGGTAGTTCAAACGTTAAGGCGGTTTTACGCATAAAATTTTTTTAATAGGCGAGCAGATGTCGATGGGGTCAGTATATAACAATAGTACCGTTCATATTACTGTCATATTAGCAGGTTATTATTAAGCTTTCGTGACAGTGGCGGCGCTTGGCGGCAAATAGTGATCGTTGACGCTGTATTTTTTAAATTAAACTACGTTATGGAGCAGGATAAAAATGGAAAAAAAAAGCTTGTTATTGTTAAGACACGCTAAATCTGATCGGAACATTGAGGTGGAAGATTGGTTGCGACCTTTGAAAAAAAGAGGCGTGCAAGCGGCAAAAGATATGGGGCATTGGATGGTTGAGCAGGGATTGCAGCCGGATTTAATTATTAGTTCTCCTGCAAAACGTGCGATCAGTACGGCTAAAAAAGTCTGTAAGGCGATGGAGCTGGATGCCAGTATTATTCAGCAGGATGAGCGTGTTTATAATGCGACGGTTGATTTATTAAAACAAGTGTTACGTGAGTGTCCTGCCTCTGCGGGGCGCGTATTGTTGGTTGGACATAATCCTGCGCTGGAAGCCTTGTTGACGGATTTAGTGCAGCAATCTGTGGATGTGCCTGATGATGGTAAGCTGCTGCCTACGACAGCATTGGCCGAGCTACAGTTTTCGGGTGCGTGGTCTGAGCTGGAGAGTCAGTCAGCCGCACTTGTGGCGCTAACCCGTGTAAAAACCTTACAAGCGGATTAGGCGTTAAGGGGGCGATTGGTGGTTATAATGCTTTATTCATGTTCATTTCCATGCGTTTTATTTCATCCGAACCGTTTAGTAAATTAGATTTATCGGTCTCTAGGTGTTTATTGGAAATTTTATCGGGATAATCCACATGCGCTAAAATGTGTTTTATGCAATTGATTCGGGCTTTGCGTTTATTGTCCGATTTTA
Source organism: Methylococcales bacterium (assembly GCA_026398935.1). Lineage (GTDB taxonomy): Bacteria > Pseudomonadota > Gammaproteobacteria > Methylococcales > Methylomonadaceae > SXIZ01. Next base: position 2,896 of record JAPLRW010000304.1, read on the forward strand.
TAACCGTCCATTCTGCGTAAGGCATGTGCGTAGAGAGCAGCATCGAATATTTTGCAATGGTGTATTTATCCCAAAGTTTTTGCGCTTGCTGGTCAATGGGGGAAATTTTATATTGTTTTAAAGGATCGTTAATCCTTTTTTCAAAGCGTTGCGCCTGTTCTTTTTTGCTGACCGAAAAGTAGAATTTAATAAAGATGATGCCTGAATTAACAATCATTTTTTCAAATTCAGGTACTTCGCGTAAAAACTCCTTATGTTCTGCTTCGCTGCAAAAGCCCATGACGGGTTCTACGCCTGCGCGGTTGTACCAAGAGCGGTCGAATAGCACGATTTCACCTGCGGAGGGAAGGTAACTAACGTAGCGTTGAAAATACCATTGGGTTTGTTCAATGTCAGAAGGTTTTTCCAGCGCCACCACCTTTGCACCACGCGGATTCAAATGTTCCGTGATACGTTTGATGGTGCCGCCTTTTCCGGCGGCATCGCGTCCTTCAAACAGCAGCAGCACGCGCAAACCTTCCTCTTTGACATGATTCTGGAATTTTAGCAGTTCAACTTGCAGGCGCCTGAGTTCTTCTTCATAGTCCAGTGTTTCTTTTTTTACCCAGACCTGTACCTTGCCATTTTTTTCGTCTTTTTCGTCTTTTTCTTCAGATTTTTGTTCTGTCATTTTAAGTGGTTCTCCTTGCGGTAAAAAGTTGATTATTTCAGTCACTATGTAACAGCCATTAAGCCATTTAAACGATGGTCGCTAGCGATGCTTAAAAGTATTGTACACACTGCTTAAGTGTAGTTGAAATCTGGTTTTTAGCGGACGGGTATTGGGATGAAAATGCGCTGAGTATATGACGCGTTAAGCCTTGGTGGGTGGGGTATCCTAACAGCGCAGTAAAATAATATGCCGAGCTGTAGGATACTGCTGTCTAACGTAGTTTAAACGAGGGGTTCTTCGGCTTGTTGATCAGCACGGTAAACGGTGTAGACGTAGACGGGTATGCCCAGTGGGCCTAAATTTATTTCGATAAGCGGTTCTACGTGTTCCCACGCTAAGCCACCTACGCCCGTTGCCAGTTTCGGTAAGGCAATTGAACTAAAGCCTTCTTTTGAGATAATTTTTGCCAAAGCACGTAAGGCGTGATTGACATGGCTTACGGTGGCTTTGCCTAGGCGGCGATCGTGTTCATCAACGCCTTCTTGGGTAATAAGGTTAACAATGCGTACTTGATCGACGCCGCCCCACATCCAGGCATCGCCGGTTTTTGGGTGGTGTTGATGGCACCAGTGGTGAAAATCTTTGTGCATCATGGGGTATTGGCTGTGCAATGCAAGTGCTAAGCCTTTATCCATGGGGTCGTTGATGCAAACGCCTTGTGCTATAGCTGCGGCTTTACTCAGTAAAATATCACCTTCAACTTGATAAATCATAGTGGTCTCCTTTTTAGTGGGGGTAGTGTTGTTAAATAACGTTAATTTTTACAGGGTTTTTGATGGTGTCATTGTGGTGCGTGTCTGGCCTGAAATGAGGAAAATGACGCAATTTCACTGTCTTTTAGGTAAGAAAACCCTTACATATGAGCATGCTACTCTTAAACAGATTCATATACCAGTAAGACTTTAGTGAAATTTATTTTAGGGGGGTTATGCGTTGCAGCTGTATCAAGAAGTGGGGGGTAAGTGTCTGATTTGTTCTGGTTGTAACGTGGATATTGCCTTGCGTTCTCAAGGATTAAAATTACTGTAATGCGCTTTCAGTAGACGGAATTAAGTGGTAAGCTTTAATTATTGTGACATTGTAATATTCCTGTCATATAGATTTAATAATCTTGTCACGTTGTAACCCTATACTGGCTTCACTTTAAAAACACGAGAGATTGAAATGAACGTTACCTTAAAATCAAAAGCATTGTTGACCTTGTTTGGCGCCGCATCTGTTGCGTTAATGGCTAGTGATGTTGTTATGGCTGCTGAAAAAGTACAAAAAGTAGATCCTGCCTTACCTGCTTACGCAAAAGCGGAAGGTGTAGCGGGTAACTTATCCAGTGTCGGTTCTGATACCCTCGCTAACTTAATGACTTTATGGGCAGAAACGTTCAATAAAAGTTATCCCAACGTTAATATCCAGATTCAAGCCGCGGGTTCTTCTACTGCGCCACCCGCGTTAACAGAAGGTACGTCTAATTTGGGGCCGATGAGCCGCGAAATGAAAGAAGACGAGTTGGAAGCGTTTGAATCTAAATACGGTTATAAACCAACCGCTATCCCTGTTGCTATTGATGCCTTGGCGGTATTTGTACACAAAGACAACCCCGTCAAAGGCATGACGCTTGCACAAGTTGATGCAATTATGTCTTCTACACGTAAATGTGGTGGTGAAGCAGATATTGAAAACTGGGGTCAAGCAGGTTTAACCGGTGCATGGCAAGGTAGAAGTATCCAGTTATACGGACGTAATTCTGTATCAGGTACTTACGGTTACTTTAAAGAATACGCATTATGTAAAGGTGACTTTAAAAGCAACGTGAATGAGCAGCCTGGTTCTGCGTCAGTGGTGCAATCAGTCACCTCTTCAGTGAATGGTATTGGTTATTCTGGTATCGGTTATAAAACCTCTGGTGTGAAAGCGGTACCATTGGCTAAAAAAGCGGGCCAACCTTTTAGCGATGCAACCCCTGAAAATGCCTTATCCGGTGCTTATCCTTTATCACGTTATTTGTATGTATACGTGAATAAAGCGCCTAACAAAGCATTGGCGCCATTAGAAGCAGAATTTGTGAAAATGGTATTGTCGAAAGAAGGACAAGAAGTCGTTATTAAAGACGGTTATATCCCATTGCCTGCGAAAGTTGCACAACAAGCTTTAGCAAAGATTCAATAATTGGATCATTTGGCTGACTGAATTGCGCATTGGATGCGCTGACACGGATGTTTGGAACGGGTTAGTCTTGTATTCCCCCTCGCTTGAATAAAGACTAACCTGCTAGATCGAAGTTGATTGAGGTTTACATCACGTAAACCTCAGCACTCTTCCGCTGTTTTGATGAATTTTCGTCGAAGCGATAGTGTTTCGTTTCTACACAACCCTGCCTACTATGTGCGTATGTCTGAAATAACCTCAAATAAAACCGCTAAATTGGATTCGGCAATGCAAGTGTCTGCTGCAAGCCTCCACCAACGCTGGCGATTGCTCAAAGATCGTCTGGCGCGTTACGGTATCGTAATCGGTGGCTGGGGGGTTATTGTGGCGATTGTGCTGATTTTTTTCTATTTATTGTATGTTGTCATACCGCTGTTTATTCCCGCCAGTGCGGAATCTCTAGCGGAGTATCAGATACCGGGACACGATAAGGGTAAAACCGTCTTATTGGCGATGGAAGAACAAAATGAAGTTGCGGTAAGGTTTACCGATCAGGCCAACGCTGTGTTTTTTAATGCGCACACCGGACAACCTATTCTGACCGAAGCGCTTAAAATGCCGCCCGACTTGAAAGTAAGCAGTTTTGCTCCCCAGAGTAGCGGGGAAGGTATTGTGGCGTACGGTCTAAATAATGGCAGTGTATTGGTCGCCAAGCATACCTATCGCATAACCTATCCGCAGGATGTTCGGGTGATTACGCCCGTCATAACCTATCCGTTAGAGGAACAACCTGTAGTGGTTGATACTGAAGGCGGGGCACTGCAAATGTTAGCGTTACAGGTGGGCGAAGGCAGTACAACCTTGGTCGCTAAAACCGCCAGCAATAAGCTAAAACTGCTGAATATTACCAAAGAAAAAGCCTTGTTTGGTGAAGCGACTTTACAACGTACGGAGTCCGTATTGAATTTAGCGGCTGAGAATATCGCTTTTATGTTGATTGATAAAGAGCAGCGTTATTTGTATGTCGCGAGTGCGGACGGTAATTTAAGTTTCTATGACATCAGCGATAAAAGTGCGCCAGTACTGAAACAGCTACTGAATGTATTGTCCCCAGAGCAGCGTATTAATAGCATTGATTTTGTTAATGGCGGTTTATCATTACTGGTTGCTGACTCGACTGGTTTGGTGTCGCAGTGGTCTGTGGTGCGGGATGCCAAAAACAATCCGGCTATGCAAAAAATTCGCAGCTTTAAAGTATCGGATGCAGCGCTGATGAAAGTATCCGCCGAACAACGGCGTAAAGGTTTTTTAACCGTTGATACACAAGGCGTCGTTGGCGCGTATAACACCACAGCTGAACGTGAATTATTAAAACTGCCTGCGGCGAAAGTATTGCCTGAAGCATTTGCCTTATCACCCAGAGCCAATGCGTTTTTATTACAATCCGTCAATGGCAATGTTAATTTCTGGAAAGTGGATAATGAACATCCTGAAGTATCGATGCGATCATTATGGGGCAAGGTCTGGTACGAAAGTTATCCCAAACCTGACTATATTTGGCAGTCTTCTTCGTCCAGCAATGATTTTGAACCCAAATACAGCTTAACGCCCTTAGTGTTCGGTACCTTGAAAGCGGCTTTTTATGCCATGCTATTTGCGATTCCGCTTTCACTAATGGGGGCGATTTATGCCGCTTATTTCATGGCACCGTCAATGCGCGGCGTGGTTAAGCCAACCATTGAGTTAATGGGGGCGTTACCGACGGTTATTTTGGGCTTTTTAGCGGGTTTATGGCTAGCGCCCTTTTTAGAAGAACACTTGTTAGGTGTTTTTGTCATGCTGATCCTGCTGCCTGTGTCGGTGTTGGGTTTTGGGTTGGGGTGGCAGTTCTTACCTAAAGAGGTTCGTTCGAAAGTGCCTGATGGTATGGAAGCCATGTTGCTTATTCCGGTTATTCTCGGTGCGAGTTGGTTTGCCTTTGCGGTGAGTCCTTCTTTAGAAGCGTTGTTTTTTCAGGGTGACTTGCGCGTATGGATGAAAGACTCTTTCGGTATTGATTACGATCAGCGTAACTCGCTGGTGGTCGGTATTGCGATGGGTTTTGCCGTTGTGCCCAGTATCTTTACGATTGCGGAAGACGCTGTTTTCAGTGTGCCGAAACACTTAACTGTTGGCTCATTAGCCTTAGGGGCAACCCCTTGGCAAACCATGATAAAGGTGGTGTTGTTAACCGCCAGTCCCGGTATTTTTTCAGCCATTATGATTGGTTTAGGCCGTGCGATAGGTGAAACCATGATTGTATTGATGGCGACAGGTAATACGCCAGTGATGGATCTCAGTGTGTTTCAGGGGATGCGAACCTTAGCCGCGAATGTCGCGGTGGAAATGCCGGAGTCGGAAGTAGACAGTACCCATTATCGTGTGTTGTTCTTAGCCGCGCTGGTACTCTTTATGTTTACGTTTGTTTTTAATACGCTGGCGGAATTGATTCGTCAACACTTACGTGAAAAATACAGTTCATTATGATTATTAAACAATGGGTTAAAAGCGGCTCGCCTTGGATATGGCTGAACGCCGCAGCGGTTAGTACGTGTCTGATTTTAGTGATAGGTATTCTTGGTTTGGTTGCTGTGCGAGGTTTGGGGCATTATTGGCCTTCCGACGTGGCACAAATTCAATACCGTGACAAAGAGGGTGTGCCACAGGTTATTACGGGTGAGCTGACGGATAGTAATGAAATCTCGTCACAACGGGCTAAAGATGCGGGTTATTTAGACGCCGATATTGGCAGCGGCAGAACCGTTGAACAATATTTAATTAAAGTCGGTAACCGTGATATTAGCGGCATGGATTTTCGTTGGATACTGGTCAACACTATTTCACAAATGACTTATCCTGAGCAGCTTATTGTTTTGGAGCGGCGTGAATGGGGTAACTTCTACGGCACATTGGTGGGCGTTAAGGAGGACGGTAAAAGCATTGCACAAGGCAATGAGGCTTGGGATGTTGCGCAGCAGCGGCTTGCTGCGGCACTAGAGGTCTATGAAGAAATCAAGCAGCTGGAAAAAAAGGAAATTGGCGCTATCAATTATAGTCTGGAGCGCTTGCGTTTAAAACAACGTAAACTGGAATTACAGAAGGCTTGGACGGATGCCGCGAAACAAGAAATGGCTACCGAAAAAGCGGCTTACCAAGTGGACTATAAGCGCTATCAAGAGCAGTTAAAAGCCTTGTACGTGAAAGCGAATAAAGAAAGCTTGGTGGTAAAAACCGGTGAAGGCATTGAACGTGATATTCCGATTGGTAAAATTGTAAAAGCGTATCGGCCTAATGGCATGAATGTCTTTACAAAAGTCGGGCATTATTTTTCCAAGTTGGGTGAGTTCTTAAGCGAAGATCCGCGTGAAGCCAATACCGAAGGCGGTATTTTTCCCGCCATTTTTGGTACGGTACTGATGGTAATGTTGATGGCAGTAATTGTTACGCCGTTTGGTGTTATCGCCGCCGTCTACTTGCGTGAATATGCCAAACAAGGCTTTACCACACAATTAATCAGAATTGCCGTTAACAATTTGGCGGGTGTGCCGTCTATCGTGTATGGCGTATTTGGGTTAGGCTTTTTTGTGTATATTCTGGGTGGCAACATTGATCAACTGCTGTATCCAGAATCAGCGCCTGCGCCAGTATTTGGTACGCCAGGGTTAATGTGGGCATCGCTCACCTTGGCATTATTAACCTTGCCCGTGGTGATTGTTGCGACAGAAGAAGGGCTATCACGGATTCCTAAATCTATCCGCGAAGGCAGTTTGGCATTGGGTGCGACCAAGCTTGAAACCTTATGGTTGACAGTATTGCCAATGGCCAGTCCTGCGATGATGACGGGATTAATTTTAGCGGTAGCGCGAGCGGCAGGTGAGGTTGCGCCCTTGATGTTAGTGGGTGTGGTTAAATTAGCCCCTACCTTACCGTTGGATGGTAACTTTCCATTCTTACATTTAGACCGTAAGTTTATGCATTTAGGCTTTCACATTTATGATGTTGGATTTCAGAGCCCCAATGTTGAAGCGGCGCGACCTTTAGTCTATGCAACCTCGTTATTGTTAGTGATGGTGATTGTGGGCCTTAACTTAACAGCAGTAACCATTAGAAATCATTTGCGCGAAAAATATCGGGCACTGGAAGGATAAATCAATGACAACACAAGACGTTCGATCACATGCAATTGATATGAGCTCGGTTTTTAATGGGCAGCAAGACACCTCAGCTGAACAAAATGAAAGCTGTATTAAAGTAGAAAACTTGAATCTGTTTTATGGTGAAAAGCAAGCGTTGTATAATGTCTCGATGGACATGCCTAAAAAACGCGTGACTGCGTATATTGGGCCTAGTGGTTGTGGTAAATCGACCCTGTTACGCTGCATTAACCGGATGAATGATCTGGTAGACAGCGTCAGAATCGAAGGTAAAATCTTATTGGATGATGAAAATATCTACGATAAATCGGTCAACGTAGCAGCTTTGCGTAGACGCGTCGGCATGGTATTTCAAAAACCCAATCCTTTTCCTAAGTCTATTTTTGAAAATGTAGCCTACGGTCTGCGTATTCAAGGGATTAATGACAAACGTACCTTGGAAGAAACCGTTGAACGTTCTTTACGTGGTGCGGCACTTTGGGATGAAATGAAGGATAGGCTGAATGATAATGCCTTGGGCATGTCAGGTGGTCAACAACAACGCTTGGTTATTGCGCGCGCGATTGCTATTGAGCCGGAAGTATTGTTGTTGGATGAGCCTGCATCGGCTTTAGATCCTATTTCAACGTTGAAGATTGAAGAGTTAATTAACGAACTGAAAGAAAAATACACTATCGTTATCGTAACGCACAATATGCAGCAAGCGGCGCGTGTTTCTGACTACACGGCGTTTATGTACATGGGTGAGCTTATTGAAATGGGCAAAACCAAAGATTTATTTACCAATCCCGTTAAAAAACAAACGGAAGATTATATTACCGGCCGTTATGGATAAATCAGGAGCAGACCATGGATAACAGTAAAATAGGGCATCATATTTCTGAAAAGTTCAATAAAGAGCTGGAAGATATTCGTAATAAAGTATTAACCATGGGTGGGTTGGTTGAACAGCAGATTGATCAGGCGGTAAAAGCCTTTACCGTGAATGATGAAGAGCTTGCTGAGTATGTCATTAAACAAGACGATCAGATTGATGCGCTGGAAATGATGATCGATCAGGAATGCATGCAGATTTTAGCATTGCGCCAGCCTGCGGCATTTGATTTACGCTTGTTGATTACGGTCATTAAGATTATTAACGAACTGGAGCGCGTTGGTGATCTCGCTGAGCGCATTGCTAAGAATGCCTTGCAGGTATCCAGTGCAGCTGGTAAAAATGATGCCTACTATGAGCTGCAACACATTGCTGAGTTGGTTAAAGAAATGTTGCATGATGCCTTGGATGCCTTTGCCCGCATGGATATAGACGGCGTAACGACAATTATGGCACAGGATGATTATGTGGATCGTGAGTATGCCAGTATTATTCGGCAATTGATTACGCACATGATGGAAGATCCTCGTAACATTACGCGCAGTCTGGATATTCTTTGGACGGCGCGCGCGCTGGAAAGAATTGGTGATCATGCCTGTAATATTGTTGCGCATATCATTTACATGGTAAAAGGCGAAGATGTTCGGCATATCACTCAGGCTGAGCTGGAACTAAAGTTTAATAAGCGGATAGGCGATGATCATTCTTCGGATGCGTTGGCTAAATCTACCGTATAAATAATGACGTAATATAGGCTTTTAGATGACACAGATAACCTCCCTTAAAGGGACGTTATCTGTACGTCCACTGAGGTAAGTGGCGTTCCCGCTTTACCTTGTAACAAACATAATGACATCCCCCTCACTTCACACCACTATATCTTGAGTAAAACTGACATGACACACAATAAAATTCTGGTTGTTGAAGATGACGACGCTATCAGGGGCATGTTAGTGATGGTGCTTGAACAGGCTGGCTTTGTGCTTATTTCGGCAGCCGATGCCGATAAAGCGCAGAAGGCGTTAGATACTGATTTACCTGATTTGATCTTGCTGGATTGGATGTTACCCGGCATCAGTGGTGTTGAGTGGGCTAGGCGCTTGAAAAAAGATTCCATTTATCGGGAGCTGCCGATTATTTTACTGACGGCGCGCGGAGAGGAAGAAGATAAGGTACGGGGTCTGGAGGTGGGGGCGGATGATTACATGACCAAGCCTTTTTCACCGAAAGAGCTGGTGGCAAGGATTCGTGCCGTATTGCGCCGTAGCGGTAAAATGCAGGATTTAGGGCAAGTGAGTCAGGGAGATTTGGTCTTGGACATTGCTCAGCACCGCTTAAGCATTGGTGAAAAACAATTAGATGTTAGCCCGACTGAATTCCGATTGATGAGTTTTTTTATGACGCATCCGGATAAAGTGTACAGCCGTACACAATTATTAGATCAAGTGTGGGGCCGCAGTGTTTATATTGAAGAGCGTACTGTCGATGTGCATATTCGGCGTATACGCAAAATTCTGGGTGAGTATGGACGTGAAGACCTCGTACAAACGGTTCGCGGTTTTGGCTATCGCTTTTCAGCAGTAGAAGCGCCTTTGCCGTTGGATACCTCTGCACTCTCTCCTTTGTATTAATCACGGTTATGGGCGATTGGCAAAAAGAAATAGTCACGTTAGTTTTGTTGCTAGGAGCGACAATGCTAATAGGGGCAGTAACTGGCTTGTTTTTCCCCTTGATGTTTTTGCTCGCGTCTGCGTTGTTGATCTACCAGGTTATTCAAATCAATCGTTTTGACAATTGGATTAGAAGCGGCGGGAAAAGTAAGTATCCCGATGCTAAAGGCATCTGGGAAGATATTTATTATCAACACTATCGTCTCAAAAAAGCCGAAAAAAAACGCAAAAAGAAATTGGGTAAAATGATTGACCAGTTTCGAAAATCAACCGAAGCACTACCGGATGCCGCAGTTGTATTGGGCGTTAATGACGAAATTGAGTGGGCTAACAAAATTGCTAACGATGTTTTGGGCTTAAAACCAGCCGATAAGGGACAGCGTATTATCAATTTAATTCGTTTTCCTGACTTTATTCGTTATCTTAATGACGGCGATTTTAAGGAAGCGATCAACTTGCCGTCTCCGGTTAATAAAAACATCATCTTGGCGGTGCGCATCGTTCCTTACGGTGCCGGATTGCGGCTATTGCTGGCGCAAGATGTGACGCAGTTAAAGAAAATGGAGTTGATGCGTAAAGATTTTGTCGCCAATGTCTCGCACGAGCTAAGAACGCCCTTGACAGTTTTGAAAGGGTATCTGGAAACCTTGCAGGACATGGATGGAATGTCATCTTTGTTAACCAATGCTTTTCAGCAAATGCAAATGCAGACAGAGCGTATGCAGCATCTGGTTGACGATCTATTGCTTTTGACGCATTTGGAAACTAAACCTAAAAAAGCCGAGGTGGTGGATGTTGCCGCGTTGTTGCGTCAAATTTGTCAGCAAGGTAGTGCGTTTAAAACCAGCAATCGACGGATCGAATTAACGCTGGACACCGATGCCTTGCTTCAGGGTAATGAACATGAATTACGCAGTGCCTTTACTAATTTAATTGAAAATGCCCTTAAATATTCACCGGATGACTCGGTGGTAAAAGTGCGTTGGTATAAAGCCAAAAACGATACCATATTGTTGGTTGAGGATCAGGGCGAAGGGATTGCTGCAATAAATATTCCACGGGTTACGGAGCGCTTTTATCGCTGTGATGTTAAGCGCGATAAAAATGTTAGCGGTACAGGACTTGGGTTAGCCATTGTTAAACATGTCTTGATGCGACATGATGCCCATTTACAGATTGACAGCATCTTGCACAAAGGCAGTCGTTTTAGCTGCTGCTTCTCCGCTGGGCGGGTGTGTTAAATTCGTCATGTAAATTCGTAGGGTGCATTTCATGCACCAAATAACCGACCGCGTGGACGCACCCTACTACTTTTAATGTTCGGCTATCTACTTTAGGGGGGATGTTCTGTAGGGGCGCACCTATGTGTGCGCCCAAGTACACCCCATCCCAAACAAAGGGCAGACACATAGGTCTGCCCCTACAACAGTGGGTGCGGGATAAGCCGTCTTAGCGTGACTTAAAAATCATCCCATTCATCATCGTTATTGCTGCTGGTTGTCGCCATCTCTTTTACCGCAACGGGTTTTGACGGTGCAGGCTTTCTGCTGTGTGGCGCGGATCTTGGTGCTACAGCCACGTTTTGTTTTGCCGCCGTGTTTAGTTCAAAAAAGGCTAATAAGTTAGCCATGTGGGTATTTAGTTCAAAAAAGGCTAATAAGTTAGCCATGTGGGTAGATTGTTCACTCATGGCCACACTGGCCGCTGCCGCTTCTTCGGCTAATGCGGCGTTTTGTTGCGTAATTTCGTCCATTTGTGCAACGGCCATATTCACTTGTTCAATGCCTGCGGACTGTTGCGTACTGGCGGAGGCGATTTCAGCGATAATCGTGCCGACCTTTTTAACACCGCTAACAATCTCGGTTAATGACTTGCCCGTTTCATTGACAAACTCGGTACCGGAACGGACTTTCTGAATACTGTTTTGAATCAGATCCTTACTTTCGCGCGCTGCAGTCGCACTGCGTTGCGCAAGGTTTCTAACTTCTGTCGCTACCACTGAGAAGCCACGACCATGTTCGCCTGCACGAGCCGCTTCAACCGAAGCATTCAGCGCCAGTAAATTGGTTTGGAAAGCAATTTCATCAATGACACCAATGATAGCGGCAATTTTGTTACTGCTTTCGTTAATCTCCTGCATGGCACGTACCGCAGAATTCACCACATTACCGCCTTGTTCCGCCATCTCTTGTGCATTTCGTGCCACTTGATTGGCTTGTTGCGCGTTTTCAGCGTTATTTTTAACGGTACTGGTTAACTCTTCCATGCTGGAGGCCGTTTGTTCCAAACTGGCGGCTTGCTCTTCAGCGCGTTGCGAGAGGTTATTGTTACCACTGGCAATTTCTTGTGAGGAATTATGGATGAAATCGGATGAATCCTTGATCTGTAAAAACACTTCACTTAACTTCGCGATCGTGGCATTAATATCATTTTTACAGCTGCCGTAAATACCGTCGTAGTCATGGGTCATGGTGTTGGTTAAATCACCCGCGGCCATACTTTGCATCACGCCAGCAACATCATTAAAGACTTGTTCAATCATGCCGGTTAAGTCATTAATGCCAATGCTTAAGGTTTGGAAAAAACCGGATTTATCGGCGGTGTTTAAGCGACTGTCTAATTCACCTGCTTTGACGGCATCAACGATGGTTTTGATTTCATTTTCAATTTTGACTTCAGCGGTTCTATTCATCCACTCGGCAACAAAGCCGATACGTTCGCCTGCATCATTAATTACTGGATTGACAACCACAGTCATATGTAAGTCGGCAATTTTTAGCTCAGAACGGACGGTGCTGGTTAAGCGTTGTAATAATCCGCGTTGATGGGTTGGGTCTTTATGGAAGCTATCAATATTAGCGCCGATCAGGTTTTTCGCATCAAAATTGGGCAGTTGTTGGCGTATCTCTTTTTCGGCGTTATTGAATAACTGTTGTACCGATTTATTCATGTAGATGATGTTTAAATCAGAATCACTGACCATGACGCCTGACTGCACATTATCCAGTGCTTGATTAATGCGTAAGGCATCCGTGGCGATTTGTTTGGATTCTGCCAAATTGGCATTCAAGGTCACTTGCATAGAGTAAAGGCTGCGATAAAAATCGCCGAGCTGATCTTGCCGGTTCAGCTCCATCTTGTTTCTGAAATTTCCTTCAGCCAATTGCGACATTATGGTAATGGACTGTTGCAACATGTTGCTAAACGACGTGATTAGTTGGGCGTTTATACTTAATGCTAGGATCGATAGCACGGCTACGCCACCTAATAAGGCATATTCCTCAGACAAAAACAGCCGATAACAGAGCAGTGAAACAAGTCCGGCCAGCACAAGGATCAGGAATGCGGCTTTTTTCAAAATAGCTATTTCACGGATGGACTTAACCTGAGCGGCCAATCCAGTAGGTTGCATGGATACTGCCTTAGTATTGAGTTTTTTGTAAAATTGTTCCGCTTGTTGGATTTGCTCTCTGCTCGGCGCATAGCGAGCGGACAGGTACTCTTGCACAACGCCGTTTTTAAGAACGGGGGTAACATTCGCCTCCACCCAATAATAATCACCGGATTTTGTACGGTTTTTTACCAACGCTGTCCACGGTTTATTTTGTTTTAAGGTAGACCATAAATCTTCAAACGCTGCAGGTGGCATGTCTGGATGCCGGACAATATTGTGATTGTTACCGACTAATTCTGCGCGGGTATAGCCACTGATAGCCACAAACGCATCATTGGCCTCAATGATTCTCCCTTTTAAATCCGTTCGAGTAACCAGAATGTCATCTGGTTTCATCAGAATTTCTTTGTCTGTTACCGGCATGTTAATTTTCATTTTTTACCTTTACTATTTGAGGGTCTAGTTTTAAACGTTTTACCGCATGAGGTTAGAGTGGTCAGGCGGTGATTCGGTAATATCGCGAAGCTGTTAATGCTATAGGGCTACCAGCCTCTGTTTGCTAAAAGCATTAACTGAAACAGTTATTTACTCAGCTAATTTTTGCTATTAAGGTAATGAAAACAAAGATTTCCATCATGGAGTCATAAAGGTAATCTGTGAAAATGGTCACGGTCTAACGGTGATGTTGTTGAATATTCTTACGTCTGTTATCCTGTTTTATGCACGTTGTTTTGATTAGCACACACGTAAAGAGTCAGTTAATACTCACAGGCGAAGTATAGCTGGGGAATTCTTTTTTACCAGATAGGGTGACGAGCAGATAATAACTTTTTCGTGACAGGTTAGAGGGTTATCTAATGTCGGGAGGGTAGTGTAGCGCTTCGGTAGTGAGGGGTTGAATAGGGTGGGGCATAAGTGCTAAAGGACAATTAGCGAGCCCATTGTTCATCACGGTACATTTCCAAGGGCTGGTATTGATTTTTGTAATTCATTTTTTGGCAATCGGTAATCCAATAGCCGAGGTAGAGCCACTCCAGATTTAAGTGCTTGGCGGTATTTAATTGCCATAATACTGCGTACACACCCAAGCTATAGTGGGAAAAGTCAGGATCAAAAAAAGTATAGACCGCAGAAAGTGCATCATCAAAACGATCAATAACGCTGACGGCAACTAGCTGCCCTGTAATCGTAAACTCAATGAAATAGGTGTCACACCAAGTGCTGCTGAGAAAACGGGTGTAGTCTTCGGCTGATGTGTATTGCATGTCGCCGTCCGGGTGTTTGCTTTTTTGGTAACGCAGGTATAAGTCGTAGTGTTGCTGCTCAAAAATAGCCGGTTTAATGATGGCTTCGGTGTGGCTATTTTTGCTTAAACAGCGCCGTTGGTTGCGATTGGGTTTAAATTCGGCAATGGGGACTCTAACTGGAATGCACGCTGAACAGGCTGAACAGGTCGGGGTGTAGACATCATCACCACTGCGGCGAAAGCCTTTAGCGATGAGTTGTGCGTAAATAGCGGTACACATTTGCACGGATGGATGTACGAAGGCGCTCTGTGCCATTTTATTCGGTAAATAACTACAAGAATGCTGTTGTGTTGAGAAAAGCGGTATTGAAATCATGCTGTTTTCCACGCAGAGGGGTGGGGTGCTAAAGCACAATAGCGATTAAGGTGCGCTATAAATTGCTGGCGATCAATGTTTTGTGCGCCAAGGCTACTTAAGTGTGGCGTATGGATTTGGCAGTCGATGAGTTGATAATTCCACGCCTTGAGCTGTTGCACAAGATGGGCAAAAACGATTTTAGATGCATCGGTAACGGTGTGAAACATAGATTCACCAAAAAAGACTTGGCCGATAGCAACGCCGTATAAACCACCGACTAAGTGCTCTTGCTGCCAGGCTTCTATTGAATGCGCGAAGCCCATTTGATGTAAGCGTTGGTAGGCGTTTAGCATGTCGTCACTGATCCAGGTTCCAGCGGCGTATGCTCTGGGTTCTGCACACGCGCGCATCACGTCAGTGAAGCAGTGATCAATGGTGATGGTCAGGCTTTTTTTGCGTAGGGTTTTAGCCAGGCTATGTGAAATATGCAGTTGTTCAGGAAATAATACTAAGCGTGGATTGGGCGACCACCAGAGTATGGGTTCACCTGGGTTAAACCACGGAAACACGCCGTGTCGATAAGCATTGAGCAGTCGGGGAGGGGACAGGCATCCACCAACCGCCAGTAGGCCATCGGGATCAATCAGCGCACGATGTACGGGGGGGAATGCTTGGCGAGGATCAGCAGGGTTTAGCTGAATTAATTGCATAAAACTGCCTGATGAAGTTAAGGAATACCCTTAAGGCGAATAACCTAAAAGATGCCAGTAACGCAGCGCGTACGGGTTCATGCCTATGATTCAGTAGGATGTAAAAAATAGGCATTACTGGGTAAGAGCGGATGCGTATTAATCGTTTAAATTATCAAGGTATTTTTCTGCATCCAATGCCGCCATACACCCGGCGCCTGCTGAGGTAATGGCTTGTTTGTAAACGGAATCCATTACATCGCCTGCCGCAAATATGCCGGGAATACTGGTGGCGGTCGCATTGCCAGTGATACCGCTGTTGACTTTAATGTAACCGTGTTCCATGGCCAATTGCCCTTGAAAAATATCGGTATTCGGTGTGTGACCGATCGCAATGAAAACACCATGCACATCCAGACTTTTCAACGAGCCATCAATGCTGCTTTTAAGTCGCATACCCGTTACACCCATGTCATCGCCTAGCACTTCATCCAGTTGATAATTCCACTCAATGATAACATTGCCTGTTTTTGATTTTTCAATGAGTTTATCGGACAGTATTTTTTCCGAACGGAATTTATCGCGACGATGCACAACAGTCACTGTTGAGGCGATATTAGACAGGTATAACGCCTCTTCTACGGCAGTATTGCCCCCGCCGATGACAGCGACAGGTTTGTTTCGGTAGAAAAATCCGTCACAGGTAGCGCAGGCTGAAACACCTCGGCCTTTAAAGGCTTCTTCTGATTCTAAACCTAGGTATCTTGCTGATGCGCCAGTGGCGATAATTAATGCATCACAGGTGTATGTGCCGGAGTCACCGATTAATGTAAAGGGCGGGGTTGACAGATCTACGGTGTGAATATGGTCGAAAATAATTTCTGTATTGAAGCGTTCCGCATGGGCTTGCATTCTTGCCATTAAGGCCGGCCCTTGTAAGCCTTCTACATCACCTGGCCAGTTATCTACCTCGGTGGTGGTAGTAAGCTGACCGCCTTGTTGCAGGCCGGTAATAATGACGGGGTTTAAGTTTGCGCGTGCAGCGTAAATAGCCGCAGTATAACCAGCAGGGCCTGAGCCTAAAATTAAAAGTCGGCAATGTTTAGCGTCGTTGCTCATGTAAAAAGTGCTCCAATAAGGAAGTGGTTAATGATGGGTTAGGATTATGACGCGGAAATGCTTGGGCGTAAACAGTAAGTTAATACAGGTTTATGTATTGAAAAAATGCGGCTTAGAGCGATGTTCCATATAAATTTTGCTTTTTAAAGAGAAACATGGTTATGTTTATTGCTTATTTTTTTTAAGTGTATTGTAAATTTTAAAGCTTAAAATGGATGCGGCTAACAAAAGGGTTATGGCGTTTGCGACGATAATGGCTAGGTTATTGATTAATAATCCATAAATAAGCCAAAACAAAACGCCTGTGGTAAAAATGCTGTACATGCTTAACGACAGACCTTCGGTGTCCCTGGTTCTAATGGTCATGATGGCTTGCGGTAAAAATGAGCTTGTGGTAAAAGTTGCTGCTACATAACCAATGATTTCAGGGGTGATTTGCATGTTTATAAGGGAGGTTAAAAAAATCAGTTTGGAGTATAACCTGCTCTTTGTAAGGTGGCAAACGCAGTATTTATACGGGGGTTATGAAAAGCCTGATTAGTCTTAGCGTAATAGTTACTGGGTAATTCATACACGGTCAGAATATTTAAAAATGGCGTGTGTGTATTCGGTAAATTAATGGCATGGTTGCTTTTTTATTAATGTAAAAGCTCGGCTTATTCGGCTATAATCATGTTTTTTCAGCAATAGTGTTTCTGGGTTATAAGCGTATGGCGGCAGTAATGGAAGAGAAATCGGTGCTAGGTTTACGTGAGGTAGTATTATTAGTATTTTCTACTGTCGCGTTGTTTATGATAATTTCACTTATGACATTTAGTAGTGATGATGCTGGTTTTTCACACAGCGGATCGTTGCAAGCTATTCATAATGCTTGTGGTGTCATCGGGGCGTGGATATCTGATTTTACCTTGAGTGTGTTCGGGATAATGGCGTATTGTTTCCCGATGATGCTGGCTTGGGTGGGCTATTTGGTTTATCGCGATCAGCTGCATACCGAAAAAAATGGCGTCATTATCATGCGTTATATTGGCTTTGTAGTTACGTTGGCGTTTGGTGCAGCCTTATTCTATTTACATCTGCCGCGAAGTGATATTGCACTGCCTGGCGGAACCGGTGGGATATTGGGGCAGGAGTTAGGCGACGTCATGGGTACTATGCTCGGCAACTCTGGCGCAACTTTACTGTTATTGGTGGGTTTTTTAATCAGCATTACGTTGTTTACCGATTTATCTTGGTTTAAGGTAATGGATGCTATTGGTAAAGCGACGCTGTCGGTCGGTCGGCTTTTTTGGCGAAATGCCAGTAACATAGAGATCAGCAAACGTAGTCGTGTTGAAGAGCCAATAGTTAATGATGCGGCAGAAAAACCGACGACTAAGCAACGTCAGTCAGCAAAAATAGCGCCAGTTATGCAGGACGGCGGCTCGCCAACGCGGGAAAAACAAACCAGTGAAAGCAGTCGGGTGGGTATGTCCAGATTAGCAGGGGACAATTTAAGCCGACATGAACCGCAATTTAATGGCCGTCAACCAGAGGCGTCGAAAAGCGCCAATAGATCGGAACCCTTTCAGGCGACTAGGTCACTTACTGCAGCGGCTAAAGTCCCCGTTGCTAAAACAGTTGACGCTAAAGTGGTCAGGCAAGAGCCGCAATTTAACCATCATAAGGTCAGCGGTGATGCGTTAATGGACGCGCCTAAACGGGCGATACCTGATATTTCACTGAGTGCCAGAGTCATGGGGCATGATGCTGACCGTGGTCTGAATACGGCTAGTTTAACGAATTATCCACCACAATTACCTGATGTCATTGATTCACCAGCATTTACTGCACAGTTAAAAGCATCAGTAGCGAATAATAAAAGTACTTTTAATAACAGTGTCAGCGTTAAGCAGCATGAAATAGCGCCGTCGACGTCGGCATTAAATTTATCAGAAAAGCTTAAGCAGAGTGTCAGCGCAACTGCCATGCCCATAATCAGTAAAATGGGCGATGTTCTGCCCAGTTTGTCGTTACTGGATGAACGCGATACGCGTGTTAATGGCTATTCTGCCGCCGATCTGGAGGAAATGTCGCGATTAGTGGAAGCGGTGTTGCAGGATTTTAACGTGGTTGTCGATGTGGTTGCTGTACATCCAGGGCCTGTGATTACGCGCTTTGAGTTACAACCTGCGGCAGGTGTTAAAGCCAGTCGAATTAGTGGTTTAGCTAAAGATATGGCGAGATCATTGTCGGTAACCAGTGTGCGTATTGTTGAAAATATTCCCGGGAAATCCGTTATTGGTTTGGAAATACCCAACCAAGAGCGTGAAATGGTTACTTTGCGGGAACTATTGGTTTCACCTGTTTTTAGAGATGCAAAATCAGTGTTGACACTGGCAATGGGTAAAGATATTGCGGGCATTCCTGTCGTAGCTGATTTAGGTAAAATGCCGCATGCACTGGTTGCCGGGACAACGGGGTCTGGTAAGTCGGTCGCTATTAATACCATGATATTGAGTTTGTTGTATAAAGCGACACCTGAACAAGTGCGCATGATTATGATTGACCCTAAAATGCTGGAGTTGTCGGTTTACGAAGGCATTCCGCATTTATTGACGCCCGTTGTGACGGATATGAAAGAAGCTAGCAATGCGCTCCGTTGGGCGGTTGCGGAAATGGAACGCCGTTATAAACTGATGTCTAAAATGGGCGTTAGAAACCTAGCGGGATTTAATCAATTAATTACAGATGCCGCCGCTAAAGGTGAAACGATCCGTGATCCAATGTTTCAATATGACAAGCCATTAGGTGAGTTTGAAGCTTTTCCGGTCTTGGCAACGTTGCCCAGTATCGTTATTGTGATTGACGAGTTGGCCGACATGATGATGGTGGTCGGCAAGAAAGTAGAAGAATTAATTGCACGTTTAGCGCAAAAAGCGCGTGCCGCGGGTATTCATTTAATTTTAGCGACGCAACGGCCTTCTGTTGATGTATTGACAGGCTTGATTAAAGCGAACGTTCCTACACGTATTTCGTTTCAGGTTTCATCGCGTATTGATTCGCGTACCATTCTTGATCAAGGTGGCGCGGAAACTCTGTTAGGTAATGGTGATATGTTATTTTTGCCTTCTGGAACCGCGATTCCTATTCGTGCGCATGGGGCTTTTGTTGATGATCATGAAGTGCATCGGGTTGTAGAGTTTTTAAAACAGACTGCGCCGCCTAATTACTTAGAGGATATTACCCGTGAAATGCCAGAATCCGGTGATGCTAATCATAGCGGCACAGGTGGTGATGATTCCGAAGCTGATGCGCTATACGATCAAGCGGTTATGTTTGTAACGGAAAGCCGTAAAGCGTCAATATCCAGCGTCCAGCGTCGTTTTAAAGTGGGCTACAATCGTGCGGCACGTATGATTGAAGACATGGAGGCGGCGGGCGTGGTTAGTCCTGCTGAATCAAATGGCTACCGCGAAGTATTAGCGCCAGCGGTCGCACGCGAGGATTAATCTTTGCGTTAATGGTTATATCGAAATGCCAGTAGGTGTGGGTGTTGAAAGTATAAGAACAGCATCTCTTATGTACTAAGGGATGCTGTTCATTCTCCCATCAATTATGTAGATGAATACGCGTCCTTATTACTTCCCCCTTTAAAAATAGCTTTTGCCTAACTGTCGGATTGAGTGAAGGTCTTTACCCTGCCGTTTTCCTCTTTATAATCTATTCTATAGAGCTAATGTGCTTCATTCTGAGGTAAACGCCGCGTGTTTCGCTGTTTTTGTTTTCTTTAGCCGCCATTATCAAATACAATTACCCAATATATTTACGTTACGTCCTATTTTTCTTCAGGAGTTAAGAATGCCCCCAGTTTTGATTGCCGATATAACCGGACACACTGATGTAGATCCTACCGAAACTCGCGAATGGGTGGAGGCGTTACAGGCTGTGTTAGCACAGGAAGGTACCGAACGGGCTTATTTTTTGATTGAACAGTTGGTCGCGATGGCGCGTCAGTCTGGCGCAAACATTCCGTTTAGTGCGAATACGCCTTACATTAATACCATTCCTATTCCGCAACAACCGCTTTATCCCGGTGATACCACGATTGAACGCAAAATCCGTTCCTACGTGCGTTGGAATGCTATGGTCATGGTGTTAAGAGCCAGTAAGCATAGTAACGTGGGTGGACACATTGCCAGCTTTGCCTCCGTTGCTACCATGTATGAAGTGGGGCAAAATCATTTTTGGCATGCGCCTTCGGATAAACACGATGGCGATTTGGTGTTTTTTCAAGGACACTCCTCACCGGGAAATTATGCTAGAGCCTTGTTATTGGGGCAATTGAATGAAGAGCACATGGACAGCTTTCGTCAGGAAGTGGGGGGTAAGGGCTTAAGTTCCTATCCGCATCCGTGGTTAATGCCCGATTTTTGGCAATTCCCAACGGTATCTATGGGGTTGGGGCCAATCATGGCGATTTATCAAGCCCGATTTATGCGCTACATTCAAGATCGAGGCTTTGCTAATACGGAAGGCCGCAAAGTATGGGCATTTTTAGGTGATGGTGAAACCGATGAGCCGGAAGCATTAGGCGCTATCGGTATGGCTGGTCGTGAAAAACTGGATAATTTAGTCTTTGTTGTGAATTGCAATTTGCAACGCCTTGACGGGCCGGTACGCGGTAACGGTAAAATTATTCAGGAGCTGGAAGGGAGCTTCCGTGGTGCGGGTTGGAATGTGGTTAAGGTTATCTGGGGACGGCGCTGGGATCCACTCTTGGCACGTGATAAGCAAGGCTTAATCGTTAAGCGTATGCTGGAATGTGTTGATGGCGATTTCCAAACCTTTAAATCTAAAGATGGTGCCTATGTTCGTGAGTTTTTCTTTAATTCACCAGAATTAAAGGCGTTGGTGGCTGATTATACGGATCGGGATATTTGGGAACTCAATCGCGGCGGTCATGATTCTACCAAAGTGTATGCTGCGTTTCACAGTGCCGTTAATCATAAAGGTCAGCCGACAGTGGTGCTGGCTAAAACCATTAAAGGCTATGGAATGGGGGATTCCGGGCAGGCGCAAAACACCAGTCATCAGGCGAAAAAGATGAGTCCAGAGTCGATCCGTAATATGCGTGATCGTTTTGAATTGCCTTTGCATGATGATGATCTGGCTGATTTGCCTTACCTAAAGTTTGCGGAAGATTCGAAAGAATTAAATTACATGCGCCAACGCCGCGCCGAGTTAGGGGGTAACTTACCGTCCAGACGTACTAAAGCTGCGCCGTTGGAAATACCGCCTTTAAGTGCTTTTCAGTCTTTGTTGGATGGCGGCGGAGCGGGTCATGAAATTTCGACGACCATGGCTTTTGTGCGTATTTTAAATATTCTGACTAAAGATAAAAAAATTGGTAAACGTATTGTGCCGATTGTACCGGATGAGTCACGTACCTTTGGTATGGAAGGCATGTTTAGACAATTGGGTATCTGGTCGCAAGTTGGACAGCTTTATACGCCGCAAGATGCTGAACAGCTAATGTTCTACAAAGAAGAAAAGCATGGGCAGGTGTTACAGGAAGGGATTAACGAGGCGGGCGGTCTGTGTGACTGGATTGCCGCGGGTACGTCTTATTCTACGCATGGTGTGCCGCTGATCCCGTTTTTTATCTATTACTCCATGTTTGGTTTTCAGCGCGTGGGGGATTTAATCTGGGCGGCTGCCGATCAGCGTACACGAGGCTTTTTATTAGGCGGTACGGCAGGACGTACGACGTTGAATGGTGAAGGTTTGCAGCATGAAGATGGGCACAGTCATTTAATGTCGGCCACTGTACCCAACTGTATCTCGTATGACCCCACATATGGCTATGAATTAGCCGTAATTATTCAAGATGGTTTGCGCCGCATGTATGCGGAGCAGGAAGATGTATTTTATTACATCACCGTGATGAATGAAAATTATGAGCAGCCGCATATGCCGGAAGGTGCAGCGATTGATATTTTAAAAGGCATGTATTTGTTTGCTGCGGCTAAACGTAACGCTTCCCTGAGGGTGCAGTTGTTAGGCTCCGGTACTATATTTTGTGAAGTGGTTGCGGCGGCTACGTTATTGCAAGACGATTGGGAAGTGACGGCGGATGTCTGGAGCTGCACCAGCTTTACTGAGCTGGCGCGTGATGGTCAGCACTGTGAGCGCTGGAATCGCTTACATCCCACCGATACACCAAAACAGGCGCATGTTAGCGCTTGCTTGAGTAAATCGGCAGCACCGATTATTGCGTCAACCGATTACATTCGAGCGTTTGCCGAACAAATTAGACCTTTTATTAAAAGTCCTTACACTGTTTTGGGTACCGATGGCTTTGGCCGTTCTGATACGCGTGAAAAACTGCGTAGTTTTTTTGAGGTTGATCGTTTTCATATTGTTATCGCAGCGCTTAAAAGCCTTGCTGATCAGGAGCAATTGCCGGCAAGTAAAGTCGAAGTTGCTATTGCCAAATATGGCATTGATCCCAATACAATCGCCCCATGGTTAATTTAATTTAAGGTACTGAGATGACGGTTTTAGTTGAAATTAAGGTTCCTGATGTCGGTGATGTTAAGGATATTGATGTAGTTGAGGTATTAATCCAAGCGGGTGATACCATTGAAAAAGAACAAACGATAGCCACGCTTGAAACAGATAAGGCCAGTATTGATCTGCCCGCCAGTGTCGCCGGTAAAGTGCAAAAAGTGCATATTAAAGCAGGCGATAAAGTGTCAGAAGGCTCGTTAGTGGTGACGGTCGAAGTCAGTGATGTGGCTGCTGTAGCGGGTGTTGCTACTAGCCCGGCCGCACCAGTCGCGTCGCCCCCACCTGAAGCGCCGCCAGCGATTCAGCCTCTGCCTGTTGCACCTGCTGCACCTGCGGTGGAAAAGCCAGTGGTAGATATCAGTTCCGCTAGTCATCACTTTCTTGCGCATGCTACGCCGAGTGTGCGTTTGTTTGCGCGTGAGTTGGGAGTGGATCTTAGCTTGATTAAAGCTGGCAGTGGCCGTAAGGGGCGTATTTTACAAGAAGATGTTAAAAAGTTTGTAAAACAGGTTAT
>JAPLRW010000055.1 GCA_026398935.1 Methylococcales bacterium
ACCGAAAGATTACCGTATTGTGCGTTCATTCTTAGGTAACAAAGCGGACATTGAGCGAGCAATTACCGCCCTGCATAACCACGGTGTACGCGTTTATGCTGATATTGTGTTTAATCACATGGCCAATGAAAACCGTCAGGATCGCTTTAACTTTCCGGGCAATAATGAACTGCAACACTATCAACAAGCGCGTGAAGATTTCGAAAAAGATTGTTTATACGGCAATCTTGCTGAAGGATTATTTTCCCCGTGGGATTTTAATCCCGGCGGCAATATCCAAAACTGGATGGATCGCCATGAATCAGAGGAATGCTCACTGTCTGGCTTACCGGATCTTGATCTCAACGCGTGGGTCATCGAACAGCAACGGCACTGTTTAAAAGCACTCAATGCGCTGGGATTTGACGGATACCGCATTGATGCCATCAAGCATCTACCAGAAGAGCATATTCGACAAGTATTTGAAACTGACGATATGGCAGGGAAATTTTTGTTTGGTGAAGCGCTCACCGCCAACGATAGCGAAGAAAACATCTTTCTTTGGCCGTTACTTCATAAAACCCGCCTGTCATTTTACGACTTCCCCTTGCATGAAACCTTACGCAGAGCCTTTTCGCCCAATGGCAGTTTACGTGAACTGGTTGATCCAGCGGCTTATGGACAAGCCTTGTCAGCATGGCGAGCGGTAACATTTGCCGTTACGCACGACATGCCCAATAACGCCGGATTTCGGAGTGTCATGTTGCAAGCGCAGGACGAATACCTTGCTAACGTTTACTTGACGGGTCGTGATGGCGGTGTGCCGATGATCTATTCCGATGGCAACCAAAGTGCAGCGCAGTATCCCGAAGACCATAACCGCTGGGCGCAAACCTGGCAACGCACCGATATTGCCGCGATGCTCCGTTTTCATAACGCCGTTCACGGCCTACCACAGCACGCCTTAATTGAAGCAGATGGTTTTTTAATCTTCGCGCGCGGTGATCGAGGCATCATTGCCATTAACAAAACCGCATACTGGCAACACGCCCCTATCATGACGGACGCGCTACGTAAGGGACGCTATCATTGTCAATTGCATGGTTATGACATGCAGCTAACCGATGAAGCACTCACCTTAGCTATTCCACCGCGTGAAGCGCAAATGTGGCTGTATAGCGACCAATAACCCTCGACGAATACGCGCCAGAGTTTTTAAGTAACTTGATCGTAAGTTGCCAGCCCTTATTTTACAAGCGAGGTTTTGTGAGAACACTGTATTACAGCCATCCGGATTTTCTGTTACACACGACGACCCCCGATCACCCGGAATGCGCGGATAGGCTAAGAGCTATCAGCAACGCACTGGATCAAGCAGCGTTTGCCCAGTTAATACGGGTATCGCCGCCGCTAGGCACAGAGCAGCAGATTCGGCTAATTCATCCGTTTGAACATATTCAGCACATTCGTAATGCCCTGCCCGTTCAAGGCGAACATCATCTGGATGATGACACGGTATTATCACCTGGCTCTGAAACCGCTGCGTTCCGTGCCGTCGGTGCTGTCTGTGACGCCGTTGATCGGATACTGAGCGATAAAGCGGATAATGCGTTTTGCGCGATACGCCCACCCGGACACCATGCCGAACCAACACTAGCAATGGGCTTTTGTCTGTTTAATAACGTGGCGATTGCCGCGGAATATGCCCGTCAGCACTATCAACTGCAACGCGTTGCGATTGTGGATTTTGATGTGCATCATGGTAATGGCACACAGGCGGCTTTTTACCAGCAACCGCAAGTGTTTTATGCCTCTAGCCATGAAATGCCCAATTACCCCGGCACTGGTCATCCCTCGGAAACAGGCGTGGGTAATATTATTAATGTTCCGCTAGTGGCAGGTTACACGGGCGTTGAATTCAGAAAAAAATACGAACAGATTATTTTACCGGCACTGCTGCATTTCAACCCTGAGTTACTGTTGCTTTCAGCGGGTTTTGATGCACATAAAGATGATCCATTGGCCAACATCCATTTAGTGGAGGAGGATTTTCGCTGGATCACGCAAGCGTTAATGGACATTGCACAGCGTACATGTAAAGGCCGAATCATTTCAGTTTTGGAGGGAGGGTATGATCTTAATGCCTTAGCGGCGAGTGTTGCGATACATGTTAAAACCCTGCTGGGCGAGTAAAGTATTACTGCTGGGTAAAGTCATGACTGGCAGCCTTTTTGAAAGAAGTTAAGCCAACGCACTTTTCTTCTTTCAATATCTTAAAAAGGCTGCTTTTTATGTCAAACGATGATTATCTTAGCTAGCCACCTAACAACACCTTATAAAATCTTTTTAACAAACTCTGATTTCAACTTCATTGCGCCAATACCGTCAATTTTGCAATCAATATCATGATCACCGTCAACCAAGCGGATATTTTTAACCTTGGTGCCTACTTTAACCACCAACGACGTGCCTTTAACTTTGAGGTCTTTAATGACAGTTATGCTATCACCGTCTTGTAGCACATTGCCGTTTGCATCTTTAATGATACGATCATCACCCTCTTCTGCAGCCCCTGCTGCTGGCCATTCATGTGCGCATTCAGGACAGATATACATACTGCCATCTTCGTAAGTGAATTCTGAACCACAGGTTGGGCATTGGGGAAGGTTACTCATGTTTTACCTTAATGTAAGATTGTCTCAACCCTGTGGAATACAAGGCGTCTTGAATAGGCATGATGCCAGAGTCAGACGTTTATTGTCTACTAATCTCGGCGAAAAACTAAATAATGAACATTCACCCCCTGTCTTATTAAATGCCACACGCAAAGTTGGCACATAATCCGCTATTTGCGTGTCATTAATACCATTCGCAGAAAATCCTCCGTGCTTTCATTATCCATGCATAGCAATATTCTTTTTTCTAAACAACTGGGTAATCGGTTAGTACCGCCCTCGTCACTATTAAAAATAGTGACGAGGTATGTCATCTATATACTTAATAACGTTAGCTTAAATCTAAAATATCACTTTCTTACCCTACAGTATTACAGTTAATTCCTCTCTAAATACTTAATAATCCAATATTTTTCTAATAACCCGCTATTCTTTTAGTAAGCGTTTTCCTTCTAATAATACGCCCCTTGTCGCTTAGGCTGACAGAAACGGTTACTGGAAATCGGAAAGGTCTACCATTTGCGCACGATACATCTTCGTCTGTAATTATTCATTATTTCTCCTCTTTGACTTGTGCCCTTTAGGGTAAAAAGACGACGGCAAATATGCAGGAGCAATTGCTGAGGGGGTAGTATCCAAAGGGGCATAAAGGGGGTCTTTACCAAAGCTGGAGTACTGCTATTAAATGCATCTAACTATTTGTTCTTTTATTAATCATGCCAACCCAAACCCGGTTTAAACCGATAGCGTTTATTCGAAAACGTGACCATAAACCCTGCTCACTTTTTAGATAATACCTATTGAGAACAATAACATGACCGAAAACCAAACAGGCGCCACGATAGCATCAACACCTGCCAAATCGCCAGCCGTAGCAGCGCCTTTTGTCATGCAAGATTCCGAGAAACTTGTCGAGTGGCTAAGCCACGAAAATATCAGTCTGGCATTTACCACTTACCAAACCAACCGCCTATTTCTAGTAGGCCGCGGTGAGCCGGGGCATATTGCCGTCAACGAACGCCTGTTTGACAAACCCATGGGGTTATACGCAAAAGGCAGCAGCTTATACATGGCGACTCGTTACCAACTTTGGCAACTGGACAACCGCTTAGCGCCTAACGAACAGTATCAAGGCTATGATCGCCTGTATGTTCCAACTCAAGCGCACACCACTGGCGACTTGAATGTACATGATGTGGTGTTAGATGCCAAACAGCGCATATTGTTTATTAATACCGACTACAGTTGTTTAGCAACCCTAGAACCGGGTTACAGTTTTGTACCACTTTGGAAGCCACCGTTTATCAGCAAGCTGGTTGCCGAAGACCGTTGCCATTTAAACGGCCTAGCGCTACAACGTGGCGAGCCGACTTATGTAACCGCCTGTAGCGCAACCGACGCCGCCGCTGGTTGGCGAAACCATCGCCACAATGGCGGCATTGTCATACACATTCCCAGTAACGAAATAATCGCTACGGGTTTATCAATGCCACATTCACCACGCTACTATCAAGGCAAACTCTGGCTACTTAATTCTGGAAGCGGCGAATTCGGTTATCTGGATGGCGAAAAATTTATTCCCATCACCTTTTGCCCGGGTTTTGTGCGCGGATTAGCCTTCTGGAAAAATTACGCACTGGTCGGATTATCCAAATTACGCGCGACCTCGTTTGGCGGTCTGGCAATAGAAAAACCTTTACAAACACTGCAACAAAGCGCCCGTTGTGGCTTAGTAATAATCGACCTTAACACAGGTAGCATAGTGCATTGGCTGCATATCGACGGGGTTGTTGAAGAACTGTTTGATGTAGTGATATTGCCTGAAGTGCGTAAACCCAGTGCATTCGGCTTCCAGAATAATGACATCGAGCGGTGCGTAAATTTTCCAGGCAGCGCCGGTATCAAAATAACCAAACCCAGCGTGCCGCGTAAAGATATAGCTGCAACGATACCGATAGCAGGATTACCCCCACAGGAAGCCTCGACAGCTACAGCGGACACCCCGATTAAATACCAGCAAGTATTCCATCTAACACCGCAAAATTTAGCGCCTTATGCCGCCATGATCCAACCCCGTTTACAACAACGCTGGCATAGGCAGCCATTACGCGGTGAATTGCTCGGCATTTCTGCATCCGTTGAGGGTGAAATGATCGGTTTAACCCTTGCGGAGCGCTGGCAAGAACAGCAACACACCATGGTGGAATTATTATCTTGCCATGTAGTACCTTCCTACCAACATCTGCCGGTAGCCGCGCAGTTAACCAAGTATTTGCAACGTGCCATTGCACAGTAAATAAATAGTGTAGCGGCAATGACATAAAGTCAGCAACTACGCGTTACCCAGCTAGCCAACCAAGCTACACAGAAAATTAATTTTTGGACTATCAGCATGGCCGCATCCGTTATTTTTACCCAAACCAATAGCAATACCACCGTCACCGAAAGTGGCAACGCCGGTACTTATACGCTAATACTCAGCACCCAGCCAACCAACGATGTCATCATTACCTTAGATAATACCAACAAACAAGTAAACAGTGATGTTACCACCCTGACCTTCACGTCATCTAACTGGGACACCCCGCAAACTATAACCGTGACAGCGGTTAATGATACGATCGGTGAAGGCAATCATACGGGGGTTATTCAACATACGGTTAGCAGCAAAGATCGTACCTATGACGCTATCACCGTCAGCAATGTCATCGTTGCTATCACGGATAATGATTTGCCGCCAATAGATCCTTCTTTTCTCCCAGCGGTTGAGCAACCGTTTGGTTTAGGTGATTCCGGCGAATTGATACACCCTACTTTTGTTGATATTGATAGTGACGGAGATTTGGATGCGATTGTAGGTAATGGGTCGGGGGACGTCCTATTGTTTAGCAATATCGGCAGTGCTACTCAACCAGCTTTTTCGGGGTCAACGCCACTGTCAATAGGTACAACGGGTGAGGGAGGGAACGCTCCTGCTTTTGCGGATATTGACGGCGATGGCGATTTGGATGCATTTGTCGGTAAAGCAAATGGCGATAAAGATTTTTTTCGTAATAGCGGCACAGCCACAAATCCGGTTTTTGATTCAGTGCAGCACAATCCATTCGGATTCGGACGTGATTTTGGGAATATCTTAACGCCAACGTTTGTGGATATTGATAATGATGGTGATCCGGATGCGTTTATCGGTGCACCGAAGGGAGAGACCTATTATTATCGCAACGATGGCAGACCCCAGGAACCAACTTTTGCTACACCGGAAGTAAATCCATTCGGCTTACCAACGAATCTTGCGGGTAATAGCACCCCAACATTTGCTGATATTGACGGTGATGGCGATTCAGATGCCATCATCGGTTATAACGATGGCAGTGTACATTTTTTTCGCAACACTGGCACGACGACTGCACCAGCTTTTACTGAGCTAAGTAATTTAAGCTATATGGATACCAACGGTTATGTTTCCCCAACGCTGGTGGATATCAATGCGGATGGCGATCTGGATATGTTTGTGGGGAATAAATACGGCAGAATGGCTTTTTTAGAAAATACAGCGTCCATTAAAAATAGCGTTACCATTACCCAAAGCGATAGCAATACCAACGTCACCGAAGGGGGAGTTACTGATACCTACACAGTGGTACTCAGCGCCCAGCCAACAGCCGATGTCACTATCACCTTGGACAATACCAACAAGCAGGTAAACAGTGATGTCACCACCCTGACCTTCACGCCCGCTGACTGGAACACGCCGCAAACGGTCACCGTGACGGCGGTTAACGATACCGTGGGTGAAGGTAAACATACTGGGGTATTGCAACATACCGTTAGCAGTGCTGACCCTAGCTATAACACCATCACCGTCAGCAATGTCATCGTGGCCGTTACGGATAATGACTTACCGACCAATGATCCACTTTTTCAGTTGATGCCTGACGATACCTTTGCATTTAGCACAATTGCGGATAAGGGCGGAAACAACATACACACCACGTTTGCAGATATTGATAGCGACGGTGATTTGGATGTATTTGTCGGTAATGGTTCTGGCGATATGCAGTTTTTTGAAAATATCGGCAGCGCCACCCAGCCGACTTTTGCCAATAGTATTAAGCAGCCCTTTGGATTAAACAATAGTGAGCCTGAAGGCGCGCCAACTTTTGCTGACATAGATGGCGATGGTGATTTGGATGCCATTGTTGGAACAGCGTCAGGTCTTTTAGATTTATATTGGAATATAGGCAACGCCACGAAGCCAAATTTTAGTGCCGATAGCTCCAACATGCTTTCCTCCCTAAGGGTTGAGCAAATGGCCGCCCCAACGTTTGTTGATATTGATGGTGATGGTGATCTGGATGCCTTTGTTGGCGACGTTAATGGCGATACTAATTTTTATCGCAACACTGGCAGTGCCACGAACTCGGTTTTTGCGGAGAAGACGATAGTTAATCCATTTGGGTTAACGCGTGTCGGATCCATCAGCTCCCCAACGTTTGCTGATATTGATGGTGATGGTGATGGTGATCTGGATGCCTTGCTCGGTGATGGGCACGGACTTACGCATTTTTTTCGTAACACGGGCGATGCCAAAAATGTCGTTTTCGTTGCGTCAATTGATGATCTAAAGGGCTTGAGTGAGGTGGACTTCAAGGCTCTAGCCGCTCCAATCTTTGCTGATATTGATGGTGACGGCAATCTGGAGGCGTTTGTGGCAGATAAGTTCGGCACAACCCATTTTTTTAAAAATGCGGCATCTGCTGGCGTTACGGTGACTCAAAGTAACGGCAATACGACAGTAAGCGAAGGTGGAGTGGCCGATACCTACAGCGTAGTACTGAATAGCGCACCGACACAGGATGTCACCATCACTATAGACAATACTAATCAGCAAGTGAGCAGTGATGTTACAACCTTGACTTTCACGTCGGCCAATTGGAACACGCCACAAACTGTCACGGTGACAGCGGTTAACGATACTGTGGGCGAAGGCAATCATACCGGGGTGTTGCAACATACCGTTAGCAGTAAAGATTTTAACTATAACGCTATCACCGTCAATAATGTCATCGTGGCCATCACGGATAATGACCTGCCAACCCAAGCGCCGTATTTTCCCGTCACGTCTAATGACGATACCTTTGGTATAACACTTGATGGTAACGACTTCACACACCCTACTTTTGCAGATATTGATAGCGACGGTGACCTAGATGCACTAATAGGCGCAGGCGATGGTAGCTTCTTATATGTTGAAAATACCGGTACTGCAACAGATCCGCAATTTTCGAAACCTACCGCTAATCCGTTTGGTTTACAGAATGTCGCTAAGAATGCTACACCGACATTGGTCGATATTGACGCGGATGGCGATCTGGATGTTTTCTCTGGAGACGGTAACGGCAACGTCTCTTTTTATAAAAATGTGGGCAGTGCCAGTCACCCTTCGTTTGATGTACCCATCGCAGCACCCTTTGGCTTAGATAATTTCGATGGCTATACCAATACCACATTGACTTTTGGGGATATTGATAATGATGGGAATATGGATGCGCTTGTTGGAAATAATCGCGGTGAAATACGCTATTATCGTAACATCGGCAGCCCCGACAATCCCTCTTTTACCGATATGGGGAATAAGAGTCTTGACTCATCCAGTATCGGAGAGTATTCCTCTCCTACATTGGTTGATATTGACAGCGATGGTGATCTGGATATTTTAGTCGGAAATAAGAATGGCGATACACTGTTATTTAGAAATGTCGGTAACGCAACTGCACCTGAGTTTAGCGCGGATAAAAATACCTTTGGATTACATCAAAACGCTTCATTTTCTACGCCAACATTTGTCGATATTGATGCGGATGGTGACTTGGATTTTTTCACCGGGAGCGAAAAGGGCGGACTCAGTTTCGCTAGAAATGTTACACCAGCGTTAGAAAGTATCGTGCGCAATAGTGCCGAGGCTGTTACTAACGCCAAAACAGTAAGCTATACCGTCACGTTCAATGAGGATATTATCACGTTATCACTGGATGATTTTGAGCTAGTGCTTACTGGCAGTGTTAGCGGCACCCTCAGCAATTTAGAAGCGAATGATGCCCGCACTTGGACGATTACAGTAAGCGATATCACGGGTGACGGGGGTCTGCAACTCAATCTTAAGGCAAATAACCAGGTTATCGGCGCAGTAGATAAGGCTGCGCTGCCAGCCTTTAGCACTGGTGAAATTTACACCCTAGATATGACTGCGCCGAGTACTACTTATAGCGCTATCGCTATCAGTCATGATACGGGCACAAGCAGTACGGATTTTATCACTCAAACCGCCGCGCAAACCCTCAGTGCGACACTCAGTAGCGCGTTAGCAGCGGACGAAAAAGCCTATGGCTCGCTAGATAACGGCGCGACCTGGACGGATATTTCCGCCATGGTGAGTGATACCGCCTTAAGCTGGACGAACGTGCATTTAATGTCCGGCAGCAATACCCTGAAGCTTAAAGTCACCGATACCGCAGGCAATGACAGTACGCTAGCCAGCCAAGCTTACACCGTAGATATGACTGCCCCAACCTTCGATAACGCAAACGTTAACCCAGCAGACAATGCGACGACAGTAAGTCTCGGACAAATTTTAACCTTGCCGTTTTCAGAAGCCTTATCCGCAAATTCCGACTTAAGCAAAGTCTATCTAAAAACTGTGGCCAATAATGCTACCGTACCTGCCAGCATCACTCTCAATTCTATTGGCCAATTAGTCATCACTCCAACCAGTAACCTAGACTTCTCAACCGAGTACACAGTCAATTGGGATGCCGAGGCGTTGCAAGATGCGGCAGGTAATACTGTACTTGCTCTAAGTGATAAGACGACTTACCACTTTATTACCGAAAGTGTACCTGTACCAACTCCAACGCCAGCTCCCGAACCAACTCCAGCGCCAGTTCCCGAACCAACTCCAGCGCCAGTTCCCGAACCA
>JAPLRW010000275.1:0-9324 GCA_026398935.1 Methylococcales bacterium
GATTGTGGACAGGTTCGGTAGTGAACGGGAAGTAAAATCACCCGCTGAAGAATTGGGGCAGCGCCAACCAGCTGCGGTCGAACAGGGTTCTATCTTAAACTAGGTAAAAGATTGTCTGGACAATGGGGGCCACTTTAAATAGCTCGCCTACAGCCACATCCCTCTTCAACTTTCTTAGCAATGTTATGCCTATTTATGATTCAGTATTTTTGAGCCATGCACCCGCGCCAAAACGATAGTAAGCTATTTACAATACACGCATCCAATGGCAACAATTCCACGCGTTTCTTTCTTAAAGAGCGGCAGGTTTACGCCCAACCCATTCTCTTTAATCAATAATTTTTAAGGTGCAGCATCATGTTTGGTTACATTAGTTTTAAAGCCCGTATCTTAATTGGCTTCAGTTTAATCCTCAGTTTAATGATTGGACTAGCAGGCTATAGTTTAGTTAATTACGCAGAAACCAAGCGTGATTTAGAAAACATTGATAGCACTTATCTACCCCACGCATTGTTAGCGGCACAAATGGGTCACGATGTTGTGCAAGTACAGCAATTTTTAACCGATGTTTCAGCGACCCATAATCCAGCAGGCTATGAAGATGCAGAAAGCGCGGCACAAGAGTTTAAAAAAGGTCTACTAACCTTTCAAGCGAGGACAGACACTGATCCGACACAACTACACGCATTAAAAGCACTTGAAACAGACTTTGACACCTTTTATACCGATGGCAAACGCATGGCAGCGGCTTATATCAGTAACGGAATTGAGGCCGGTAATTTGATCATGGAAGACTTTGATCAATCGTCTTTAAATTTAACCACGCGAATGAATGCTCTTAGAGACAGTGAAGCAAAAGCAGCCTCAGAGCATGTGCATAGCTTATCTGAATCCGCCATAAGCGGCTCACGAATGATGTGGGTAATTACCTTAATCAGCATTTTTTTAGGCTTAGGTATTGCTCTGTATTTAACCCGTTATTTAAGCCAACAACTGGGTATTGATCCCTTTTATGCCAAAGCCATTGCCAATGATGTTGCCAACGGCAGGCTAGACAGTGATATTCAAGTCAATCCTGGTGATACCAGTAGTCTGTTATATTCCCTGAAAATTATGCAAGATGCTATTAACGCTTTTGTTGCCGCGCAGAACGAAATGGCACGACAACATGCGGACGGCTGGATTAGCGCCCAAATGGATGCCAACAAATTCCCCGGCACTTACGGCAAAATGGCGGCAGAAATCAATGAATTGGTCAACTCGCACATTACAGTAAAAATGCAGGTGGTCAAGGTCATTAGCGCCTACGCCAACGGCGATTTTTCTGTTGATATGGAGCGTTTACCGGGTGAGAAAGCTAAAATCACCACGGCCATTGACCATGTAAAAACAACATTATTAGACATCAGTCACGAAATAAAGCTGCTGGGTGAAGCAGGTATTAATGGTGATTTTTCTTACCGCAGTGATGCCGCTAAATTTCAGTTTATGTTCAAGGACATTTTAACGGATCTCAACAATTTATTTGAAACCTGCGACACTGCGTTTAATGACGTTTCGCGCGTGACTCAAGCATTAGCAAAAGGCAATCTAACGCAAATCATTACCCGCGACTATCCCGGTACGTTTGGTGAAGTAAAAACCAGTGTTAACAGCACTATCACTAACCTGACCGGTATGATTCAGGAAATTAAGCAGTCTACGACAACCATTAATACCGCCGCGAAAGAAATTGCCAGTGGCAACAATGATTTGTCGCACCGCGTTGAGCAACAAGCCTCCAGTGTAGAACAAACCGCCTCCAGTATGGAAGAATTGACCAGTACCGTAAAAAATAATGCCGGAAATGCACAACAAGCCAATCAAGTAGCCACTAACGCCCAGCATCTCGCGGAGAAAGGTGGACAGGTCGTTACTGCGGCGGTACATGCGATGCAGGAAATTAACGCCAGTAGCACAAAAATTGCAGCTATCATCGGCGTTATTGATGAAATTGCTTTTCAAACCAATTTATTGGCCTTAAATGCCTCTGTAGAAGCCGCCAGAGCCGGTGATCATGGTAGAGGATTTTCTGTGGTGGCAACCGAGGTTAGAAATTTAGCACAACGCAGTGCAACCGCTGCCAGAGAAAGCAAGATATTGATTCAAACCAGTATTGAAAAAGTGCGCGTGGGTACCGAGTTTGTAAATGATACCGGTAAATCCTTGACTGAAATTGTGCAAAGCGTTAAACAAGTCGGTGGCATTATTGCTGAAATTGCGGCCGCCAGTTCACAACAATCAGCAGGCATTGAATTGGTTAATCATGCCGTTACGCAATTAGATGAGATAACGCAACAAAACGCCGCACTCGCAGAACAAGCAGCAGCAGCCAGTATATCCATGACCGATCAAACCTTGCTGATGAATAACTTACTCGCGTTCTTTGAGGTCGGCAATAGCGCTACCTCCATCGCGCATAAGCCAGCCTTAAAGCCGAGTACACCAGCAACGATTAAACCACCGCACGCTGCGCCAGCCAAAAAAGCAGAGGTTATGGATTTAAGCATGGCGATGCAGAAGCATTCAGACTGGAAAGTAAAGCTACGCACCGCGATTGTTAATCAGGAACAAATGGACGCCGTCACCATTGCAAAAGATAATTGCTGTGATTTTGGCAAATGGTTACACGGCAGTGCGCGTTCAACACTGAGTCATTTAGATGCCTATGTTGCCTGTGTTTCTAAACATGCCAGCTTCCATATCGAAGCTGGCAAAGTCGCAAGTACAATCAACGCCAAAAAGTTCTCTGAAGCCGAAGCCATGCTCAACCACGACACGCCTTACGCTGCCGCTTCTAGTGCCGTGGGTGTTGCCATTATGCGCCTGCAAAAAGACCTTGAAGGCTCAAGTTCTGCTCAGTCAGCGGCAAAACCTAAACCGTCATTAGTCAGTGCAGGCAATGATGAGTGGGATGAATTTTAGTCGACAGTACACCAGTGGTTTATTGCAGATAAGTCACCTTTGTGGGGTATTTATCTGCATCTCCTTATCCAGAGTAAACGTTATGTTTAGCGGCGTAAATTGTCTAAAATAGCCAGCGTAGGCGCTGATTGATTCATGGTATAAAAATGCAATCCTGGTGCGCCCGCATCTAATAAACGCTGACAAAGATCGCTAACCAAGTCTAAACCGAAGGCTTGTATGGACGCGCGATCATCACCAAACCCTTCCAAACGTTTACGCATCCAACGAGGAATGTCCGCACCACACATTTCCGAGAAACGAAACAATTGCGTATATTGTGTCACTGGCATAATACCGGGCACGATAGGTATGCTGATGCCATTTTTTTCACACGTATCCACAAAATAAAAATAGGCTTCAGCGTTGTAAAAATACTGTGTAATAGCCGCATTTGCGCCAGCATCCACTTTACGTTTAAAGTTTTTAAAATCCTCTGCCGCATTAGCCGCTTGCGGATGCACTTCGGGATAAGCGGCAACATGGATCTGAAAATGATCCCCTGTTTCTTGGCGAATAAACGCAACCAACTCGTTCGCATAGCGAAATTCCCCCGCAGACATCATACCAGACGGTAAATCACCTCTTAACGCGACAATTTTATGAATACCGTGTTCTTGGTAGTCTTTTAAGATACTGCGGATATTTTCTTTAGTTGAAGCCACACAGGATAAATGCGGTGCAGCAGCCACGCCTTTAGACTGAATATCAACGACCGCATCAAAAGTTTTATCCCGTGTAGATCCACCCGCGCCAAACGTAACCGAAAAAAAATCAGGACTCAGCTTTGCAAGGTTGTCATGTACAACTTGCAGACTGGCCGCACCTTCTTCGGTTTTAGGGGGATAAAATTCAAAACTGAAGAGTTGAGGATGTTGTGTTTGCATAAGATCACCTGAAACGACCGCCCTATGATTTAAGGCAGTTGCTGTGTTGTATGGATAATGCGTGCGCTCTTAAAATAAAGGGCTAAACGAACGTGTATATCGTTTAGCCCTTAGATAGAGCACTATGTAGACATTTATCGACCCAATGCAGTCGATTAAATACCCTTAATAACGGTAATGGTCGCCTTTAAAGGGGCCTTCCACAGGAACATTGATGTATTTTGCCTGCGCGTCGCTGAGTATGGTTAAGTTCACGCCCAGTTGTTTTAAATGCGCGGCAGCTACTTTTTCATCCAGTTTTTTAGGCAATACATACACTTGGTTTTGGTAATTAGCAGAATTTTTCCACAACTCAAGCTGTGCTAACACTTGATTACAAAATGAATTCGACATTACAAAACTAGGATGACCTGTGCCACAACCTAAGTTGACTAAACGACCTTCAGCCAAGATGATTAAGCGTTTGCCATCAGGGAAGATAACATGATCAACCTGTGGCTTAATGTTTTCCCATGTATACTGCCTTAAGGAGGCAATCTCAATTTCAGCGTCAAAATGTCCGATATTACAAACAATCGCCTGATCACGCATAACGTTCATGTGTTCATGCGTAATAACGCCAAAGTTACCCGTTGCTGTAACGAAGATATTTCCAATCGGTGCCGCTTCTTCCATGGTTACTACACGATAACCTTCCATGGCTGCCTGTAAGGCACAGATAGGATCAATTTCAGTAATCCATACTGTCGCACCTAATCCACGTAAAGATTGCGCACAGCCTTTACCGACGTCACCATAACCGCACACGATAGCAATTTTTCCAGCAATCATTACATCAGTCGCACGTTTAATACCGTCAACTAATGATTCGCGACAGCCGTACAGGTTATCAAATTTAGATTTTGTGACCGAATCGTTTACATTAAACGCAGGTACTTTTAAAGTACCTTTAGTCACCATTTCGTGTAAGCGTAATACGCCAGTAGTGGTTTCTTCCGATAAACCTTTAACATCCGCCATTAATTCCGGATATTTACTGTGCATCATGACGGTTAAATCACCACCATCATCCAGAATCATATTCGGACGCCAGCCATTCGCGCCTTCAATGGTTTGCTCAATACACCAATCGGCTTCTGCTTCTGTCTCACCTTTCCAGGCAAACACAGGAATACCTGCCGCTGCCATTGCCGCTGCAGCATGATCCTGCGTTGAGAAAATATTACAAGACGACCAACGCACTTCCGCACCCAGTGCGGTTAATGTTTCAATCAGTACCGCTGTTTGAATGGTCATGTGCAAACAACCTGCAATACGCGCACCTTTCAACGGTTGATCGTTACCAAATTCCACACGCAATGCCATAAGACCTGGCATTTCGGTTTCAGCGATATTAATTTCTTTACGACCCCAAGCAGCCAATGCAATATCAGCAATTTTGTAATCTGGTTGACTCATTGTATTTCCTATATTGGTGTTGTTTAAGTGTTATAACTAACTCAATATAACCGAGAGTCGTTTATAGTCCAGCCGCTTCTTTCAAAGCGTCCACTTTATCAAGCTTTTCCCAACTAAATGATGCTTCGGTACGTCCAAAATGCCCATAGGCAGCAGTGATTTGGTAAATAGGTTTTAATAAACCCAACATGGCAATCAATCCTTTGGGTCTTAAATCAAACGTGTCTCTGATGATATCAACCAAGCGATCTTCACCAATTTTACCGGTACCAAATGTTTCAACCGTAATAGACGTTGGCTCAGCCACCCCAATAGCATAAGAAACCTGAATTTCACAACGGTCTGCTAATCCAGCCGCAACAATATTTTTTGCGACATAGCGCGCCATATAGGCTGCTGAACGATCTACTTTTGAAGGATCTTTTCCTGAAAATGCACCACCACCGTGTCTTGCCATACCGCCGTAAGTATCAACAATGATTTTACGTCCAGTCAAACCACAATCACCCACTGGGCCGCCAATGATAAATTGTCCGGTTGGGTTGATGAAATATTTAGTGTCTTTATGTAACCATTCTTTCGGCAATACCGGTAAAATGATTTCATCCATCACCGCTTCATGCAACGCTTTGGTGCTAATGTCCGGAGAGTGTTGCGTAGACAAAACGACCGCATCAATCGCAACGGGTTTGTTATTTTCATAACGGAAGGTAATCTGACTTTTAGCATCAGGACGTAACCACGGCAAGGTTTTATTCTTGCGCACTTCTGCTTGACGCTTCACCAATAAATGCGAATAGGTAATAGGAGCTGGCATATACACATCAGTCTCATTGCTGGCATAACCAAACATTAAACCTTGATCACCTGCACCTTGTTCGTGGTTTTCAGAATCATCCACGCCCATCGCAATATCAGCCGATTGCTTACCAATAGCATTGAGTACGGCACAACTGTTGCCATCAAAGCCGATTTCACCGTTATCATAGCCAATATCACAAACGACTTTTCTAACCAGCGCTTCAGTATCAACCCATGCGTCAGTGGTTATTTCACCCGCTAAAACCACCATACCAGTTTTAACTAACGTTTCACACGCAACGCGTGATTTAGGATCTTGCATTAACAATGCATCAAGAATGGCATCGGAAATTTGATCTGCTACTTTATCAGGATGTCCTTCTGATACTGATTCTGATGTAAAACTGAAATTATTACTCACGCTGATACCTACCTTATCAATCAAATTCACAGATATAAAAAAAGGCTGCAAAAGCAGCCTTTTATATAGATGGTGGGCCCGGTAGGACTCGAACCTACGACCTGCCGATTATGAGTCGGACGCTCTAACCAACTGAGCTAAGGGCCCTTAAACTTTACAACTTACATTTTACAACTTACATTTTACAACTTACATTTTACAACTTAATCATTATCGAGAAAACAACGCAACTGCTCAGAACGTGAAGGATGCCGCAGTTTTCTTAACGCTTTTGCTTCAATTTGACGAATACGTTCACGCGTCACATCAAACTGCTTACCAACTTCTTCTAAAGTATGGTCAGTATTCATGTTAATACCAAAGCGCATTCTTAATACTTTTGCTTCCCTTGCCGTCAATCCCGCCAATACATTTTGGGTTGATTCTCTTAATCCTGCAAAAGTTGCTGCTTCAACCGGTGACAATACTTTAGGATCTTCTATGAAATCACCCAAATGAGAATCTTCATCATCACCAATGGGTGTTTCCATAGAAATAGGTTCTTTGGCTATTTTCAACACCTTACGAACTTTGTCTTCCGGCATTTCCATGCGTTCAGCCAGCTCTTCTGGCGTCGCTTCACGACCCAATTCTTGCAAAATTTGCCGAGAAACACGATTTAGCTTATTAATCGTTTCAATCATATGCACAGGAATACGGATGGTTCTTGCCTGATCAGCAATAGATCGGGTAATCGCCTGCCTAATCCACCACGTAGCATAGGTCGAAAATTTGTAACCACGGCGATATTCAAACTTATCGACCGCTTTCATTAAACCGATATTTCCTTCCTGAATCAAATCCAAGAACTGTAAACCACGGTTAGTATATTTTTTTGCAATCGAAATAACCAGCCTTAAATTGGCTTCAATCATTTCTTTTTTAGCCCGTCTGGCTTTCGCTTCACCAATTGAGACACGACGACTAATGTCTTTTAAGGCATTAATAGTCAGTGCGTTTGATGTTTCCATTTCCAAAAGCACATTAAGTGCTTTTTTAATCTCAGGCTCATGAAGCTTTAGATTAGCCGAATATTCATGCCCGCCTTTTATCAAATCACCTAGCCATCCAGGGCTTAAGCCATTCTCAGTAAACGTCTTAATAAACTGCGCACGCGGCATTTTAGACTGCTCTACACACGCTTCCAACAAAATCTTCTCTTGCTTGCGAATATCCACGAGGACATTGGCCATCACAGTAATCATTTGTTTAAAGTACTGCGGCGTCCATTTAAAAACCAAGAAACTGTCCGACAACGCATCATAGGCATCGTCTGCTTTCGCATGTGCGTAGCCGTGCTCTTTTACAATCGCACAAACCGCATCAAAATGCTGCCGCAAATTTTCAACTTTTTCTTTAACTTCCTCATAATCGAGGCCTTTATCTTCTTCTATTTCGTCGGTTTCGCTCACTACTGGCGGCAAACTGCCCACAAACTGTGAGGGATCTTCAAGATCGGCAAAGCCTGAAATGAGATCATTTAAACGAATACCACCTTCTTCATCTGAAATCGCATCAAAGGACTCCAGAAAATTTGCAACGACACTGTTTGATCGTGCCAAGGCTTTAACAACCTGTTGCAAACCACTCTCAATGCGTTTTGCAATTTTTAACTCATCTTCGCGCGTAAGCAACTCAACAGAGCCCATTTCACGCATATACATTCTGACAGGGTCAGTCGTTCTACCAAACTCGCTGTCTACGGAAGCTAATGCAGCCACTTCGGCAGCATCTTCATCGTCGCCAGA
The DNA here is from genome assembly GCA_026398935.1 of Methylococcales bacterium. Lineage (GTDB taxonomy): Bacteria > Pseudomonadota > Gammaproteobacteria > Methylococcales > Methylomonadaceae > SXIZ01. The sequence continues at coordinate 8,358 of JAPLRW010000275.1, forward strand.
AGCAACGGTATCTTCCAACAAGGTATCCTCATCAGGTGCAACCTCATGCACCTGTATACCCATATCATTGATCATACCAATGATATCTTCTATTTGTTCAGGATCGACAATATCACTTGGCAGATGATCATTGACCTCAGCATAGGTCAAGTAGCCCTGTACCTTACCTTTAGCGATCAATTGTTTAAGCTGTGATTGCTGTTCTTGACTCATGATTTTCTCGCATTATTATTCAGATCGACAATCCCACTGAACAGCGAATTATAGCCTATATTTTAAAAAAAACAGTATTTAAAATCACATTTTTCTTAAAGCAGCCTTCTCAGCGTCATTTAACTCTGTCACTTTGGCTTTTTCTATCAGCTGCGTTATCCTATTTTCATGCGCCTGCTTTAATAAAACAGTCAATCCATCACAAAATACACGTTCAATACCATCGCCAGGATTTGAGACTTGTAGCGTAGCCAAAACAACAACCGTTTTATAGTCTGGCGTTTCACGAAATAATTCCATTAACGCGCCCGTATTTGCAGGATTGTGTAGATCAATGGCCTGCATAATTTTTCGCAACAAATCTAGCCCGGGGAAATCCAGTACATCCCATTCAATATCGCGTTGCGCCAATAATTCAATTAACGATGGGGTCTGCAATAGCAAAGCAATAACCGTGCGCGCCGTTGATATCCGCCCTTTATCTTGCGGACGTAGCAGCGTTTGCTGTTGCACTGCCGAATGTATCACGGCAGAACCTAATGCTACAGAAGTACCCTGCACAGCAACCCCCGATAATTCATTAAGCCGCGCAAACATCATGTCACGAAACACACCATCCGATAGCTTAGCCAAAAAAGGCTTAGCGGTACTCACTAATTTTGCCCGACCTTCAATATCAGTCAAGCTCGATAATGCCGATAAATATTCAAAAAAGTATTCCGACAACGGTTGCGCTGAAGCAATACGTTCAGAA
>JAPLRW010000275.1:9364-25728 GCA_026398935.1 Methylococcales bacterium
GTACCAGAGAATCAGGATCGACGCCTTGCGGCAAAAGCATAACCCGTACTTGCCGGCCTTCTTTCAGACTTTCAAACACCACATCCATGGCTCGCCAAGCCGCCTGCCTACCCGCATTATCGCCATCAAAGCACAACACGACTTCGGCAGTGTACCGAAACAATAAATCTAAATGGGCTTTTGATGTTGCCGTACCCAGCGTCGCGACAGCATAATCAATACCGGATTGCGCCAAGGCTATTACATCCATATAGCCTTCTACAATCAATATCCGCGCTGGTCGGGCATTTTTTTCCAATAGCTCGTATAAACCATAAGCCTCCCTACCCTTTTGAAATACCGCTGTTTCAGGTGAATTCAAATATTTTGGCAGGCTATCATCCAGCACTCTGGCACCAAAGCCAACGACACGCCCACGCTTATCTCGAATGGGAAACATTAAGCGCCCACGAAAACGGTCATAGCGTTTACCGTCGTCCTTAACCACCAGCAACCCTGCATCCAGCAAAGCAGCGGATGAAAAATGTTTTTCTAATGACTGCCATTCTTCTGGCGCATAACCTAACATAAAACGCTTAGCAAAATCACCCTTTACGCCACGCGCCTTCAAATACTCAACTGCTTTTTTAGCGTCTACTGATACCCGCAACTGCTCGGCGTAAAACTCAGCCACCTGTTGCAACACCGTATAAACCGCTTGCAAGTCTTGCTTATCAGGTCGCACCTGCTCCGTAACAGCCTCACGCACCACCGAAACACCAGCAAAGGCAGCAAGATCCTCAACTGCCTCCACAAAATCCAGGTGATTAAAATCCATCAAAAAACTGATGGCATTACCACCCGCACCGCAGCCGAAACAATAATAAAATTGCTTATGACGATTAACCGAGAAGCTGGGTGATTTTTCAGTATGAAAGGGGCAGCGGGCAACATAATTGCTACCCGTCTTTTTTAGCGGAACAAGCGCATCGATTAACTCAACAATATCGACCCGCACCAGCAGGTCATCAATAAATGCACGCGGAATTTTACCGGACACGCCTAACCTCTAGCGCCAAAAACACCGTTATACGGGAAGTGCAGCCTTAATTTTGGCACTCACCAAAGCCATATCTGCCCGCCCTTGCATCGGCGACTTCAATAAAGCCATGACCTTGCCCATTTCTTTAATGGATGCTGCGCCGGACTCTACAACTGCCGTTTGCACCATCGCATCAATCTCCACTTCGGTTAGTGCTTGCGGAAGATAATCCTGTAACACAACTATTTCGGCCTCTTCCACTTCCGCCAGATCCTCACGCTTTGCATCGCGATACTGACGAATGGACTCGCGCCGTTGTTTAAGCATCTTATCCAGCACCACAATCACGCGTTCGGTATCGAGCGCAATGCGCTCATCAACCTCAATCTGCTTAACGGCGGACAGAATCAAACGAATAACGCCTAAACGAAACTTTTCGCCGCCCTTCATGGCGACCTTCATGTCATCCTTGATACGATCTAATAATAATGTCATAACACTACTATTACAGCTGTGGACGACCACGACGTAAATTTTTCAATGCATAACGCTCACGCGCTAATTTTTTCAAATGACGTTTTACTGCAGCAGCGCCTTTACGTTTACGCTCTGCGGTAGGTTTTTCATAAAACTCACGACGACGAACTTCCGATAAAACACCCGCTTTTTCACATGAACGCTTAAAACGACGAATAGCAATATCAAATGGTTCGTTTTCTTTTACTTTTACTGACGGCATAGTTAATGACCTAAAATGTTGATAAACTCTATAAATTATATGAGACCAAAAATCTCATAGCAAAATGAACTCTTAATTATACCTTTACTTATTTAAACTTTCAAAAACTTAATGTACATTCTTGGCATAGAAACCTCCTGCGATGAAACTGGCGTGGCTATTTATCACGAAAAACTAGGCTTAATTCATCACGTATTATACAGTCAAATCAGCATGCACCGCGAATATGGGGGGGTTGTACCTGAACTGGCTTCGCGTGACCATATCCGCAAATTAATACCGCTCATTAAAGAGGCACTTAACGCCAGTCAATTACAGGTTAGCGACATTAGCGGCATTGCCTACACCGCAGGCCCTGGATTAGTAGGTGCAATATTAGTGGGTGCCGCTACCGCGCGGAGTCTTGCCTGGACATGGAACATTCCCGCCATTGCGGTGCATCACATGGAAGGACACTTACTCTCCCCTATGTTAGAGGCCAACCCGCCTGCCTATCCTTTCATCGCACTGCTTATTTCAGGCGGGCACACTCTGCTGGTCAAAGTGACGCAAGTCGGGCATTATCAGATACTGGGTGAATCGCTAGACGATGCCGCTGGCGAGGCATTTGACAAAACCGCCAAAATGCTCGGACTGGAATATCCCGGTGGCCCCATGCTATCGCAACTGGCAACACAAGGCGTCGCACGCTTTAAATTTCCGCGCCCGATGACCGACAGACCCGGTTTAGACTTTAGCTTTAGCGGCCTAAAAACCTTTACCATGAATAAATTGCACGAAACCGCCCAAACACCCCAAGATAAAGCCGACATTGCCTATGCCTTTCAACAAGCGGTTGCAGAAACCCTCAGCATAAAATGCAAGCGCGCCTTAGAAGCCACGCAACTTAAGACCTTAGTCGTAGCAGGAGGAGTGAGCGCCAATCAGCAAATCAGAGCCACACTGACTGCCATGACACTTAAAGTCGGCGCGAACATTTATTTTCCACGCCCGGAGTTTTGCACCGATAATGGCGCAATGATTGCGTACGCTGGCTGCCAAAGACTATTAGCTGGCGAGCACAGTAACCTTGAAATTATCGCCAAACCACGCTGGCCCATTAGCGAAATAAGCACTGCACAGTAATCACCTGACACCCATTAATGCCACATGGGATGGGGTTTATAAGAGCCTTATCCCGCGTAGATGCATTCCAAAATACATCATTCCGCCAAGCGTCAATTGTAGCAGTCCTCAAAAATGTCGACACTTTACCTTCCCGCAAAGTAATCACGCACCTGTAAAGCGACTCAACGATTTTTTAAAGTTAACCCATTAACGCGCAGACATGACTAATTATGGCGGGGAACCTTTCTCCTTTCCGGCCAATTGAACGCTTGATGCCCATCCGACAAGATCGCCGTATTATTCTTCGAAGCCCACTGACAACAATCATCTAAGCGCCCCTGATAACATAAAACACAACGATTTAGCCGCCGCTGATACCGACAATAAGCACGTATCACCAAGCCATCAAGGCGATTAGCCTTAGCGTCTATTTCTACAGATAGCGCACACTGCTTAAATTGTAATGCCGCACAAAGATTCCGCGCTTGATTGATCAAGATCACATTATCCATTTCCTTAATAACCTTAAGTTGTATAGTGGCTTATTTCTTACATCTAAGATAACACGCAACCAATAGCAAAGTGACAAACGTATCAAATTACCGAGGGAGCCAGACAGTTTTAATACGGGATCGATTAGCGCTACATGCACTTAACCAAGAGAAAACCAAGACTTAACTAAACTAGCCGAGAACCATGGTGATTAAAAAATTGCCGTGCAAAAAGCGTATTTATCAGCAAAGCAACCAACTGAAAGAAAGCAACGCTCGCTATCGCAAAAAATGAAGCCATTAAAACCATCAATTTAATAATTTTCATACTCGGTGACCCAATAGTGATTTACTCAAGGCACCAATAATCCTCTTGTTTACCCCGTAAAACAAGCCGTCTTATAAAAATTAAATCCAATATTGTCAATAAGTTGAGTAATTTATTACGCATAAAAATAACGAGTAGCAAGTCTGCAACAATCTCCATTCAGGATGAATATCAGGTGCCAGACAGAGGATATTATGAGCATCTCACACACCCAAACCAACAGAAAAACACGGATTTTTTACCCGTTTTTGCTATAAAACAACAACAAAACTAGGGAATAGTTAGCAATACATTTTCGTTAAAATACCCACAGACTGCCGATAGCAGCCGCAATGATTGCGGTTGACCGTGCGTTATTTTACAGCCGTAACATTCGCATAAGCGGCGCATAGTTTTTATAGTACCTCGCGAACATCTTATCCAGTAAAACGTTCGCGAGTAACACCCCGCTTATTAACCCGTCTCGGCATCATCCTTATCTGCATCATGGGCAATATCAGCAATTTCTTTAAGCCTGCAAATGGCTTTATAATTCAGCGTACCCTCAGGGTAACAGCCATCTTCTTGCATAACGCCTGCCTCTAACTCCGTTAACAAGCTTAACGTCTCATCCACCGATGCAACGCCATAAACCGCAAATAATCCCTGTGCTACCGCATCAATGACTTCTTGCTTTAGCATAAGATTGCGTTTATTAGCCGCTGGAATGATAACGGCGTGTTTACCGTTTAGCCCTCGAGCCTGACAGAGCCTAAAAAAACCTTCAATTTTCTCATTAACGCCACCGATGGCCTGTACTTCACCATACTGGTTAATGGATCCCGTCACTGCAATGTATTGCTTAACAGGCACACGGGTAAGCGCAGAAATAAGACAACACAGCTCCGCGAGTGATGCGCTATCGCCATCAATAAACCCATACGATTGCTCTATGGCGATACTGGCAGAAATACCCAACGGAAACTGTTGCGCATAACAGTGTCCTAAATACCCCGTTAAAATCAACACCCCTTTGGAATGAATGGACTGACCCAATTCAGCTTCTCGCTCTATGTCCACAATGCCGCGTGAGCCGGGGTATACCGTAGTCGTAATTCTTGCTGGCGCACCAAAAATACTGTTACCAATCTCTAGCACAGTGAGACCATTAATTTTCCCAACCGCCTCGCCTTCCGTGTCAATCAAGATAGTGCCATCCAGCATTTCTTCAAGAATATTTTCGGATATACGGCCATTACGCGCATCCCTTGCCGTCAATGTCCCTTCAATAGCCGACTTATCAATCTGACTAACAGCCGCTTGCTGGCACAACAAATGGCTTTCACCAATGATTTCCAATGAGTCGTTAATACGCGCAGATAAATGATACTGACTTTCGGAGAGGCGGCAACTGTGTTCAATTAAGCGTTCTACGGCACAGCGCGTTAATTCTTCAACGCCTAAATCCTGCGCGCGCTTCATCATCAGGGTTGCAAATTGCTGCATACTGGACGGCGTGATACGAATATCATGATCAAAGTCAGCGAGAATATGAAACATTTCATTAAACTCACTGTCCAGATCCTGTAGCAAATAATAAATTTCCTCAGAACCCAGCAGAATCACTTTAATGTTTAACGGAATCACTTCCGGCTTAAGGGTGATGGTATTAACCCCCATCTCTGAATAAGGCGATTCTATCTCCAACCGACCCGATTTAAGCGCACGCTTTAATCCTTCCCACACCAAGGGATAATTCAGCAGTTTTTCGGCGTCGATAACCAGATAACCGCCATTGGCTTTATGCAAAGACCCGGCACAGATACGGCGGTAATTAGTGACCAATGCCCCCTGCTCACTGCTGTACTCAATACGTCCAAAAAGATTTTGATAGGTTGGATGGGTTTCGTAAACGACAGGCGCACCCATGTCGTCCTGATGATCCACAATAATGTTTGGCATATACAGCTCAGTCAATAAGAGCCGCTTAACGTTATTATCCCGTGTTTCAACGGATCGATCCGGGAGCAGGTAATCAATGACCGTATTGTTGATGTTTTCCGCAATAGACGATAAGTAACTCACGACATCGTCAATATCAGCATAATGATCGTTCAAGTCCTGAAACAACGGCGCAATCGCTAGGCTAATGGTTTCATTATCCAGTTCACGCATTTTCTCAACCACATTGCGACGCCATTGCGGCAAGGCTATCAAGACAGTGCTTAAATAATCTTCCAATACTTCAACGTGTTTATGAAAAGCTTCACGCTCCGCTTGCGGCAATAAACTGAATTGATCGTCATCCAGCGCCTTATCATCGCGGATCGGGGCAAAGCTGATGACCTCATTGTCACGAAATAAGGCAATAGCCAGTGTAGAGGCTTTTACATCCACCCGCTCAATAGCATTGTTATACAGCTGATTAAAATCCCGCTCTATAACGCGTTTTTTCTGTTGATAACTGGGGCTCTCAAATACCGCCGGAAAAGTGGCCAGTAAACTATCAATCAACTTCTCAATCGCTTTACTAAAAGCCTGCCCTTGACCTGCGGGCAATGCAATCACTAAAGGCTCACGCGCATTGTCGGCATTATCGACGTAAGCATAAGACAGCGGGGTTTCTTGCGATTTAGCGCGCTCATCCAGATACTGCCGAATCATGGATAATCGCCCCGTACCGGAGTATCCCTTCACATAAATATTATAGCCAGATGCTGGCATGGCAATGCCAAAAGCTAATGCTGCTTGCGCACGCTTTTGACCAAGAATGGTTGCTTCTTGACGCGAGATATTGGGTGGCCAAGGAAAATCAGCCAGATCAACCGTTAACTTAAGAGCATCCGGTGAGAGTTTTAGCGAATTGAGCATGCAGAACGATTACGTTGAGTAAAAAACGTAAATTCTAGCATTATATGCAAAGGGCTTAAGCTTTATTCGCGATGCAAGCGGCTTAACTTAAATATGACGATAACATCCCTGTTGTTAAACAGGAGAATTAATCGCTGGATTTATTGCTCAGGAACTGTGTACTTTGCTCTTTAGCGGCGAGCAATGTGCCCATAATTTGCTGGCGATTTTTATGCAAGTAAAATCCTGCGACCAATCCCGTTCCAAACAACAGCACAGGATTTTTCACCAAACGTAATAACACTTTGGTACTTAAATATGTACCCGTAGAAACAAGACTGAATTTAACCAGCTCACTCGCGTTTTCCTGGGTACGAACCGGATCAATGTTGGGCATATTTATTATCCATTCAGCCAATAATGACAGCGACCATCATCTATCACTGTTAAAAAGAGAGGGATTATAAAGTTGAACGACTTGCTCGTCAAAATCTTAACATGACCACCTGCATTTATAGCACCGCAACGAATGATCGCTCAATGACCTCTATAATTTCCTCACAGGGAATACTCTTTTTCTGGCAAGTGATAATATGCTCGGCTAAATTCGTAATGATTTTCCAATGCTTATAGGTATTAACAAAATCAAATGCGTCAATAAATAACGCGTCTACCTTATCGATACGTTGTTGCATATTTTCAATAAAGCACTGAATGTATTTCTCTACAATTTCAAGATCAGACTCACCGCCATAAAATGCCAACGCTTGTAAATTAATCACATAACGATTCATTACCTCATCGTCACGCAATGAAATATACTTAGCCTCCGCCAAAGGGCCTGCCAGCAAATTAACAATATCCGCCTCGAAAGCCTCTAAATAAGCCGCTCTTTGCGTCTCAGGCAAATAGGCTAACGACAAGGGTAAGTTTTCAATGAGATGCCCGCCTTCCACCCGTGCCAAATACTTTTTCTCTAATGGCTTTGAGTCATAGACATCTAAAGTTATTTGAAAGAAAACCGGCGGTAACTGGTGGTGTTTATTGCGTAAATAAATCGCTACCGCATGCCCTGCCTCATGAAAAGCAGTTTGCCGAAACAGTTCTTGTTGCGTACGGGGGTTTAAATGTGTGGCCATGCTGATACGTTTCATATCCCTCAAATCCTATAGTTGGGTTACTACCTATAGTTTAGTAGGGTTTATGAAAATAACCAATGTGACATATTGTCGCGCGGCAATATGTCACATTATCTGGCATGATATGTGCTGTTTATTTACCCTCACCCTAATAATACATGACAGAACAGCGTGTTTAGTCACGCTGTTCTGTTAAACAATACCGCCATATGCCCTTCATTGCGGCATATCACGTAATTTAGTCAATGCAACCCCTTTTTCCTGCGGCATAATAATATCGAAAATACGTCGCAAGACACACATTAATTGCCCTTACTCGCTGAATAAACCGCCATGAATGACATTGAAATTACCGCTGGACGGCTGGATCATGCCTTTGCACACTTTATGGGCTTACGTAGCGGTTTAAAAAACACACAACAAGCGGGGTTTGAAGCGCTATTAACTCAATTATCTTACGAACAAGCACAGGGTCACAGCTGTATGTTGATTGATGCCAAAGCGCAAACATTACTGTTACGATCAGCTTTAGTGTCCAAAAAGAGCATTACCCCCACCCTACCTATTGAATCAACCACCCCCGTTTTACCACTCGTTATTGAAGAAAACCGTTTATATTTGCACCGCTATTGGTTTTACGAACAACGACTGGCACAGCAACTGCTTGAAAAAGCTCAGCGTCATTATCCGCAGACAAACATTGAGTGTGCATTAGATCGCTATTTTGCGGTAACCAGCGATACTATCGATTGGCAGCGTGCCGCCGCAAAAATGGCGCTGGAACAAGCATTCACGCTGATTACCGGCGGCCCTGGCACGGGAAAAACCACCACAGTCGTTAAAATTCTGGCGTTAATGCAAGAATTCTCAGAAAAACCGCTGTATATTGCGCTCGCTGCGCCAACGGGTAAAGCCGCCATGCGCTTGCAAGAATCCATCGGCCACCACAAGGCAGGCTTACCTTGCTCAGAAGCCATTAAACAATCCATCCCAGAAACCGTGACCACCCTACACCGATTACTCGGAGCCAAAGCCGTTTCACCCTATTTTCATCACCATGCAGAGAAGCCCTTGGCGTACGATTTAGTCATTGTGGATGAAGCATCCATGATTGATTTAGCATTAATGAGTAAACTGGTCGATGCATTGAAACCAGATGCCCGCTTAATTTTATTAGGCGACAAAGATCAATTAGCCTCAGTAGAATCCGGCGCAGTACTGGCTGATTTAAACATCGCATTACCGGAACACACCATTGAACTCAAAACATCCCATCGCTTTGATGGCCCGATCAAAATACTGGCGGATGCCATTAATGCGGGACAGCCGGAGCGCGCGTGGCAAGCGTTAACCGAGAAAAATACCGCCATTAGCGTATTGAACGATCATGTCATCGCCTATATTGCGGAACAACAGAAACCGTATCTACAGCAGATTAAATCTGGCGCAGATTACCACACCATTTATCACGCTTTTATGCGCTTTCAGGTGCTGTGTGCTAATCGACAAGGCCCTAACAGTGTCATGGACATCAATTATCAGGTTGAACAACGCCTAGCGCAGCAAAATCACATTCCCTCATCCGGCGTGTGGTACAGCGGACGCCCCATTTTGATTACACAAAACAATACCACCTTGCATTTATACAATGGCGACATCGGTATTTGTATGCCCGATCCAGCGCAACCCAGTAAGTTAAAAGTATTTTTTCAACGCCCTGATGGAACAGTTAAAACCTATTTACCTGCGCGGATAACCCATTGCGAAACCGTTTTTGCCATGACCATCCATAAAAGCCAAGGCTCTGAATTTGAAGAAGTGCTGGTCATACTGCCTGAAACCATGAACCCCGTCTTAACCAAAGAACTCCTGTACACCGCCATTACCCGCGCCAAGAAAACCGTTAAACTCCATACGCGCTTAGCCATCTTTAACGCGACTATCCAGCAAAAAGTACAACGTGTTACGGGTCTAATGCAGAAATTACAGCATCAGAGCGTTTGAGAGAGCGTTGGGCGCCGCCTACAGCTTACTTTTAACCAGCTGATAAACCGCTTCGGTGCGACTGTCAGCACCTTGTAAAAGCATGTCCAGCTCAGCCAGCCGTGCCTCGGCAAATGCACGGTCTTTCAGTGTCCCAGTATTAATGTAAACATTTAATGCTGCACTTTTTAGTGCGCCAAAGCCTGCCATTGCAGCAACCCCGGCATCGCTAATTACATTAACGTTGCCTTTTTCCGCCGCTATTTGGCTAAGACGAATAGTCTCAGCACAGGCTTTCGCGCAGGCCAAAGGAACCTCGGTAGCCGCTTTTAAAGCATCCTGAATAGCCGCACTGCGGCTGGTTTTTTCGGACTCGGTTTCTTTGGGCAAGCCATACGCCGCCATCACGTCATCAAAAACATCCGCATCGGCTTTTATCATGCCCGTTAAACGTTCTCGCAACACTTCCGATTGTTGCAACAACGCCTGCATATCCGCATCCACTTCAGCATATTTAGGCTTACCAATGGTTAAATTGCAGACCATACTGACCAAGGCAGCAGCTTGCGCGCCCATAACCGCCGCTGCACCACCACCACCCGGCGTGGACGATTTACTGGCCAATTGATCCAAGAATAGTTGTACGGATTGGTCTTTTAAGTCGGTCATGTTGATACTGATACTCTATGGTTGAAAAATCACTGAACACGCAGGGTAATAAACTACTGTTTACTTACTCACGCCGCCAACGGGTTGTACCATCCGGCGAATCTTCCAAAATCACCCCTTGCGCGGCTAAGTCTTGACGAATTTTATCAGCCATCGCCCAGTCTTTGGCTTTTTTAGCATCGAGACGCGCCTGAATTTGTTGTGCAACAACGTCATCTGAAACGTGCGAAGAACGCAGATCAAGGTCGTCGGCTTGCAAGACCATCACCCCCGCTTTTAAAAACAGCTCAGGATCATCCTGTAAAATACCCAGCAAGCCCGCCAATCCTCGTAACGTAGCGGCTAAATGCTCAGCCTTCGTTTCATCATGGCCTTTAGTTTTATTTAGCTCACGCGCCAAATCAAACAATACCGCCACTGCCACTGGCGTATTAAAATCATCATCCATCGCCTGTTCAAAACGATTCTTGTATTCTTCTTCAAAAGGCTGTGTATTCGCTGTACTGGCAACATCACGCAAAGCAGTATACAAACGCGTTAAAGCGACGCCTGCATCATCCAGTTGCTCATCGGAATAATTTAAGGCGCTACGATAATGGCTGGAAAGAATAAAAAAACGAATGACTTCAGGCCGATAGCGCGCCAATACCTCACGCACTGTAAAAAAGTTGCCCAACGACTTGGACATTTTTTCTTCATTCACGCGCACAAAACCATTGTGCATCCAGTAATTGACGTATTTTTCACCGGTTGCCGCTTCTGACTGGGCAATTTCATTTTCATGGTGCGGGAACTGTAAATCCATGCCGCCGCCGTGAATATCAAAATGATTTCCTAGGCAGCAGGTGGACATAGCCGAACATTCAATGTGCCAACCCGGTCGTCCCAATCCCCAAGGCGATTCCCAGGCAGGTTCATTAGCCTTAGCCATTTTCCACAGCACAAAGTCCATCGGATTTTGTTTGGCGTGGTCAATATCCACTCGCTCGCCGGCCTGTAAATCGTCCAGATGTTTGCCGGATAACTGCCCATAGGTGGGGAATTTTGTAACGCTATAAAACACATCACCGTTAGACCCTACGTACGCATAGCTTTTATTGATTAACGTGGTAATTAACGCAATCATATCGCTGATGGCTTCAGTGGCTTTTGGTTCACGATCCGGCGGCAAAACCGACAACGCCCGCTCATCATCGTGCATAGCCGTAATAAATCGCTCCGTTAACGCAGTGATGGTTTCACCGTTCTCATTGGCCCGTTGAATGATTTTATCATCAATGTCCGTCACGTTACGCACATAAGTCAGTTCATAGCCTGAATGCCTGAGATAACGGGCAACCGTATCAAATACCACCATAACCCGCGCATGCCCAATGTGACAATAATCATACACCGTCATGCCGCACACATAGAGACCGACCTTACCTGCAACACGCGGTGTAAACGTTTCTTTGCTGCGCGTGAGGGTGTTATAAAGTTTTAACATTGCTAATCCAGAGCCGATAATTGTAATAAAGTAGATAACAAAACAAGTTTACCACTTCTCTTATCGGAGAAAAAAACATAAAATCTAAACTTTATAATCACCTTAAGGAAACCCTATGCGCACTATTAGTTTTGCTATGATGCTCCTTTTAATCTCAACCACTTCTTTTGCAACAGGAAAAAAAATGTCTGACACTCAAACTCGCATTAAATTAACCACTAATCTTGGCAGCATCACCGTACAACTTAATGGCGAGAAAGCACCTGTTACCAGTCAAAACTTCATCACCTATGTCAAAGAAGGCTTTTATAACGGCACTATTTTTCACCGTGTCATTCCTGATTTCATGGCGCAAGGCGGTGGCTTTGATAAAGCAATGTCTCAAAAAGCCGTCCATGCACCGATTAAAAACGAAGCCGATAATGGTTTAAAAAACAAACGTGGCACATTAGCAATGGCACGTACGGGTGATCCACAATCCGCTACTGCGCAGTTCTTTATTAATCTTAAAGACAATGGCTTTCTGGATTACACGGCATCAAACTCACAAGGCTGGGGTTATGCTGTCTTTGCTGAAGTCGTTGAAGGTATGGATGTTGTTGATGCCATGGCTAAACAACCTACCGGTAACAAAGGCGGTCATCAGGATGTGCCAAAAACCGATATCGTGATTGAAAAAGCTGAAATCATCGAATAAAACTATTACCATCTATTGCAAACGCGAGGCTATCTGGTTTCCCTTGTTTGCAATGCTGAGGCAACAGAATTACTTCTATTGCTTCAGTTCTTTCGGCAAGCCGAGACGGCTTGGCCTTTTCGATAGCGCCATCGTTCAGCTAAAAAACTATTTTTCAATAATAGCGTTTCGCTAAGCGATTATTAAATAAGCAACGGACGCTAAAAAAAACGCTACAGCACCTTTAATAGTTGACTTTTTAGGTGAAATAATTAACTCTAGGCACTTGGTGTGAAAATTTCCTGATATTAAATCGGAAAATCACCCAAAAAAACTAATATTAGTATATAAAAACATAATCAGTCATTTTGTCGTACAACAAAATACTCGGAGGAATACTTATGAAGAAACCTTTAAAAAGCTTACTACTTGCTTCAAGCATTGCCGCTTTATTAGCCGCTCCCTCTATTTCTACCGCTAACAGCGGCGTTGAAAAACTGTCTCAAAACCCTGCTAACTGGGCCACTTGGGGTGGTAACTATGCCGGTACACGTTACAGTGAATTAAACCAAATTAATGCGAGTAACGTTAAAACGTTGCAACCAGCATGGTCTTTTTCTACCGGTGTTTTACGTGGACATGAAGGCGGCCCGCTGGTTATTGACGACATCATCTACATTCACACACCTTTTCCTAATACTGTTTATGCGTTGGATCAAAAAACGCAAGCAGTTATCTGGGAATATACGCCAACTCAAGATGCGGATGTTACTATCCCTGTTATGTGTTGTGACACCGTTAACCGTGGCTTAGCTTACGGCGAAGGTAAAATATTTTTACAACAATCTGATACCGTTTTAACTGCACTTGATGCAAAAACCGGTAAAAGAGTTTGGAGTGTTCAAAACGGCGACCCAAAATTGGGTATGACCAACACCAACGCCCCTATCGTTGTTAAAGATAAAGTATTAACTGGTATTTCAGGTGGTGAGTTCGGCGTACGTGGCTTCTTGGCTGCATATGACATCAACACAGGTAAATTGGCTTGGAAAGGTTACAGTGTAGGCCCTGACGCTGGCACTTTAATTAATCCAGACAAAACCACTACTTGGAAAGACGGTAAAATTGAGAAAGTTGGTAAAGAATCCAGTACCAGTACTTGGCAAGGTGACCAATGGAAAATTGGCGGCGGTACAACTTGGGGATGGTACAGCTACGATCCTAAATTAAACCTCGTTTATTACGGATCAGGCAACCCTTCTACATGGAACCCAGTACAACGTCCAGGCGACAACAAATGGACAATGTCATTATGGGCGCGTGATGCAGATACCGGTGAAGTTAAATGGGTTTACCAAATGACTCCGCATGATGAATGGGATTTTGACGGCATCAACGAAACTGTCTTGGTTGATCAAGAAGTAAAAGGCAAAATGCATAAAACTATCGTGCATTTTGACCGTAACGGCTTTGGCTACACGTTAGACCGTGAAACAGGTGAATTATTAGTCGCTGAAAAATTCGACGCATCTGTTAACTGGGCATCACACGTTGATATGAAATCAGGTCGTCCAGAAGTTGTATCTAAATACAGTACTGAACAAAATGGTGCAGACGTCAACTCACAAGGCATTTGCCCTGCTGCGTTAGGCTCTAAAAACCAACAACCTGTGTCTTACTCACCAAAAACAGGTCTGTTCTATATTTCAGGCAACCATTTGTGCATGGACTATGAACCGTTTGAAGTTTCATATACAGCAGGTCAACCTTATGTTGGCGCTACACTGAACATGATGCCTGCTGGAGCAGACGTTATGACAGGTAAAGCAGATGGCACAACTAACTTAGGTCAGTTCACTGCGTTCGATGCTAAAACCGGTAAAATTATCTGGTCTAACAAAGAACAATTCTCTGTTTGGTCTGGTTCTGTTGCAACAGCGGGTGATATCGTATTCTACGGTACGTTAGAAGGTTATTTGAAAGCGGTTGATGCTAAAACCGGTAAAGAGCTATACAAATTCAAAACACCTTCCGGTATCATCGGTAACGTTAACACTTGGAGCTATAACGGCAAACAATATGTTGGCGTACTGTCAGGTATTGGCGGTTGGGCAGGTATTGGTATCGCTGCTGGCTTAGATGACGGTACAGATAAATCAAGTACTGAAGGTTTAGGCGCTGTTGGTGCTTACAGAAGTTTAAGTTCTTACACCAAATTAGGTGGAACATTAACTGTGTTTGCATTACCTAACTAAATGCAGGACGGTATTATGACAGGAAGCGTTGCAAAATAACGCTTCTCGTTTAATGTACTAAAAGCCTTGGCCGATTTTTCGTCCAAGGCTTTTTTTATAGCTGATCATTACTCAAACTCATCAGGAACACGACATGCGTGTAAAATTCCACGTTAAAAGCACCCTATTATTAAGCGCCGTCCTATTAACGAGTGCTTATACACCTGCACACGCAGAAGAAACATTCAAAGTCTGCGCAGACCCATTGAACCCACCGTATTCCGCTAAAAATGGCAGCGGTTTTGAAAATAAAATTGCCGAACTATTTGCAAAGCAATTAGGCCAAAAACTTGAATACACTTGGTTTCCACAGCGCATAGGCTTTATAAACAACACCTTAAAAGCAGAAGTAGACAATCAAGAAGGCGTTTATAAATGTGACGTCATCATGGGCGTTCCCGCAGGCTTTGACTTAGCGTTAACAACAACCCCCTACTACCACTCAAACTATGTTTTATTGATTGCCAAAGGACGTGGCTGGGATAACATTACCGACACTACGCAACTGGCTAATCTGCCACTGGAAAAGCAGGAATCCTTACATATCGCCATGTTTGATCGCGGCCCTGGCACCACCTGGTTACAATATATTGGGCTGCTGGCGCAAGGTATCCCCTACCAAACCATGTCCGGTGATAGCGAAAACAATACAGCTATGCAGATTGACAAAGACATCAAAGCCAAAAAAATTGATATGGTCGTGATTTGGGGGCCATTAGCGGGTTATGTTATTTCACAAAGCCCAAAAAACACCTATACGCAACTGCCCATGCCCACAGATTTACCCGGTATGAAATTTGATTTTTCCATGGCAATGGGCGTACGGTTTGGTGACAAAGAACGCAAGACCCAGCTAAATACACTGATTGAGAAAAATCACGACGAAATTCAGCACATTTTAACTCAATACAATATGCCCTTATTACCGATTCCAGCAGCAACACCTAAAGCTGACTAGATGAACAAAAGGTTACTGCGGCAACAATGCAACATTTAGTGCCGTTTTAACCTTTAAATCACTTCCATAAACAAAAAAGGCAGGCCATACGTTAACGTAAAGTAAAAAAACGCCCATACCAGACTAACCCAAGTTTTAAACGAAAACATTTGCCGCAAGATATACGCAACAATCATCAAGTACCAGACGATCAAAATACCGCCTAAATACAGCGGCACGTCCTTATACTCCGTTTTATGCAGAACCACATCCAGTACCTCTACGCCAATCCCTATGGTCATAATCAAGTTTTCACAGATAAAAATAGCGGTGAGTAACTGACTGTACTGAGGCCATTTTTTTAGCGCCAGTAGCAAGACCGAAATAAGTGATACCGCCATCAACGCCCGCGCTGCGACCTCAAGCGTTGCATCCGCCGGGTCGCTGATATTGGCTTCCACGATGATACCTGAGACCAAATAAAACGCTATACATCTCCACACAAATGCTTTTGATGGCTCCAAGTCATTAGGATTGTTAATAAAAAAACAAAGTGCAAGATACTCAAGCAATAATTTCATAAGTCACTACAGGGTAGATTTAAAAAGCGCTAATTATAGCAAAAACCCCCTATTGCCCCATCAAAATCCGTCCCGTAGTCACCT
>JAPLRW010000077.1 GCA_026398935.1 Methylococcales bacterium
TACATATTACCAACAATGAGAAATGAAAAATTACCGATCGGTAATATTAAATCAGCTAAAGATGTGGGCTGTATTGCTACCCGATATAGAAAAATGCAAGCACTAACGCAAACAGATCTTGCTGGGCTGGCGCAGACTGGGAATCGCTCATTTGCTAGACTTTAATATCGAGAATAGATCCCAGCATTTTCTGTTCAGTTTGCAGTAGTTTTACTCCTGCCGCATTCTGGATTTCTGCTTCTTTTAGGTTCACTACCGACGTACTTATGTCTCGGTTATCGGATGGATTATTTGCAACAGATGAACTTGCGATGGATTGTGCCGCAGAAGATGCCTTGAAATTTGCGGAAGAAATCGCTTTGATAGCGCTATTATTGAGGCTGATGTTCATGGAAATATCCTCACAATGTGTGATCCTGTTCAAAATAATGGCGGTATTCTCACAACCCGCTTAAAATAATGCGCTCTAACGTGACCCTGTTGCCCCTCGAACAAGTATATTACCGTTGTAAAAAATTACTTATGATTAAGCAATAAGGCGTGATTAATAGCGTGAGTAAGGTCATTAACTTGAAAAGTGAAGCCCTGTGCTAACAGGCGCTCAGGTATAACGCGTTGACTGCCTAAAACCAGTTCGGACATTTCACCCAATAGTAACCTTAATACGCCAGCCGGAATTGGCAGCAGAGCAGGGCGCTTTAAACACCGCGCCAGCGTTTGGGTAAATTCAGCATTCGTGACAGGGTTCGGTGCGGTGGCGTTATAAGCGCCTTGCAACGTAGTATCGTTGATCATGGTATCTGCGATATTAATCCAGTCTTGACGATCAATCCACGACATCCATTGCAGGCCGCTACCTAAACGTCCCCCTAGACCCAGCCGAAACGGTAAAAGCATGCGTTGCAATAATCCTCCGTTAGCCCCTATCACCAAACCCGTTCTGATGATACATACGCGTAGCCCTAAAAGCTCTGCCTGCATAGCGGCAGCTTCCCAATCAGTACAGAGTTGTTGGGAGAAATCCGGTATTGTTGCTGATTGTTCGGTTAAGACGGTATCGCCTTGGTTACCATAGTAGCCAATAGCCGAACCACTGATGAGTAATGCGGGTTTAATCGGCATACGCGCTATCGTAGCAACCAGTTGTTCGGTGAAAGCA
The DNA here is from genome assembly GCA_026398935.1 of Methylococcales bacterium. GTDB lineage: Bacteria > Pseudomonadota > Gammaproteobacteria > Methylococcales > Methylomonadaceae > SXIZ01. The sequence goes on from JAPLRW010000077.1 coordinate 1,160, forward strand.
ATACGACTGGTACGAATAAGGTGTTTACGGGCATCGCTCCAACGCGCATCAAAAATAGCTGCGCCAGCTAAATTAATAATGACTTGATACGGCGCATCTGAGAGCAGTTGTTCTAATTGGCTAACGGCTTTTATACCTGCGCCGCATAGGATAGGCACTGTTTCTGGCTGGCGGCTTAAAACCGTTATCACATGCCCTTGTTGTCGTAAATGCTGGGCTAATGAGCCGCCAATAAACCCAGTGCCGCCAGTAATTAATATATTCATCGCTTTTTTCTCATGGATAGATGCTGCAGTGATAGTCATGGTTTATAGCTGTCTTAACGTGGCGGTTAATCGAGAACGTGCATTAAGGATAATCTTAACTTTACACCAAAAATAATAATACGCCATCTTGTCACGCTGTCGTTACCTTATAGGCTGCACGTTGATTTAGTTGGGTAACTTAAGTAAAGTATAATGACCAGGCTTAAATCCTTTTACCTAGAGTTTTACTTTATGACTTCTTCTGCTTTACCGATTCAAGATTATGCATTGCTCAGCGATGAAGAGTGTGATGTGCGGATTGTCGCTGCCAAGGCAGCATTAGGCAGTCGTTGCGTTATTTTAGGACACCATTATCAGCGGGATGAAGTGTTTAAACACGCCGATTTCTGGGGTGATTCACTTAAACTTTCCCGTGATGCAGCAGAAGCCGACGCAGAATACATCGTCTTTTGTGGCGTACATTTCATGGCAGAAGTGGCCGATATTTTATCTCGTCCTGATCAAATCGCTATCTTGCCCGATATGGCGGCAGGTTGCTCCATGGCCGATATGGCCAATCTGATTAAGGTGCAAAAGTGTTGGGCTGAATTGGCGCAAGTGATTGATGTAGAAAGCAGCATAACGCCAGTCACCTACATTAATTCTGCAGCAGATTTAAAAGCTTTTTGCGGCGAACATGAAGGAACAGTCTGCACCTCATCGAACGCGCAAAAAATTCTGGAATGGAGTTTTTCCAAGCGGGAAAAAGTATTATTTTTCCCCGATCAACATTTAGGGCGTAATACCGGCTATCGCATGGGTATTCCATTGGAAGAAATGGTCACTTGGGATTTTGAACAGCCACTGGGCGGATTAACCACCAAGCAAATCAAAGACGCCAAAATAATTCTATGGAAAGGATTTTGTTCCGTGCATCAAGTGTTTAAACCCGAACACATTGATAACTTTTTAGTGCGCTACCCAGAAACAAAAGTGATCGCCCACCCCGAAGCCAGTTTTGAAGTCTGCGAGAAAGCCGACTATATTGGCTCAACCGAAACTATTTTGAAAATAGTCAGAAATGCCGAACCAAATACCCGTTGGCTGGTTGCAACCGAACTGAATTTAGTCAACCGTCTGCATGAAGAATGTAAAGCGCAAGGTAAAAACGTGCATTTTATGTCTCCCACCTTATGTATGTGCTCAACCATGTTCCGCACCGATCCACAGCATTTATTATGGATATTGGAAAACCTCGTGCAAGGTATCGTGGTTAATCGCATTCTAGTACCTGAAACCATCGCTAAACAGGCTAAACACGCCTTGGACAACATGTTGTCGCAATTTGTTTAGCCGTTAGCCTTTATGCAACGTGGTTGTCTCTTTCACAACCACGTTGCATAGCAATAACGCTGGGTAAAACAGCCTGCGCGCGCTTAATACGTTGTGCGGTTTTTTTACACTGTTGTAGGGCATGCATTGCGTAGCAGCAGTGTTGATTTTTATCAATATTCTATCAATCCATACGGTATACACCTGACATAAAAAACAAAAGCTCAACCGTTAGCGTATAGTTACCCCAGATAAACCCCACACCCCCCCCCTAAATCC
>JAPLRW010000056.1 GCA_026398935.1 Methylococcales bacterium
GCATTGGATTACCCAGTGTGCAATCGGCTATCGCTAGCAGTCGCTTAACATCGTCCGCCAATGATATTGTGGTTGCATTACAAGGCGCGCGCAGTCAATCTATCAGAACAGTGAAGTTTGCCGGCGTGTCTATCGACACGAGCACAACCCCACCAACGTGGTATTCCTTCCTTGATAGCTCAACGATAGGCGCAGCTCCACTGGGAAGCCTTATACAAAACTTTACTGCAGCCAGTGGCGTTACCTTAGTGGTAACCTCAACAAATGCAGATGCCTCGGATGACACGCCCACTTACCGACCCGATGGCAGACTGGGATCAGTGACAGCGATTACCATGGAACTTTCTACTTCTGGCAGCAGTGAACAACGTAGAGTGTATATTGAACCGTCTGGTCGCGTGGGGGTGTGTGTTCTTCCCGCACCTAACCCAGCCACGCCCTGCCCCCATTAAACGCTGTATTTATTACCGCCACGGGCTTCTCCTAAAAGGCACTTAAGATGTCATTCTCCCTGTCATCGCAAGCAGCAATAACCCATTTAACGCATAGAGAAACGTATGAGCAGCAAACCACGCGGATTTACCTTAATTGAATTACTGATAACGGTCGCTATTATTGGCATTATCGCCAGTGTGGCTTATCCCAGTTATATTGAAAACATCCGGCAAAGTAAACGTAAAGAAGCCGAGGCGGCATTGGTATCCTTTGCGAATGCCATGGAAATGTGGAGAATGCAGAATAACAGCAGTTACTTGGGGGCAGGCACAACACCCGATACTGGCGCACCAACGGTGTTTTCTGCTTATTCACCCGTTTCAGGCCCTGCGGCAAAAAAAGTCTATGATTTGGAAATCACCGCAGCTACTGCAACTACCTATACCCTTTCAGCAAAATTGGCGACGGGTCAAACGGATGCCACCTGTGGTACCTTGACGCTGAATAATACGGGGACAAAAACACCCACCACAGCAGGTTGCTGGTAAAGCAAGCCACACTCCCTATTACGCTGTATTTATACTGTTTATGCGTGACGCAAAACCATAGGGTAGGCTTTAAACCTAAAGGGGGATTTTATCTAATAAATCTCCCCTAACCCCTCTTTTTCTAAGAGGGGAACTGAATAATTACGATTAACATTACACCTTGATTTGGTGGACAGAAAAGCGCTGTCCACTCTACAAACCTACAATTATGGCGTCGGTGCTTTGAAAAAATTAGGCTCAATTTGACAACCAGCAATCTTGGGATGATCGATTAAAGATTGCTCAAAATCACGGTATGACGGCAATTGCAGGGTGATGCGTGAAATCTTCCCTGCTGTCACTTCAAACTCCAATGCCCCGCCATTAACCGCCGCGCTACCGGGCTTGGTAGAAAACAACAAAATACCGACATTATTTAATAGTTTGTCTTGTTCGGGCGCGGGACGCACGCAACTCAACCGATCTATGTTTAAGACCCCTAATACTTGATTTAATTGCTCAGCTGAAACTTGCGCCCCTTCCTTTGCCAACTCAGGTAATTGCAACAAGGCCTCTAAACCAAAGCTTCCCAAATGATTTTGCAATAACACCGTACCCGCACCATTCTTAGTGGCGAGTAAGGGATACAACTGCTGTGACCTTTCCGCAGGATTGGGGTTTTTAATAATACTCAGTAATTGCCGCTCTGCCGCATGAATAGCATTAAACGTACTTTCTTTTTGCTGCTCGGACGAAAGAATACTGCCCCAATCTTGCTCACTGTTCACGGGCAAGCCTAAGTGTTGCATAGTGATATAGTCACTTTTGGTTAAACACGCCGAAAAACCTTTCGCATGGGCATTTTTTAACTGCGCGGTACTAAAATCATCCGGCTGGGTACGCATCGTCGGCGCATTAAACTGTTGCCAATCACGGGATTGCTCCAAAAAGTAGTATAAAACCGCATTACGATCAAATTTGTTAAAGCCCAATTCTTTTAAGGTGCGCTTCAGGGCAAGGCAAGCCCCTTCGACCTCTGCATAATTAGCCCATACAGGCTTTAAGTTAATCGGTTCTGTGGTTTTAATTTGACTGATCAGTTGCTGTAAACTGATGTCGCCATTACCGGTTTTAATAGGTGATTGCCAAAGCTCGGCCAACGATAAATCACGCGCATCCGGCAGCCCTGACGACGAAGATTTAAGCAATAAGGACGTCGTCGTCATCGGATAAATATTAATTTCACCCAAGATTTTCTGCTCTGGGCCAAACACGCTGGAGCCACTTTCAACCACTTCGTAAACCGCTAAGCGACTGCTGTTTAGCGTAACGATTTTACCCGACAAGGCAATCGGCGTTGGCAATGAATGAGACTCATCACTGGCTTTAGCAGACGGCGGCAATTTAGTGCTTGGTGCTGGCGTTGGATTCTGTAGCATCCATTGACTGGCTAGGTTACCCATAATAGCAACGCCCGTACCAACGCCCGTGAGCGCCAATAAACCACTGGCTGCGTTGACATCACCAATAAGCTTAGAAAAATCGGCTTCACTACTGGTGCTGGTAAAAAAATGGTAGCCAACGGTGGTATCAATCCCCGCATCTAAACGCATCCACGGCGTGAGCAAGGCTTTTTTGGTTTCTAAGCGAAAATTACATTTACCCGTCGTCGCCTCATAAAGAAAGCCACTGGCCTCGCGCCTTAGTTTTAGCTTATCGTTATTCACCGCAAACACTAACGCCGCAGACAAGTTACCACTTTCATACTTCGGGCCTAATTCATTACACCCGCCTTTTAAAGCACTATCGCCTTTAAAATCAAATGCTGAAACGACCTGCACATAGTAATCATCACCATCAATGGCATCGTATCCTTGCAAAGGCGCAAGGTCTGTCGATTTGGCAACGGGATAATCTACCGCAATTTGCCTTTTTGTCGCACAGCCTGTTGTCAGTAGATTCAGTAATAATAGGAAAAATAGCGCTAAAAAACGACGGATTGGCATGGGTTACTCAGCTATAAAAGAAAACGATTCGACGATAATGGATACGGTTAATGCTGTCCATTCTAAAGCATATGCCGTTGTTAGCAATACGTGTTTTTTCTGAAGCATTCTATTCCTAAGTGCGTGTTTCAAAAGTCCTCAGTTTAGCGTTCAAGTCGCCCAAGCATGAGATTTATCATGGCAATATGAATGAAAGCGGTGCTAGATTCGGTCAACACTTCGTAATCC
>JAPLRW010000225.1 GCA_026398935.1 Methylococcales bacterium
GTAATAGCTTGCATTCCAATGCGCCGTTATACAAGGTAATGGGCTTATGCGAACGAATGCCTAAGCGAAACCCCAGTTCAGGGTTGCTGATAATCATTGCAGCTTTCCAGTCGATAAAATGGGCTTTGAGTGTTTCCCCAAAACGATAATATAAATCGGCGGTTATTTGCTCGTCACCTAATCGTTCACCATAAGGGGGGTTACAAATCACTAGCCCTACCGGCCAGCTGGTTGCGGGTTTTGCGTCGTCAATATCGCGGCGCTCGACATGAATGTAGTCTTGCAGTCCGGCGTTTTGGATGTGTGTTTGCGCGGCATTAACCGCATAGCGATCTTGGTCAAATCCAACAATCACTGGCATGTGCGTGAGTCCTGCCATTTTGCGCTGCATCGCCTCTGCTCTTAAGCTTTCCCAGATAGTCGACTCATGCTTCTTCCAGTGGATAAAGCCGTAATAGTCACGTAACAATCCGGGTGCATAATCGGCGGCAATCATGGCTGCTTCTAATAATAGCGTACCCGAACCACACATTGGATCAATCAAGCTGCCTTTTTGTTGGGCAATTTTCGGCCAACCTGTGCGTAATAATAGGGCTGCCGCAAGATTCTCTTTAATGGGGGCGGGAAGATTGATATCCCGATAGCCTCGACGGTGGAGGCTTTCCCCAGAAAGATCAATGCTTAATTGGGCATTTTCGCCGTTTAAATACACATTGATGCGTAAGTCCGGCTGTTCGGTATTAATCGTGGGGCGTTTATTAAAGTGGCTGCGCATCTGATCAACAATGGCATCTTTCACTTTTAAGGCACCAAAGTGGGTATTATTGATGGCTTTAGAGTTTTTAGCGTTAAACGAAACAGCGATACTTGCTTCGGGGTGAATGTGCTCAAACCAGTTGATTTTTTGGACTTCTTTGTAGAGATCCTCTTGTGATCTGACCTCAAAATTGCTGAGAACCAATAAAATGCGGTTAGCGGTTCTTGACCAGAGGCAGAGTCGATAGGCGGTTTCAAGTGTTCCCTGAAAAGCAATGCCGGCCATGGTTGCTTTCGTGTGTTCAACGCCTAATGATTTTAGTTCATCGGCAAGAATGTCTTCCATGGCTTTGGGGGTTGTCGCGAATAATTGGTAATGAGTCATAGTGTCATAATAAAAAAGCCTTGCACGGGGCAAGGCTTTTGGGAAATTCTGTAAGTCGGGTGAATTCGACTTACCATTGATTTAAAGCGCAGGGTAGAAATCCTTGCCTTATTTCGTGGGATTATTGGATTTTGATTAGTTCTACATCAAAAATCAACGCTGAATTAGGCGCAATTGCACCGCCCGCGCCTCTTTCGCCATACGCTAATGTAGAGGGGATATAAAAACGGTATTTATCGCCTTCTTTCATCAGTTGTACGCCTTCAGTCCAACCAGCAATAACACGGTTTAGGGGGAAAGACGTTGGTTCGCCGCGCGAATAAGAACTGTCAAATTCTTTACCGTCAATGGTTGTGCCTTTGTAATGCACGGTTACGTTATCCGTCGCTTTAGGTGATGTTGTACCTTTACCAGCGGTGAGAACTTCGTATTGCAAGCCGCTTGCAGTCGTTTTAATGTTGGCTTTTTTAGCGTTGGCGGCTAGAAAAGTTTCACCCGCTTTTTTATTTTCGTCGGGCGTGGTAGCGTTGGCCGCTGAGAACATGGTTAATCCTATAAAAATAAGGGTAAAAAGGGTAATAAAACGGCTTTGAATAAAATTCACGATTTTTTCCTTTAGCGTTAAAGTTAAGTGTCCTAGTGTATCAAAAAATCAGGGGCTACTTTTAAATTCGTCAGTATTCACCTATTCCTTTTTCAAGGCAAAGAGGAATGCTTACCTTAGCGCCTGTTCGCAGCGGCGTAACTGATTATGGTAATTATTAGCGCGTACACCCACTTTTTGAGCGGTGCGTATTAACCAGGCTTTTTTGAGAAAGGTTTGTTTTTGATAGCCGCCATGCCCTTCATGGTACGCTAAATATAGGTCATTAGCGTTTGATTTAGATAAATGCAGTTTTTGGAAGCTCAGATTACAATACCAGCCGATAAAGTCAGAGGCGTCGGCAAAATCATCGCGGTCAGCGCTGGCGCGGTGTGAATGGGTGAGGAAATGATCCCATGTTTCATCTTTAGCCTGTGCATAGCCAAAGGCACTGCTCTGGACGGCTCGTCCAGGCTCAAACGGCGGACGGGCATCGGCAACGAAACTTGACTCTTGAAACATAATAGCCATTTGTACATAGACGGGA
>JAPLRW010000258.1 GCA_026398935.1 Methylococcales bacterium
AATACCATTTCAAGAACTGATCGACTGTAAATAAAAAATAATACACCTCCGATGGCTCAAATAACGGGGCTTCCGTTACAATGAAAGTTTGTATGGCTTTTGATGAGGCGTGTGCTAACAATGAAAAATAGATCCACGGTGATTATTACCCTGCTGCTGGGGGTGTCATCAGCACTTTATGCGGCACCGAATGCAGCGCCGAAAACGCAACAGTTACGGATTGCGTATTTAACGCAACAACAAAAAGCACCTGCTGCGCTATCCAATTTGGATGCTTTTATCAGCAATAAAGGTGAGCCTGGGGCGGCATTAGCGATTGCTGACAATAACACTACCGGACAATTTACCCATCAAACCTTCGCGTTAGATAGCTTTGTCGTACCGCTGGATGGCGATGTGCTGGCGGTTTTTAACCGTAAAATTGCCGAAAAATACGCGTTGGTGTTGCTTAATTTACCAGCAGAAAAATTGTTAGTGATTGCGGATGCAAAAACTGCTCAGGCGCATTTGTTTTTGGATATTGCGAGCAGTGATGATGCGTTGCGTAATGAACAGTGCCGCGCAAATATGTTGCATATTCAGCCTAGTCGCGCGATGCGTGCGGATGCATTGGCGCAGTTTATGCTCAAGAAACGCTGGCAAAAATGGTTTTTGGTAGTGGGGGAAGCGCCGGAAGATGTGTTGTACGCAGATGCCATTAAACGTGCGGCGAAACGCTTTGGTATGAAGTTGGTGGCGGAGAAAAAGTGGGAGCATAGCTATGATGCGCGTAAAACTGAGCAAGCAGATGTGCCGGTATTTACGCAGGGTGATGCGTATGATGTGTTGGTCGTCGCGGATGAGCAGGGCGTATTTGGTGAATATTTAGGCTATCGTACTTGGTCACCTAGACCCGTGATTGGTACGCAAGGTTTGATAGCGACCGCGTGGCATAAAACCCATGAGCAATGGGGCGCTATTCAAATGCAAAATCGTTTTAAAGAGAAGAATGGCCGTTGGATGGAGGAGCAGGATTACAGTGCTTATTTAGCGGTGCGGGCGATTGGCGAGGCGGCAACGCGCGTACGATCTAATGATCTGGCAGCTATTAAGACGTATTTGTTAAGTGAGCAATTTGCGTTGCAAGGGTATAAGGGCAATTCATTGTCTTTTCGTCCGTGGGATGGGCAGTTACGTCAGCCAATTTTATTAGCAGCGGATCGTTCGTTGGTGGCGGTTGCGCCGATTGAAGGTTTTTTGCATCCCAAAACGGAACTGGATACGTTGGGCTATGATCAGCCTGAAACGAAGTGCCAAGGCGGGATTCATTAGTATGTGCTTAGGCATGAAGATTTAATACTATGCCGCTAATGCTGGAGTGCATTTCATGTACCAGATAACGCACCCTACCGGCTAACTTTCCTTAATTTAAGTATTGAATTGATGCGCGGTCATTATTTTGATGCGTTCAAGTAGAGCAATGCACGACAACAGTGAATGTATATGTATTATCAAGGCGTCAAAAAAATTATTTTACCTCGTCCAGCGCCTAAGGTGTCTGGCACACTGAAGAGCAACAATCAATTCGGTGAGATGGATCCGATTCTACAACGTATTTATCTGAGTCGGGGGGTTCGGCATTTGGATGAGCTGAATAGGGGGCTTAGCGTATTGCCGTCACCTTGGTTGTTGTCGGGCATGGAAAAAATGGTCGCGGCGTTGATTATTGCCTTAGAGCAGCAACAGCGCGTTACGATTGTGGCTGATTTTGATGCGGATGGCGCCACGAGTTGCGTCGTCGCGTTAAAAGGGCTGCGTTTATTGGGTTTAAAGCAGGTTGATTTTATTGTGCCTAATCGTTTTGAGTACGGTTACGGCTTAACGCCTGAGATTGTCGAGTTGGCGAAACTGCAACACCCAGACGTGATTATCACGGTTGATAATGGTATTTCCAGTATTGAAGGTGTTCTGGCGGCAAAGTCGCTGGGCATTAAGGTGTTGCTTACGGATCATCATTTGCCGGGGACGGAGCTGCCTGACGCCGATGCGATTGTTAATCCCAATTTACCCGGTGATACATTCCCCAGTCGTCATTTGGCGGGGGTTGGTGTGATTTTTTATGTGTTAATGGCTTAATCCCAATTTACCCGGTGATACATTCCCCAGTCGTCATTTGGCGGGGGTTGGTGTGATTTTTTATGTGTTAATGGCACTTAGGAGCCGTTTGCGTGAGAAAAATTGGTTTTTACAGCAGGGGATACCTGAGCCGAATTTGGCACATTTGTTGGATTATGTTGCATTAGGAACCGTTGCGGATGTAGTGGTGCTGGATCAACTAAACCGTGCGTTGGTGCATCAAGGGTTGTTACGAATTCGCTCCGGGCGTAGTGGGCCTGGATTGCGTGAGCTTATTCAGATTTCCGGGCGCTCTATGGCGACGCTTTCCGCAGGAGATTTGGGCTTTTCATTAGGCCCTAGGCTTAATGCTGCCGGACGTATGGATGATATGTCATTAGGTATTCAATGTCTTTTAACCGACGATGCGGCAGTTGCAAAAAAAATTGCCTTAGAATTGGATGCGTTAAATAAAGATCGGCGTGATGTAGAAGGGCAGATGAAAAATGAAGCCATGAGTCTGCTGAAAGAAATGAAAGCGTTTGATGATGCGCATTTGCCCGCTGGGGTGTGTCTATTTGATAAAGAGTGGCATCAAGGTGTGATTGGTATTTTGGCTTCGCGAATAAAAGATCGTCTGCATCGTCCGGTGATTGCTTTTGCGCCTGCGGGGAAAGATGAAATTAAAGGCTCTGCACGTTCTATTCCCGGTGTGCATATTCGGGATGTATTAAGCGATTTGGCGGCAGCGCACCCTAAAATACTCAGTAAATTTGGTGGACATGCTATGGCGGCGGGTTTGAGTCTGAAAATGCATGATTACCCTGCCTTTGCATTGGCGTTTGATGCGATGATTTGTGAGCGTTTAAAACAGGTTGATTTAGAACAAAAAGTGTATTCGGATGGTGAGCTGGATGAGCAGCACGTCTGTATTGAATTTGCAGAACAATTAGCCAATGCGGGTACGTGGGGGCAAGCGTTCCCTGAGCCAATTTTTAGTGGTGAATTTGATGTGGTGCAAGCGCGGGTGCTGGGTGGGCAGCATTTGAAGCTGGTGTTAAGAAAACAGGGCAGTGATTTACTGATTGATGCGATTGCTTTTTATATTGAGCAGGCGGAGCAATGGTTGGGTATTCGTAAGCTGAATGCCGCTTATAAGCTGGATATTAATGAGTTTCGAGGACAGCGGAATGTGCAGTTGATTGTGCAGTATTTGGAAAAGGTGTTGTAGGGCTTGGTTGCTTAATGCTTTTTTAAAGATAAAAATCCACGCAAAAAAAAGCCCGCTTTACAGCAGGCTTTTTATGTACAGTCTTAGCGAGGTTGGTTTAGAACTTAGTTTCCAACCCAAACCAATTCAACACGACGGTTTTGTGATTTTCCAGCCGCTGTATTGTTGCTAGCAATAGGATGACTTTCGCCATAGCCTTTTGCATACATTCTGTTAGTTACACCTTTCATTTTCAGGTAACTAGCGACTGATTGTGAACGTTTTTGTGATAACTTCAAGTTATGCGCGTTACTTCCTTCGCTGCTAGTATGGCCTTGTACTTCAATATCATTTTTTTGTGGGAAGTTGATAAGATCAGCAGCCACTTTATCTAAAATGATTTTTGAAGGAATAGTCAGCTCAGCTGAATCAACTCTAAATTGAACGCCTTTAAGCTCCAATCTAATTGGGCAACCTTGTGCATCAACTTGTGTACCGGAAATAGTGCCAGCACATTGGTCATTACAGTTGTTAACGCCATCTGCATCTGAATCCATTGTTGAGCAATCTGCAACGGGAGCAGGTGCTGCTTCAGGTGCAGCTGCTGCGCGTGCTGCAGCGGGTTTGTCACCAAAAGGAATCACGAAGCCAGCATTTACGACCATGTCATGAAACTGTTCGTCGCGTGGGTTAATGTGCGAATCAAGATCGTTGGTGTAACGGTAACGTACGTCAGTACGGAACAATAGGTTATCATGCAGTTCGTAAGTGAAACCAAGACCCGCTTCGCCAATGACGCTTGCGCCACAGTTAGCAGAAACACAGCTATTCATACCACCTGCACCAATAACCGCGTAAGGAGAGAATGCGTCACGTTGAAAGTAATATTGTACGTCAGCGGTGCCGCCCGTTAAGCTTTGTAAGCCATATTTACTGCTGAATTCTTGATGAAAACCTCTGATCTCAACATTGAAGTGTTCATTGAGTATTTTGCCGATACCCATGCCGCCGCCCCAAGCGTCGCTTGCGTTACGATCACCACCAGTTCTAACGTACGAACCAAAAGGTGCTACATACCAACGATCATCTAAGAATTCACTGGCTTGTACTGACTGCATGAGACCTACGCTGGTTAAGGCAGCAAGTGCAAATAGGTGTTTTTTAATCATAATAGTTTCCTTAAGTTAAGGGTAAAAATGGGAAGTTAAGGGTACAACGTAAACGGCTTTTTTGTAAAATTATTAAGTAGAGTAGTGAGTTATTCACTAATCCTAATGTTACATGTTAGCATAAATACACAGTATGGCAACTTTGAAGGGCATATTGACCTTTTAATTCTTTAGAATCCGCTTAAGATGCTGCGGTCAAAATGAATACAGGCAATTTTATTAGTGTTGTTGCTTTTAGTGTAATTTATTTGGTAAATTTGGTAAACCTTTAATTGTAACTCGATACTATTTTTTTGGATGTTGTTTCACATTTATGGCGAAATCTTTTCTGTTGTTTTGGAAAATTAGTAGATTCACCTCTGTGAGGTATGTGAAATAACCAGCGTATTAAACGATAAATACAGTTGCCGCTACATGATGTATTACACAATGATTTTTTCCACAGAGCATGGCGATGATGACACAGAAACGACCTCTGAAATTGTATAACACCCTCCAAATTAGAGACTTGGAGCAATTGGCTATTGAGGGCGGTAGCACGGGATTTCAATTAATGACGCGTGCAGGTGAGGCGGCTTTTAATACTCTGCGTAAGCGCTGGCCGGATGCTCAAACGTTTGTCGTTTTTTGTGGTGCTGGTAATAACGCCGGAGATGGCTACGTTATCGCGCAGCTATTGTTAAATGCAGGATTGCAAGTATGCGTTTATGCCGTAGGTGATTGCGCTGGTTTAAAAGCAGAGGCTTTACAGGCTTATCAAGCATTTATTAACGCACAAGGAACAGTACACGCCTATGTTGCAAATGAGGCTGTCGTTGCGGACGTGGTTGTTGATGCCTTATTAGGCACAGGTTTATCTCGTTCGATACAAGGACTTTATGCGGATGCTATTGCGACTATTAATAGGAGTGCTAAGCCAGTATTAGCCGTTGACGTTCCTTCAGGCATTAATGCCGATACTGGCGCGGTAATGGGCTGTGCGGTGCATGCGGATTGTACGGTAACGTTTATAGGGTTAAAGCAAGGTTTGTGTACGGGAGACGCGCCGGATTATTGTGGTGAGTTAGTGGTTTCGGATTTAAAACTAGCGCCAGCGCTTTATGCGCAAATGCCGCATTCTCTTAACCAAGTGGCCTATAAGCCTTTGCCTAAGCGCTCGCGTTGCGCGCACAAAGGTTCTAACGGCCATGTGTTAATCATCGGTGGTGCATGCGGTTTTTCAGGTGCGGTTATGTTAGCGGCTCAGGCTGCTTTGCGGATTGGTAGTGGTTTGGTCAGTTTGGCGACCCGTCCTGAACATGCGGCGTTTATTAATATGACTCTTCCTGAATTGATGAGCCACTCGGTACAACAGGTAGAGCAATTAGTGCTATTGTTGGCTAACGCCAGCGTGGTGGTTATTGGGCCTGGGCTAGGTCAAACGGCTTGGTCTGACGCATTGTTGAATGCAGTATTGGATACCACTAAACCCTTAATCATTGATGCGGATGCGTTAAATTTACTGGCAAAGAAACCGTTAGAGCCAAGTGCGCATCCTAATTGGGTATTGACGCCGCATCCTGGTGAAGCGGCGCGATTATTAGCGTGTTCAACAACCAGGGTACAGCAAGATCGCTTCGCCGCTGTCAAAATGCTACAGGCGCGCTATGGGGGAACGGTGGTTTTAAAAGGGGCGGGGACGTTAATTGCCAATGCGAGCAGTATGAGTATATCAAGCACCGGAAATCCGGGTATGGCCAGTGGCGGTATGGGCGATGTATTAACGGGTGTGATCGCGGGTTTATGCGCACAGGGCATGGGTATGTTAGACGCCGTGCAGCAGGGCGTGTATCTGCATGGTTTGGCGGCAGATAAGGCTGCTGCTGATGCGGGTGAGCGTGGCTTATTAGCGAGCGATCTTATGCCTTATTTACGCCAAGGGGTTAATGCATGACTTTTTTTCTTAACGATACTGCGGCGACTGAGCAATTTGGCGCGCAACTATGGACAGCATTGCCGGATAACTGTTTGGTTTTTTTGCAGGGTGATTTAGGCATGGGTAAAACTACGCTGGTACGTGGCTTTTTGCGAGCAGGGGGATATGTCGGGGCGGTTAAAAGTCCTACATATACCTTGGTCGAAGAATATACCGTTGGCGAACGCAGTATTGCACATTTTGATCTCTATCGTTTGATGGACGCCGAAGAATTGGAATGGATTGGGATTCGGGATTATTTTGAGCAAGCGCGGGTGTGTTTTATCGAGTGGCCGGAGCAAGGAATGAGCTTGTTACCGGCGCCGGATTTAATTGTACGATTTTGTGTGGAGCAGTCAGGACGTGCCTTAACGCTAGATATTGTAAATCCCGAGTTAAAAAATAATTTAAGTAGCGTGATAAAACAAAGAGATACTGCTATACTTTAAAGCGAAATATAGCTATTGAGGGTAGTCAAATGCGAAATACTTGTATCGTTTTAGCTTTTATGGGTTTGCAGTGCATGGCTGGTTTAGTATCGGCAGAAGCGTTAACCGTTAGTTCGTTGCGTTATTGGACGCAGCCTACGCAGGCGCGGCTTGTTTTAGATACAACATCGATGCCGATAACGGATGTGGTCTTGTTGCATAATCCGACACGCTTGGTTATTGATCTTAAAAAAGCTCGCTTAGCCAGCGGTTTAAGACAGCCATCCAGTGATAATCGGCTGTTTTCACGTTTTTATACCGCGTTAAATGCCAATAATGATTTTACGATTGTTGTGGAATTGAAAAAACAGGTTAGGTTTAAAAACTTTACCTTAAGCCCGCGTGATACGTATGGGCATCGTGTCGTGATTGACCTGTTTAATGCGGATAATGCTGGTACTATTGTCAGTACTGCGCCGCCAAAATTAATAACCGTAGCCAAAGTGGATACGGTAAAAATAAATGATGTGTCTGTGCAAAATGCATCGAAAACGGTTACGGAGTCACATGACCCAGCGATTATTATGTCCGTTAAAACCGTTGCACGAAATCCTTTAAAAAAAGCAGACGAAACCGTTACGGCTACCGCTAATAATTTCGTAGCGGTTAGTCGTAAAACGTCTGGCAGGCATTCGGCTAAAGACATTGTTATCGCGATTGATGCGGGGCATGGTGGCAAAGACCCCGGTTCGCATGGTGCGGCTGGAACGGAAGAAAAACAGGTTGTTTTTGCTATAGCTAAAAAATTGGAAAGATTGATTGCAGGGCAACCGGGCATGAGAGCGGTTATGGTACGTGATGGCGACCAGTTTATTAAATTAAGGCAACGTATGCAGATAGCGCGTGCCGCTAAAGCGGATTTATTTGTGTCTATTCATGCGGATGCGTTTAAAGATTCGGCAGTTAAAGGCTCATCTGTTTTTACACTCTCTAATCGTGGGGCTACCAGTGAAGCCGCACGTTGGCTAGCTAATAATGAGAACGCCGCTGATTTAGTGGGTGGTGTTAGTTTAGATGATAAAGATGATATGCTGGCCTCGGTTTTATTAGATTTATCACAAACTGCTACCACGGAAGCCAGTGGAAATGTTGCCAAGAAAATATTGGCTAACTTTAAGGGTGTTAACCCTTTACATAAATCAGCCGTACAAAAAGCGGGTTTTATGGTATTGAAATCTCCTGATATACCGTCTATCCTTGTAGAGACTGCATTCATTTCTAATCCTGAAGAAGAATTAAAATTACGGAGTGATGTGCATCAAACGAAGGTAGCCAAAGCGATATTTAATGGTATCACCGCTTATTTCAAACAATACGTTCCGATTGCTGTGCCTACTACGCGTATGGCCGAGGCGGTACATATTGATAATGGTTAAGTCACTGTCGGTTATCTGACATTTTTAAAACGTAATTTTATTACATCGAGGCATTCAGTATGACGCAATTTTCAAGTGCTAATCGGCCAGACCTAGATTGGAGTCAGGTACGCGAAACTGTGAAATTATTAACAGTATCGGTCACTCAGGTTGAAAATAGCATGAAAGTCGGTGACGGCTCGGTTAATGCGTTGACGGCCTCTTTTACTGGCATGGTTGAGCATTTACAAGGAATCAATGCGGCGTTAACGACGATGCCCGATAGCGATACCAAGCAAGCCGCGTTGGCGCATTGTGTTGCTACGAGCGACACAATCAACTCTTCAATTATGGCTTTTCAGTTTTATGATCGTTTGCAACAATGCCTGGAGCATGTATCGTTAAGTTTGAAAGGATTGTCTGAGTTGGTTGAAAGCCCTGAACGTCTTTATAATCCGCAAGAGTGGAAAATATTTCAGGAGAATATTCGTAATCGTTATACGATGGAATCAGAGAAAATTATGTTTGATGCCATTGTTAGCGGCAAGACCATTGAAGAAGCATTGGTATTAGCAGCAACTGCTGCCGCTAATGTCTTACCTGATGACGATGATATTGAATTATTTTAATTTATAGTTTTTATGCGCAAAAAAATACTCCCTGTCTTGATACTTACAACATTCCAACTGGGGTGTGCTGAGCAGTACGTTTATCAAGATCCTGCGCCTGTCTATCGGAGTCACCCTGCTGTTTTGGCGCGTGAAACGCCTAAAACGGTAGAAACGTATAAGTATCCTGAAGAACCGGATGCGCAGTTATTGCCTAAAATGGAGGAGGTTATTGCTAACGAACCATCGCCTGTTGCACCTTCAGAGCCAGTGCCAGCACCGGTAGTCGCACCGGAATTGGTGCAAACACCTGATACAGTTGCTCCAGTGGTTCCTCCGGTTGTTGCGCCTGAGATTCCGGTGGTGCCGCCTATATCTACCGCTTCTTTCTCACCCGCAATATTGGCTTTAGCGACGGAGGCGGATCAAAACGCTCAGTCCGGTCAATACGAGTCAGCAGGCGTTAAAATGGAACGGGCATTACGGATTGATCCGCGCAATGCTGTTTTGGCCTATAAGCTCGCGGTGATAAGGCTTAAGCAAGAGCAGCCCCGTTTAGCGGAGGATTTGGCAAAAAAGGCGGCGTTATTGGCTGGGTCGGATCGGGATATAAAAAAACGCAGCTGGCTCTTAATTGCTGAATCAAAACGTTTGCAAAAAGATATGGATGGCGCTCAGAAAGCTGAGGAGAAAGCCGCGCAATTTTAAGCAGGAGGTCTTTAAAAAGCGACTTCAGCAGTATTAATAGAGTCGTCATTTTTCTGTTGTTTACTGTGACGGTGTCTCTGGTTTTGCTCTTGATTTATGCTTTTATAGGGCTCTATAGCAAAAGTGTGTTTGCACCGTTAATTTAGCCACTTCCCATTTATTCCCTGTAAATGGTTTCTTTTACGCAACGACTTATGACGTTAGCGACAGTTATATTTACCATTCACCTGTCTATACGCTCAAGCGCTTTCGTGTGTAGGCCTTAATGTCTGGCGACACAGTGGTGTGTTGATCTTTTGCAGTGCTTAATGACCAGAAAAAACGTGATGCACAACACAAAATACAACGCTTTTTAAAGGCGTTTTGCTTAAAAAAGCGTATTTTGTAGCTCTGTGGGTATATTCAGAAAATAATATTTTTGTATTTAGCTATACTGCGTGATCAATGAGATGTTGGCGTGATTTTTGGTTGCGAGACATTTGTTAGTGGTGTTCGGTATAGGCATTTAACGGAATAGATAATACGGTGAAAATGCGTTCGCAAATTAATATTGTTCCGTGTTGTTTTAAATAGCGTGTATTGAATTGACAATAAATATAACCAATTACTCATCATTCAACCAGTTCTTTATGCATGATACCACTCAAGAAATCATAAGCGATACCATTGATGTGCAGCCAGCGGGTGAGTTACAGGCGGTGCG
>JAPLRW010000022.1 GCA_026398935.1 Methylococcales bacterium
CTGTACAACCTTTGAAGGATATTTAACGTGAAACACATCAAGATTGCCACAAAAGCTATAGTTGTTTTAAGCCTCCTGAGCATTTCTAATCAAGCAAGTTCAGAAGCGGCAACCCAAATCAGGTTCGCAAAAGGAAGCTTCTGTTGTTCTTATACTGGGGATTTTTCCAGAGGGAAAAAATTTGTTTTAGGTTTAGGAAAAGACCAAAGATTTACATCAAGAAATACTGGTGATGAGACGCAATATGACGCTTACTTAGTTGGATCTACGGGGAAGCTGAGTGGGCAAAAAGTAAGTAACGATGAGATTGATTATATTATTCCAAGTCGGGGAAATTATGAAATTTTTGTTTTTTCCTCTGGAGGATACGGCTCTGTTGAGTTTTGTGCGTACTGACAATCCATGGGCGAGCAAACTTGTTGCTACACGCTCAGCCTTTATAAACACTCGAAACTCATTTACGGAGAAATTCAAAACATGATTCAGACCGAACCAAATTATTGGCGTGTTTATGTTGATTGGTTGCTACCTCACAAATATAACAACAATACCGAAATAAATCGACGAGTACCCAAGAAAAGACTTGGCGGTATTTCTTCAATTTCTGAACCATTCAAAAATGTTGATATTAACAAAGAATGGTTGCCAGCGATATTTTATATTTAATGCGACCCGTGACGGGGGTTGCAAACCCTGACCAGCAGCGGGTTAAAAAGTGCTACCGGAGTTGATATTTCTTATTCAATCGAAGGATTGCGGCGTCTGATGCATGGCCTCCAAAATGGGCTATTTCTGCGGCCATTTTGTGAGCTTACAAGCTGCGTAGACTAAAGATAGGGTACTGCATAATGATAAAAAAAGAGTCGGCCTATAAGCCGGGTTCTGTCGAGAACAGTCATTCATCTAGGCTGTAGGTCACCCTACAGCTCAAGCAATCTACCCGGGAACCGCGCGGGCCACGCGTCTGTCCCCCTATTTGATCTTGCTCCGAGTGGGGTTTACCCTGCCACACCTGTTACCAGTTGCGCGGTGCGCTCTTACCGCACCTTTTCACCCTTACCGATCCGAAGACAGGCGGTTTATTTTCTGCGGCACTTTCCGTAGGCTCACGCCTCCCAGGCATTACCTGGCACTCTGCCCAGTGGAGCCCGGACTTTCCTCTCTTCTATCTTGCGATAAAACAGTGACTGCTCAGCCGACTCTTCAGGTCGCATTATACGGCATTACCTGAAGTCTTGCCGGACTTAATCGCCCTACGCTGAATAATTGCACATTATGCAGTCCCCCTCTTAGAAAAAGAGGGGTTAGGGGAGATTTATTAGATAAAACTCCTAAAGGGCACAAGTCAAAGGGGAACGTGAATAAGCACCCTGATTTTACTCAGTCGTCGGAGGTTTTATTGCCTCCTCTACGTTAATCACGGGCGTTTTAGGCGGTGCTTTGCGCCACAGTCCGTCGACTGCAAAACACTGCCAGCCCCATTTTAACCAGATTAATAAATAGACCGCCAGCCATAAAGACCACAATAACATTAAGCCGCGATAGACCCATAACGGCACTGAGATAACACTGGCAATGGGTAGTTGTTTATCAGTGCGATCCTGATACCAGTTTAAATCATAAGCCGTCGATTGATTGCCGCTGATTTGCATTTCAGGCGATCCCAACAAGCCTTTTTCTACCGCTAAAAATAAACAAACACCCGCGGCTAGGGTCAGCGCAATCAATAGCAATTGCAGCGCATTAAAATAAAAAGCCGCTTGCATGGGTTGCTTGCGGCGTAAACCCAGCAGACACAGCCAAGCAACCACCAATAACGCATATTCTATGGCTAATTGACTTAAGCCCAACAAGAGTAAGAACCAATGCCAATGTTTTAACGGGGTTAATTTTGTCTGGTGTAAGCCGAGCGCTAATAACGCGATAACCAACAGAAATCCCCAAAACAAGACTGCCGGCCCCAAACGTGGCCCAATGGCATACAGCACC
>JAPLRW010000252.1 GCA_026398935.1 Methylococcales bacterium
AGCCGGGTTCTAAAGACTTTGAAATCGAGCCTTAGGACACGTCGTTAAGTCGACGTGTATCCCGACTTTCAGTCGTTAACTTAAACCCACCGTGCTTTAGCCGGTGGTTGTTTAGTTAAATCCAAGCAGGTGAAAACATGACAACGATAGAATTAGATGATGATTTGGTTGCTGAAATAGAGCATTTAGCCGCTATTGAGCATAAACCCGTTAAACAAATGGTTAATGAATACCTACGGGAATTAATCAATTACTACCATGACGCACTGATAGCTGATACGGCTATTTCCAGAATAGAAAGCGGGGATGACAAGCTGATTAGTTGGGGTGATATACAGGCTGAACTACACGCAAGCTTTAAAGAATCCGCTGATGATTACTTGGATACTTGCGCCAAGTTAGGTAAATAACCCCTTCACTCAATTCTTTTTCCTGATAACGCCATCCATATCGTTGATTAGTATTTTATTAAGGGGTAAATAAAGCTAAATAAAGCTGAATGAAATCAAATAATTGTTAATTTGGAGGCGTTATTCTCGATTAAATCTGACTATATCTTCATCTGAAAGTATCAATATTTTCCTTGGCCAAGTGTAATTCTCAGTTTTTCAAAGTGATAACCTTTGTTATCCGGTACATGATTACGGTGCAAGTTCTCACCAACCCAAAATTCTTCTGGAATTTTTTCAGGAAAAGACAAACATTTACGATCTTTCAAATAGTGCTTACACCACTTACAATTATCAGCCGCCGCATGGATCATGGAAAATAGCCTACCAAAGAAATATATAAATTCCTTACATCATCGGGTATAGCTTTTACTATTGTCAATAAAACAAATGCTTCAGCATACACCTTAATTATATAGATTTTTGTGTGTCTTTAAGTATCACTATGTTGCATAGGCATACTATCTATTAAACAATTATTGATGTTCCGTTAATAAACAATAAAATGCATGTTACCAAATCACAAGGTTTTACCTTGTAAAAGATTGTTTAATATATAAAAACAAAAGGCAATCAATGCAGAATCTTTCAGAACTGGTTAAATCATCAGGAATGGTTACGGAACAAATAACCTCGCTACTTCCTGAGTCATTGCAAAACTTGCTTAATTTCTTAACGCTTGGTGAAGTGCTTCAAATATCTGATGATTGCGGTGGTATGCAATTGAATATCCCCCTTGCCATCAATAAAAAAACTATAGAACTGCTTGGTAACGTGGTGGGTAATAAAATGGTTAAGTTTTATGGTGGTTGTGGGCTATATATTCCAACCTGTAAAGAGTTAAGATTTAAATTACAAGTTGAGTCTGTGCGTAAACTAAGGGTAAAGGGATGGTTAATTAACGCAATCGCTCGTGAAATTGGTTCATCTTGTCGGACGGTGACAAAAATATTGAATGAAGCCTATTAATACAAAATGGGGTATCAGTATTTTAATCGATTAAGGGCGGGCGCACTTTTAACCCGCTATCAAATTCACCAAAAAAGACTACAATAACGCGCAATAGCCAACAATAAGGACAAATAATGTCAGTATTAGCAATTGATACTTACGCACTGGTTACAAAGCTAAAAGAGGCGGGTATACCTGAACAACAGGCGGCAGCACAAGTTGAAACGATTACTAAGGCAATAGATACCGCCTTGGAGCAATCCAGGCATGCACACGATTTTGATAATATTGTCACCACTAAAAACTTAGACGCAAGAATCAGGGAAACAGAATTAAAAATTGAACTGGTTAAATCTGAGTTAAAGCGAGAAATAGCCGAAACAAAAGCCGATCTAATCCGGTGGGTTGTTGGGGTTGGCTTGCTTCAGATAACCATCATTACCGCACTGATACTAAAAATCGTTGGGCATTTATAAGCATTCAACAACACCCATACACCCTAGGCGATTGCAGCAATGTGAGCGCCTTTTTTATGCCCGCTGATATTGGCATTGCACAAAGAACGCCCCAGACTAAGCGCGGTCAAGTGGGAGTGTTAGCGGATGCTCGGATAGCTACCCGAATTAACTTATCAATGCTTTTAGCAAAGGTTAAGTCAGCCTAATAACCACCCGCTAACAGGCTAAATATAACCTATCCTATGAAGGTGCGTTGAGGGAAGCATTGACAAACGCCAGCGCAATAATTTGCTGCATCGGCTTGGATTTTTTTTTGGGCTGGTTCGGGTACCAAATACGTTCTTGAATAGTACATTATTAAGTTACTATGTTTTTGTAGTGGGTAGCTATTGCCAAATATATTGACTCATCCAATATCACCCAATATCATCCAAGCAAGAAAAATTGTTGGTGCTTTTGTTGGTTGTTTTGAAAATGCAGAATATTTTTTATTTGTAAAACAATTGCTTAATCTATCAATGTGAATCAGGCCATCGACAAAGAGTTTAAGAAACTCAAAGAAGTACAACAAACCCGCAAGTCATAAGGCTTAGCGGGTTTTTTTGTGTCTCCAGTAATGTTATTTTCTATCATTAAATATCAACAAAAAACTACATACGGTATGCGGCTTTTGGTTAGAGATGTTAAGCGATGTTGAAATCGGGAAGGGAGTTGCCGCTGACAAATCAAGAAAATTATCAGATTCCAGTGGTTGATACTTACCCATTTTTCTGCATAGCCCAAAGCGCAGATACTTGAAGAGATTGTTCGTTGCAGGCTATTTAAAGT
This sequence comes from Methylococcales bacterium, assembly GCA_026398935.1. Classification (GTDB taxonomy): domain Bacteria; phylum Pseudomonadota; class Gammaproteobacteria; order Methylococcales; family Methylomonadaceae; genus SXIZ01. The sequence continues at coordinate 2,687 of JAPLRW010000252.1, forward strand.
ACGTAGTTGCCAATGCTATTCTTTCAGGTATATAAAAAGGCACTTTCCTCTGTCATACGGCAGTTATAATCTGTCCAGCAACTCTCTTTTTTTCGCACTGTATTCATCTTCTGTCAATATACCTTTTTCTTTCAGATGGGCTAATTTTTCGATAGCGTCAAAAATATTGGTTTCTTGGATTATTGTTTGTGGATCAAAAAGGGCGGTTTGAGTGGTGGTGGGTGATGGTTGAATATAGGAGGGCGTTTCTACAGGAACGTTGTCTATAGAAATAATGGGTAGGGCAGTAACATCAATCAGTCCATATTGACTGGTCAATGTAATAGAGCCGCCTACTGATTGTTGCTGAGAAAATCCGCCAATCTGATGATCAAGTGTATCGTAAAGTGTTACATGTCCATTGGCTTCGATAGCGAGGCGATGAATAGTGGCAAAGTAAGCATAGCGTAAGTTATTTTGTGCGCCTGTGCTGTTAGGGAATTGTAGGCCTGCTGGCCACCAGTTTCCTGAGTTACCCGCAGGTGGCGGGACAAATAAACTATTGACACCTGTTGCTGCATAAGTGCTTTGATTGCCATTAAGACTGCTTTGTTGTTGTGTACCTTGATGTTGCGACTGAAAATTGCCACTTTGTATCAGTCCCGGTTGATTGGCGATTAGATTAGATAGCTCTTGGCACAATCCAGCGACACTGTTTTTTAAGTAATTATTAAACATATCGCCCAGCATAATCATGCCGCCCTTCATCCATTGTCCTGAACCACCAAATTCAGGGTGATTAAACTGTGCCATGGAGCCATTACCATTGATGATCGACGTTAGCATAGTGAATACGGCGTCAGGACTAAAATTATAGCGCTGAGCAAGGTTATTGATTATTTGTTGGCCTTCCGGCGTAAGTTGTCCCATTAGAAACGTCCATTAAATGTAAAGTCGAAATGACATAGGATACGTCAAGCAAGCATCATGCCGCTTGGTGTTGGCGTAGCGTCAGTGTAAATCAGTGCTCAATTAGAAACACGCTTAATCTGCGAGTGTGCGTTGTTTAGCGGATAAATGCGGCGCAGTTATATCCAGATTAACAATGCTCGTGTAATGAAGTTTGTGTTTAAGAAAGTACTTTTTTAGTGCGATAGTTTAAGGTTTAGGTCAATTTGGTGCGAATAATCATAGCGTTTTGTTGCAACCAAAAAAGTATCAGGGCTTTTGTTTTTTTAAGGTCAGCAATAGGTATTTGTTTAATCCCGCCATGCGTTAATTAACCCTGAAAAATAGGCTGTTTTTAAAACGGCCTAATCCATACCCAGCGGTATTAAGCCTCCCTTGTTAGTTGCAGCAATTACGGCACAACATTTGCTTAGTTATTTTGTATGATTATAACGTTTTCACAAGAAAATCGGCTTATCACATACTATGACACGCAATGATTCTAACGATAAACTGGATGCTTATTACACCCAGGTGCAGGACATCATTCTTAATAGACAGGACTGGATAACTGGGTTATTGCCTGCTAGCACAGCTGTTAATGCACATGGCAATTATACCGATGCTTGGGTAAGGGATAATGTTTATAGCATTCTTGCGGTATGGGGTTTGGCACTGGCTTACCGGCGTGTTGACGAAAATCAGGGGCGAACCTATGTTCTGGAACACAGTGTTGTTAAATTGATGCGCGGGCTTTTAACGGCAATGATGCGGCAGGCGGCAAAAGTTGAAAAGTTTAAGCAGTCACAGCATCCAATGGATGCCTTACATGCCAAGTACGATACGCAGTCTGGCGGAATTGTTGTGGGGGATCATGAATGGGGGCATTTGCAGCTGGATGCTACGTCTTTATTTTTACTGATGCTAGCGCAAATGACGGCATCCGGCTTACGCATTGTCTTTACCATTGATGAAGTCAATTTTGTGCAAAATCTGGTTCACTATATTAGTCGAACGTATCGCACACCGGATTACGGGATTTGGGAGCGAGGTCATAAAATTAATCATGGTATTGCTGAGTTAAATGCCAGTTCCATTGGCATGGCAAAAGCGGCATTGGAAGCGCTATCGGGTTTTAATTTATTTGGTAAGGAGGGGGGGCAAGCATCGGTTGTACATGTGATCAGTGACGATATTGCTCGAACACGAATTGCCTTGGAATCACTGTTACCCAGAGAATCACTCTCTAAAGAAGCGGACTCGGCCGTGCTTAGCATCACGGGATTTCCAGCGTTTGCCGTTGATAATCAGCCGCTGCGTTTAAAAACAGAGGCGATTATTTATGAAAAGCTGGAAGGCCGCTACGGTTGTAAACGCTTTTTGTTAGATGGACATCAAACGGCAATAGAAGATAACCATCGGCAATATTACGAAGCACAAGAATTAAAGCAATTTATGGCTATTGAATGTGAATGGCCGTTATTTTTCACCTATTTACTGCTTAACCATTTATTCGCAGGCAATAACGATGCCGCGATAGGCTATCGCACTAAATTAGAGCGTTTATTAGTGGCGCAAAATGGCCAGCAATTGTTACCGGAATTGTACAGTGTGCCATTGGATTTGATTGCCGCAGAAAAAGCGAATCCCCATAGCCAGGTTCGTGTGCCAAATAAAAATATTCCGTTGGTCTGGGCGCAAAGTTTATTTGTTTTAGGGTGTTTGATTCAGGATGATCTACTGACGCTCGACGAAATAGATCCGCTGGGGCGCCACAAAGTGGCTAAATATCCCCAGAATTGCACGCTACAAATTCAATTACTGGCGCAGGATGAAAGGGTACAGAATCATCTACTGGCTCAAGGCATTCACGCGCAAACCCTTGCTGAAATTGCGCCTATTCAGATCAGAGATGCCACTGAGCTTGCGGCAGCGTACACGCATGTCGGCAGAAATGATCGAATAGGCTTAACTGGGCGTCCGATGCGGCAGTTGCGTGCCTTGGCGACATCCAAGCTGTATATATTAGCGGGTGAGCGACTGCTTTTTCTGCCGCAATGCCTAAATCAAAAAGGCTTTTATCTGGCGATGGATAATCAGTTACTGATTCAGCGTATACGTCTGGAATTGTCCTATATCCATAAGCATTGGGACAGGCCAGGTAATCCGCTGTTTATTATACCTATAAAGCAGAATATGCTGAGTAGCCAGCACAGTCAGATACTGATAGCCTTTATCAAAGAATTGCAGCAAGGGTCTATACAAGGTATTCCTTTGCAACTTGGAACGCTTTTGGATTTTGCAGAAACAGCCAGTTATGAAAAAATTAACTATTTGCATGACTTTCAATTCTCTAAAGCCTCTTGGGAAGATGCTGAACGGCCTTTTTTCCAACTACTGCCGATAACGGCAGACGCTGCTGTACCGCTGGCAATACACGTGCTTTCTAATTGGGAAATGAGCAGCGATGTGGTGCTTATTGAACAGCTTAAAATCAACGCCAATCTTTACGCACAACTGGCGCTATTAACCTTACTTAGTCTTCGTCATGGCCTAGATTATACGACCGGATTGACAGCATTGGATGGCACGGCGGCACATGTACGTGACTTGCTGGAAGAGGTTTATGAGCGCGCTGGTGATCAACATGCTTGGTACATCGTTAGGTGTTGTGCGGGCTTATTGGGTAAGTACGATATAAATTTAGAACAAGCGGCCACGGACATTTTGGTTCGTCAGCATGCGCTTACTTTAGGCCGTGCGTACAGCAGCAGAACAACTTTAACGCGTCCCGCTGATTCGTCAGATATTTTGCTCATGATTCGTGTGCATAACACGACGGCCAGTGAACACATCATCATTCAGGAGTTGGTGCTTTATTTGGGTATGCTAATCAAGTCTAATCCAGAATTGTTTAGTGATATGCACACGGTACGGGTGGCGCATATCTTGCAGTTACTGATAATCAGACAGCAGCGTGAATCGGGCGGTAATAATCTGGAGCAGGCTTTTGACGAAATTCTTTCTATAGCGCCTTATCAATTGTCCAGAAAGGTGCTGGAAATCCTCGAAAACTATAGCACGACAGAAGATCAATTGGATTTAGTTAACACGCCGTCAATCGCGAGCGATGGGCATGTATTAGCCGATAGCCGTTTTTTTAAAAATACGCACTTAAAACGCAGTGAAAATACTGAGAATTGGCTTGAGTGGCGCGAATTTCAGGGCAGTATTGGCAGGGAAAATAATGCTTTTTTTGCCAGTGTCTGGGATATATTGCACCATTGTGGAGGCTTAACTATTGGTGAGCATTTGCACCGTAAAAACCATCTGAATAGTGCGGATGTTCTTTCGCAGTCAACGGCTGGCGAAAAAAGTTTTACGTTGCACGTTAATCATTTGTTGAACAAAATTCAAGCACCCGTTTATCGCCAGTTAACGGTTGAAGCGTTAAAAGCGCTGGCGGCTATTTTTCGTGAACATTCCGCCGTGCATATTGAGGAAGTGTTGTTAACCGATATGCTTATTGAGCATGCTGTAAAAATAAGCTGGTTACAACGTCACCCTGAACAAGAGGATCAGTATGACGAACATAGCTCATTAGCATGGGAGGCTTTTTATCAGCTGTCGCCGGAAAAAGTAGCCAATGGGTTTCTTGATGCATTAATGCCTATTTTTAAACATCATTATTAACAAGGGGCTTATTGTGATACTAGCGGGCGATATTGGTGGAACAAAAACAGTGCTCTCTCTTTTAGTTCGAGAGAAGGATGGCACATTAACCTGTTTACAGGAAAAATCCTTTTCAAGTCAACAGTTTCAGACATTTGACGCCATTTTAGAGGCTTTTTTACCGGCTGAGCGGGAAATCACCTCAGCCTGCTTCGGTGTCGCAGGTGCTGTGATCAATCAACGCTGCCAAACGACTAATTTACCGTGGCTGCTGGATGCGGATGCGTTGAAGAAGCTATTGAATACGCCCCATGTAAAGCTGTTGAATGATTTGGAAGCGATGGCGCTGGGTATGCTGCATCTTTCTGAGCAGGACTTAATCGAGCTAAATCCTAATGCAGAAGCGCACGTTGGCAATATCGCTGTTATTGCGGCTGGAACGGGCTTGGGTGAGGCTATTTTGTATTGGGATGGGCACAAACATTACCCCCTTGCTACCGAAGGAGGCCACAGTGACTTCGCCGCGCAAAATACCGAGCAAGACCAGTTGTTGGCATACCTGCGACAGATCTATCCTGAACATGTGAGTTACGAGCGAATCCTATCGGGCATTGGGTTTAGTCATCTGCATGATTTTCTCTGTCAACAGGGTCGCGCGTTGCCTTGTGCTGAGGTTGCCGATATTAAGAGCGATCTTGACAGAAATGCACTTATTTCACAGTTGGGCGTTACGGGTGAGGATGCGCTGTGTATAGCAGCCGTTAGGCTTTTTATTGAAATTTATGGCGCGGAAGCCGGTAATTTAGCCTTGAAGTCACTGGCGATAGGTGGGGTTTTTATCGGTGGCGGCATAGGGCCAAAAATAGTGTCCGCCTTACAGAAAGGAGATTTTATGCGTGGGTTTACAGCGAAAGGGCGCTTTCTGCCTGTGCTGGATAAGATCTCCGTAAAATTGTCATTAAACGCGCGGACGCCGTTGATTGGAGCCATTAATTATTTTGCGGTATAAAACGCATTGTACTTATTCACTTCCCTCTTTTTCTAAGAGGGGGGGCTGAATAACTACAACGCATTATTGTTCATCACATAATGCGGATTATTCTGAGTTTATTGATAACACACACGGTGATTTAATCACCACAAATACTAAGGAATTTACCATGCTTTGTTCAACGACTATGCCGCGGTTTGGCGATAAACAAAATTCGGATTTTTTTGAGAATCATTTACAGCGCCTGTTAGAGGAGCGCGACCGCAGTGGTCTGACTGAAATGATCGGTGGTATAGAAGCGCTGATGATCAGTGTTGAGCCGGGTAATTCTATAGAATATATTGCCGAATTAGCGTTGATGACACCGTACCAATATCTGGTCACCCTTAATAGTGATCAGCATTTAACGCATGTGTTACGCATCGACATGAATTCTCCGGATATTCTGTTACGTGAGATTAAAAAAACCGAACACAGTGATATATTTCGTAGTCTGAATGATCTTTATCCTGTTGGCGCGCAGCGCCCACACAGCCGTTATCTCGGCGAAATTTTATTGGCATCCAATCGTCACGAAGTCGTCGCCTTGCAACAACAGCGGGAATTTCGCTTTTTTTCTGTAGGACAATTGGCGGAGCTTGATCTTCCGCTTAATGTCAGCATATCCAAGCCATCCCCTTATACACAAAATGTGGTTGGTTATATGGAACGCCCCGTTAATGGTATTCGTGTTTATCAACACGGTGAATGTGTGATTTTGCCAACGGCTCAGGCCGCTAATGATCGCAGTAAGGAGATACAGGAGCGCCTTGGTATTAAACCGCTTATTTTACCAATTGATCATCTCGCTACCCGCGTTTACAGTCAGAACCGTGAAGCAGCATTGCTGGAATATTTAGCCTTAT
>JAPLRW010000198.1 GCA_026398935.1 Methylococcales bacterium
AAACTGGGCGAGTACCGGAAAAATCGCCTGCCTTATGGTCAGGCGCTTAACGATGGGCGTGTCACGCAAGCTGGTGGGCCGCTGCAACAATTCAAACAAAACTTACAGGAAATTGAACGCACCATAGAACAACGCAATCAAACGCGTATACCCTATACCTTTTTATTACCCAGCAACATTCCTGCCAGTATTAACATTTAATGGCATGTGACAGAACAGGTGTAAGGCGTAACGTAAACAGGGATTATTACGCCTTATTTAGTGTGTTGCTGACTGTTATTTTTAACGGGTATAGCCGACCTCCCATTATCGTTTACTTTTTTTGATGATCACTATTTATGATGCAACGACACACATTAAGCGCACTCAGCGCAGTATTGTTTACTACCTCGGCAATGGCGTTTGATTACGGAGACCCCAGTAATAACGAACAAGCGCATTTAGAAATGCTTAACCGTGCTCGCGCCGCGCCTTTAACCGAAGCGCAACGGTTACAGATTGATTTATTTGAAGGTGTACCATCGGGGAGCATACAAAGTACGGCAGTGCAACCGTTAAGCTCCAACGCCCTACTCTTATCTATTGCCAAAAACCACAGCGCAGACATGCTAAAACAGGGTTATTTTGCACATAATGATCTTACGGGTCTGAGCCCTTTTGCTCGCATGAGTGCGGTTAATTACGCTTACCAAACGGCTGGTGAAAATATTGCCTGGCAAGGTACGACCGGAGCAATAGATCAAGCAGCAACGGCTTTAAAGCTGCACGATAGCTTATTTATTGATAAAGACGTTTCTGGTCGCGGTCATCGGGTTAATATCCTTAATGCGGCTTATCGTGAAGTGGGCGTGGGCTTAGCCTTTGGGACATTTAGCCAAAGTGGTTACAGTTATAATGCGGGCATGGTGACCACCGATTTTGGTACGCGCAGCAGCGATAAACCCATTATCCTAGGCGTCGTGTATAACGATAAAAACAGCGACCAATTTTATACGGCGGGTGAAGGTCTGGCGAATATTGCCGTTGCGCTGTCGGCCAGCAACAGTACGCAAACCGCCTCGGCGGGTGGCTACGGTTTGGAAGTCACCCCCAATAGCGACTACACACTCAACTTTAGTCATCCAAACTATGGCACATTCAACAAAACCGTACATGTCGATAATCTGAATGTAAAAGTCGATGTACTCAGCAGTGCTTTCAGCAATACTGTCACCGCTAATCAATGTGCCAGCTTCGTACAAACCAAACTCAGCATTCCCTGTATAACCGTGGCAGGAAGCGTCTTAAGTGCAGAGTTAGTCGTGGTTAATAACACGCCGTTACAGTTTGCGCTGCAATCCAGCGCTTTTAGCAACCAAACCGCCACAAGCCAATGCGCCACATATAACAGTCAAACGGCCACTGCTACATTGAACTGTGTCACCGTAGGTAATGCGCGCTACTGGGCGGAGTTAACATTAAAAACCACAGCATCAGTATTTGAACTGGGTGCTTTTGGTCTTGCGCAATAGCAAACAGGAATATGGATTTGATTAAATTCAGACTCATTAGAAAGAGCAGTTGATTGCGTAAAAAACCGTTCGTGCTGGATCTAGTCGAAGCATGGACTGTTTTTTACGTATCACCCATAAAGTTTTAGGAGTTTAAATATGAAATTTCCCAATAAATTAGACGTTTTCTCAGAGCCCAATGATAAGTGGCGAGACACTGTTGCCACCTGCTTAGGAACGAGCACGAAATAACTTGAGCAAGTAGTCATTGTAATGCGGTAAAGTTAAGGGACTAAAACATTATGCAAAACCAATAATGCAGCCTGCTTACTCACTAGACATTGAAAAAAAATGCAAGAAGTGTTTGACCGACTATCCGAAAAAGATAAGCGACTGTATGCAGGAGTTGAAGCATTAAAACTTCCTTATGGCGGCATCAGCTATATTGCTCAGCTATTTTCCTGTTCTCGCAATACCATTCGGCGCGGGATAAATGAACTCAAAGTGAAGGCAACTATCCCCAAAAAGCGAGGAAGAAAAGCGGGCGGTGGTCGAAAACAAGTCATTAAAAAACAAACGGCCATAAATGAGGTATTTCTGTCTCTTTTAAAAGAGCATACCCGCAGGCGACCCAATGGATGAAACGAAAAAATGGACTAATTTGAGCTGCGCTAAAATTGGCTCCTTATTGGCCGAAGAGGGTTTCAAAGTCAGTCGCAATATTGTCAGGAAATTATTAAAAAAGAATGGTTATGTAAAACGTAAGGCTTTGAAAATGAAAGCAGCTGGCGGACATGTCAACCGTAATGCCCAGTTTGAAACTATCGGCAAATGGCGAGCTTTATATACTGCTGCGGGAAATCCTGTCATAAGCGTGGATGCCAAGAAAATCTGGGCAAGGTTTGATTTTGCATTGGTAGAAATGGTAGGCAAAAAACCTGCCAACCCGACTCCACCAACAATCGCGAACGCCGTTTCAATAAATTCACCGTAAAAAATACGCCCCACATGGAACACGATTGCGTCGATAATATGACATTGTTGATTTTAAATAGGTATTGCAAAACGTAGCGCGGATAAGCGAAGCGCCATCCGCATTGAAACCTCAAAGGTGCATGGC
>JAPLRW010000265.1 GCA_026398935.1 Methylococcales bacterium
CATTTGTAGCTTCATCAAATGCTCTAATAAACCAGCGTTGCGGCCTTGATTTTGGAAAAGCATACAACCATTCTTCCATTACTCTTTCAGCTGTTGCGGAAAAACCATATTGATACTTAATACCTTCAGCAATAAAAGTCACCTCAAATTCTGTTGGTTTTCCAACTGTTGAATCGCATAATTTAAAATGCGTAATGGGTAACTTGTCACCACGTTGAGTGTTTTTTGCTGAATTTGCCACTATGTCTTTCATCACCTTTACAGCCTTAATGAAATTAGACTTACCAGCCGCATTAGCACCATAAATGACAGCTGACCGAAGTAGTGGCAAAGCACTAAGAACATTGGGATCAAACGTATTTCCGATTAATTCATCAGAATTAGATTTGGTAAGGCTAAATGTTTGCCTTGTTTTGATGGATCGGAAATTCTCGACAGATAACTCAATAATCATAAAATATCAATTTAATGGTAAATTTTAGCAATTATAGTCAAAAAACAGGATTAAATATATAGTTTTGTTGGATGAATTGTCCAAAAAGAAAAGTACTGTTCGATATTTTAAAAAATTGTGGTAGAAATAGACAGAGTTTAGTGCAGTAAGAGTGAGTATTGACGTGTTTTTGAATTAATTGTTACTGAACAAGTTAAAAATATCAACGACGGCAAAAAGGCCACTCATACGCCTAACGGCATGCCACATAAAAACCGCTACTTATCCCGTCACGTTCACTTACCCCTGTTAGGAGAAAGAAATGCTTTATATAGCCCCGAACCAACCGACAAGTAAACTTCAGTTTAAAGCACGTTACGGTAACTTTATTGGCGGCAACTGGGTCGCTCCGGTTAATGGTCAGTATTTTGATAATGTAAGCCCTGTCAACGGCGAAGTATTCTGTCAAATACCCCGTTCCTCGGCTGAAGATATTGAGTTGGCATTAGATGCCGCAAATGCTGCGCGAGATGCGTGGGGGAAAACTTCAGTCACCGTTCGTTCAAATCTATTGTTAAAAATCGCCGACCGACTTGAGGCTAATCTTGAGGTTTTGGCTATCGCTGAAACGTGGGATAACGGTAAACCCATCCGTGAAACGCTCGCCGCTGATGTGCCTTTGGCTGTCGATCATTTTCGTTATTTTGCAGGCTGTATTCGCGCGCAAGAAGGCTCGATTGGTGAAATTGATGAAAATACTGTGGCGTATCATTTTCATGAGCCGCTGGGCGTGGTTGGGCAAATCATTCCGTGGAACTTTCCTTTGCTGATGGCCGCCTGGAAATTAGCACCCGCATTAGCCGCCGGTAATTGTGTGGTTATGAAGCCCGCCGAACAAACACCCGCTTCTATTTTGGTGATGATGGAATTAATAGCCGATTTATTGCCTGCTGGCGTGATTAATATTGTTAATGGTTATGGCGTGGAAGCAGGTCAGGCATTGGCAGCCAGTAAACGTATTGCAAAAATCTCTTTCACTGGATCAACCCCAGTGGGTGCGCATATTTTAAAATGTGCCGCGGAAAATATTATTCCCTCAACCGTTGAGCTGGGTGGTAAATCACCGAATATCTTTTTTGCGGATGTTTTAGATCAGGAAGAGGCGTTTATCAGTAAATGTGTAGAAGGCGCGGTGTTGGCGTTTTTTAATCAAGGTGAAGTATGTACGTGTCCATCGCGTTTACTGATACAAGAATCTATTTATGATGCATTTATTGCCAAAGTGATTGCTCGTGCGCAACAAATTAAACGTGGTAATCCCTTAGATACCGAAACGATGGTTGGCGCACAAGCCTCCAAGCAACAGTTTGATAAAATCCTGAGTTATATTGAAATCGGCAGGAATGAAGGTGCTGACGTTTTAACAGGCGGGCATGTTGCTGCGGTAGGCGGTGGATTTTCGGGTGGCTATTATATTGAGCCAACGATTATGAAGGGCAGCAATAACATGCGTATTTTCCAAGAGGAAATTTTTGGCCCTGTTATTGCCGTAACGGTATTTAAAGATGAAGCCGAGGCGTTGGCGATTGCCAATGACACCCAGTTTGGTCTGGGTGCGGGTGTTTGGACTCGTGATATGAATCGTGCGCACCGTATGGGTCGGGGTATTCAAGCAGGGCGTGTCTGGATAAAGTGTTATCATCATTATCCCGCTCACGCCGCATTCGGGGGCTATAAAAAATCAGGCATTGGGCGTGAAAATCATAAAATGATGCTGGATCACTATCAGCAAACCAAAAACATGCTGGTCAGTTACGACATTAATCCGTTAGGTTTTTTCTAGGGTATTTGGGCTGGCGCGAACCATGCGGTTCGCGCCTCGCTGTATGCTTAACTCTACGTGCTTAAGACTTATACCGATGACTGATTATCCCTCTTGCGAATTAAATCTTCTGGTTTGGCGCTTAAGAAAGCCTCTGGTGGGGGTAAGCTGTCGGGCATATGTTGATGCGCCCAGATGGCGAGCTGTTGAATGACGGGTAAAAGCGCGGCGCCTTTAGCCGTTAGATAATATTCATGGCGGATAGGTTTGGTTTGATAGGGATGTTTAACAATAATGCCGTTACTTTCGAGTTTTCGCAGACGACTGGCAAGAATGTTAGTCGGAATTGCTTCGGGGGAATTCTGAAAGTCGCAATATTTGCTTTTATTCATGCACATGTCACGAACAATAAGTAAGCTCCATTTGTCGCCAATTAAATCCAGCGCGGTGCTCAGTGGGCAAAGAGATCTGTGCATAGTCTGAGGTGTGTTCATGGTATTTACGGTAGTTGATGCACTGCTATTGTTATTACTTGCAAAATACAAGTGACTGTGTGAGAATTATTGCCTGCCATCTTGCAGGTCACCTTTTAGCGAGTTATCCTGATGAAACTTTATCATTTCCCTATTTCACCTAATTCACGCCGAGTCGTTGCGGTGTTACACCATTTGCAGTTACCCTGCGAGTTGCAGACGTTGGATTTAGGCAAAGGCGAACAATTACAAGCCGATTTTTTAAAATTAAACCCTAATCACATGATTCCCACCTTGATTGATGAGGCGTTTTCCTTGTGGGAGTCCAATGCCATTATGCAATATCTTAGCTCTAAAGTGCCTAACAACACATTATGGCCTAGTGACCCTAAAGTTCAAGCCGACATTAGCCGTTGGCAGTTTTGGCTAGTGGCGCATTTTGGCAGTGCGTGTGGTGTTTTGTTGTTTGAGCGTGTGATTAAAGGCATGTTCAATATGGGCGAGGCAAATGTCCAAGAAATTGAAAAAGCGGAGGAACGCTTTCATCGTTTTGCTAAGGTATTGGACGCGCATTTGGCAGGACGTGAATGGTTAGTGGGTAACGTGGTGACATTGGCTGATTTTTCAGTAGGCTCATGGTTGGCCGTGGCAGAACATGCCCAGCTTCCTCTGGCAGAATATACGGAAATTCAACGGTGGTATCGTAATGTCGAACAATTGCCTGCGTGGAAAAGTTCAGCTTTATAAACTGGTTTGACAAGTGATTGGGTCGCGGCGGGCACTGGCTTTTCCCGTCGCGATTCAAAAAAAAACAGTGACTTAATCGTCCGAAAGGTACGTATTGTGTATCTTTCGGACTTTTCTTATTGAATCCTTCTTTACTTACGAACTACACGACAGCATAGAGCAACCCGCGCGTTGTCTAGCCCAATCAGGGCGCTTTTCGGCATACTCGGCTTTGTCGGGTTGTTCCGCATAGGGTTGACGCAGCACGTCCAGTAATTCTCCAATCAGAGAGAAATCACCTTGTTCTGCTTTATCAATCGCGAGTTGCGCGAGGTAGTTGCGTAAGACATATTTCGGATTAACGGCATTCATAGCTGCCCGACGTACGTTATCGGGTGTACTGTCTTGTTGCAGTCGTTGTTTATACTGCTCAAGCCAAGCATTTAGCCGCGCGGTGTAGTTTGGCGATAATTGTTCCGGTACATAATACGCATCCAGCAGCGTGGTGGCTGATGCGGGTATACCGTGCGTATCCAGCAACGCCAGTCGCCGAAAAAATACGCTCATGTCTGTTTCGACCAGTTGCAATATATCCAGTAGCTCGGTACTAAGCGCCTCGTCTGTTTCCGGTTCAAAATGCTTTAAGCCTAATTTAGCCGCCATCATCGCTTGCCAACCTTGTACAAAGGTTGTCGTATACAGATCCATGGCTTTTTGTAACGGCTCAACCTGCTTAATGAGTGGGTAGAGGGCATTGGCGAGCTGGCCTAAATTCCAGAAAGCCATCGCAGGCTGATTGCCATAGCGGTAACGCCGTTCGCCTGCATCGGTAGTATTGGGTGTCCATTCTGGATCGTAATTTTCCAGCCAGCCATACGGGCCATAATCAATGGTAAGGCCGAGAATCGACATGTTGTCGGTATTCATGACGCCATGTACAAAGCCAACGCGCTGCCAATGCACAACCATTTCGGCGGTGGTGCGACAGACTTCTTCAAACCAAGTGAGATACACAGCATCTGACGGCGCGCCTAGGTGTGGGAAATCGGTGCGGATGGTGTAATCAATTAAGGTGCGCAAGTTGTCAATGTCGCCGCGTGCTGAGAGCAGTTGAAAATGCCCAAAACGGGTAAAAGAGGGCGCGACACGGCAAACCACCGCGCCTGGCTCAGCTTTAGAGTTGCCGTTATAGAACATGTCCCGAACCACTTGTTCACCGGTTATTGTCAGACTTAATGCTCGGGTGGTGGGTACGCCTAAGTGATGCATAGCTTCGCTGCACAAAAATTCGCGTACCGATGAGCGCAGCACGGCTAAGCCATCCGCATTGCGCGAATACGGTGTCGGGCCTGCGCCTTTTAGTTGTAGCGCTAGTCGCTGTCCTTGGCTGTTGATGACTTCACCTAAATTAATGGCACGCCCGTCGCCTAATTGTCCTGCCCATTGCCCAAATTGGTGGCCGCCGTAACAGGTTGCGTAAGGCTCCATACCTTCCGCCAGACGATTGCCGGACAGGATTTGCGTAAACGCATCAGCCTCACAAGCGGCTGTGCTTAAATCGAGTAAATCAGCCACCTCTTTAGAGTAGGCAACGGTTTTAGGATTTGCAACGCGGGTGGGCATAACGGTTGAATAACAAGCGCCCAACACCTCGCGGCGCGTATTTGACACCGTTGGGTCAGCGGGAAGCTCGCGAATAAAGCGATTGTCAAAGGTTAATGCGTCAAGACTGGCGTGTTTGGTCTGGGTGAGCATGGCAGATAAAAGTCCTTAAAATAAAAGGTAGGGTACAAACAGGAAATAGCATAAAATTAGGGGATGAATTGGGACACAATCAAAAAGTCACGAGACACCTATTTCTTAATTCAGAAACATGTTACTCCACTTCATTCATCGTTAATCATAAGGTAATTGTACAATGGACATAAATGCTATCATCCAAATGGGCGCGCAACTTTTTAAAGCACAATTAGATAAAGACCATGATGGTCAATTAAATATGACTGAGATTTCCACTGCATTGACAGGATTACTTTCTAATGGTCAAGGTGGACTTGATGTTGCCTCGTTAGTAAAAAATATGCAAGGTGGCGATTTAATGGCAATGGCCGCATCATGGTTAGGTGATGGCCCTAATCAAGCTGTGCAACCCGGTCAGTTGGCACAAATTTTAGGCGACGACAAAATTGCAGCATTTGCTAAACAATTAGGTCTTTCACCTGAAAAAGCCCTTAGTGGCTTAACGGAAGCGGTTCCAGCTGTTGTTGATCAATCGTCTACTGGCGGTTCATTACTGGATATGGTGGGTGGTGTTTCAGGCGCGATTAACTTAGCCAGTAAATTATTTGCACGTTAATCATTGTGCAGTAATAACGCATCATTACGCTAAATACTCGCTTCCCTTTTGCAACAGGGGAAGGATGTAGACATACTCAGACCTTCACGGTTTTTTTAAAACACGTTGAAGGTCTGTAGTCTGCTCAAAAAGTCTTATAAATCCGCCACAATATCCGCCACCAGTTGCGGGCCTTTATAAATAAGTCCAGAATAGATTTGCACTAAGCGCGCGCCTGCGTGCAGTTTTTCTTGCGCGTCCGCCGCACTCATAATACCGCCCGCAGCGATAATTGGAATTTTGTTATTCAGTTCTGCGGCCAATCCTCTCACCACCGCAGTAGACTTTTCTCGTACCGGTAGACCACTTAAACCACCAGCCTCTCCCGCTAATGGATGGTCGCCCAGCATTTCACGAGCCAGCGTGGTGTTGGTCGCAATTACGCCGTCTATTTCAAACTCCAGTAACAAGTGTGCAATGTGCGTAATTTCATCCGAGTTTAAATCCGGTGCTATTTTAAGCACCAGTGGCGTGTATTTTTGGTGCTGTTGCTGCAATACGCCTTGTTCGGTTTTTAAGGTACTGATCAAACGTTTTAAATCATCGCCTTGCTGCAATTGCCGCAGATTTTTGGTATTGGGTGATGAAATGTTCAGGGTAATATAATCCGCCGCCGTATAGCTTTTACGCAAGCCGATGAGGTAATCATCGGCCGCCTGCTCAATAGGCGTATCCGCATTCTTACCAATATTGATGCCCAAAATACCGTGTGAACGGCGTTGTTGCACTTGCGTCAGTAAATGATCGATGCCTAGGTTATTAAAACCCATGCGATTAATAATTGCTTGGTGTTCCGGCAAGCGAAATAAACGCGGCTTTGGATTGCCGGGCTGTGGCCGTGGCGTTACCGTGCCGATTTCAATAAAACCAAAATTCAACGCCGCCAGTGCATCAATATAATCACCGTTTTTATCTAACCCTGCCGCCAGACCTAACGCATTTTTAAAGGTCAAGCCCATTGCCTGTACCGGTTTGTCGGCGTTTTGCGCGGCTACCAGTGAAATCAAGCCCGTTTGCTGTGCAATGCGTAAACCTTTAAGGGTAAGGTTATGCGCCGATTCAGGGTCTAATGCGAACAGGGCTGGGCGGAGTAAGGGGTAAATATTCATGATTAATGCACACTCTGATAATGATAAGGTTCTGCGGACAGTTTAAGCGGGCGTTTTAACAACAGATCAACCAGTAATTGTGCCGATGCAGGCGCCATCGCTAGGCCGTTTCTGAAATGTCCGGCATTCATGCTGACATTCTCCAGTTCAGGATGTTGACCAATGTAGGGAATGCCCTGATCCGTACCCGGACGCACCCCAGCCCAATGCTTAATCACCGGACAGGTTTGCAGCGCAGGCAATAACTGGCGCGCAAAATCGGTTAATTTTGTTTTGGTTTCTGCATCGGTGCTTTTATCAAAATCACTGTGTTCAACGGTACTGCCTGCCAACACTTTGCCATCTAATCGTGGAATTAAATAATGCGCGTCATCCAATACCATTGCCGATAACGTACCTGGTGGGGTATCAAACAACAGCATTTGACCTTTGATTGGCCGAATAGCTGGGGGAGGCGTTGTTTGCTCAGGGAATAAGCGTTGCCACAAACCGCCCGTCCATGCGCCCGTAGCGACAATGAGTGACTGAACCGCATAATGCCCCGTGCTGGTGGTAATAGACGTTACTCGCTGTTGTTGTATCCGCACCTCCAGCAGTTCACAGTCAGTTATAAACTGTACGCCTTTTTGTATTAAATCTTCCCGTACCGATTGCAGCAAGCGAGGATTACGCACTTGTCTTATGTCTGGTAACCACAATGGATTAAGTAAGGTCGTCGTTAACGCGTTGACTAAATCTTTAGGCGGAGTGCTGTGCGTGATAGCGTGCTGGGTACACCACGCGATAGCATCCTGCACATCCGGATTTTTAGTAATCAGCATGCCGCTTTGGACACATTCAGGGTCAATGCCACTGCTGCTGAACACGTCTTGAATCAGTGCCGGATACAGCGTTAAGCTGTGCATCACCAATTGCGAGATAGCATCTGGTTGTCGCCAAGGGTACAGCGGCAATAAAATGCCCCCGCCCGCCCACGACGATTCCTGCCCCATTTGCCCTTTATCCATAACGGTAACGTTGAGTCCCGCTAACACACATTCGCGTGCAGTTAACAGGCCGAGAATCCCCCCGCCAATAATGGTTACATCAGAAAGTGTGGTCATAGTGTGTCGTGTGAAAGCGATAACGCTAGATGATACCCTGATATGCCCGAAAGCTAAAGTCATCCCCTTATACGCAAGTGTAAAAAATAGGATGCTCTGCCAAGTTTTTATCAGAAGGCTATGGATTTAACTTGGGCGCAAAAGCCTAGCGTCAGCATCCCAATGGTTTTATTAGGCAGCCTTTCGGCAGCCCCTCTAAAACAAAACACTAACTACAAAAACCAACAACGTAGAAACACAAAACACGGTGTTTCTACGTCAATCATGATTTACAGCAAGCTTTTACTCGCCACTTCATACACATCGGGTGAAATGCCCGGTGTGGTCATAATGCGTTCCAATTGTTGTTTCATTAATGCTTGCCGTTGGGTATCGTAACGACGCCACGGGGTTAGGGCGCTGACCATGCGTGAGGCAATCTGCGGGTTAAGCGTGTTTAACGCAATCACCTGATCGGCTAATAAAACATAACCTTGACCGTTCGCCGCGTGAAAATGCAACGGGTTGGCTTGACTAAATGCGCCGCAGACACTTCTGACGCGGTTAGGGTTCTTTAAATCAAACGCGGGGTGCTTCAGTAAGTCTTTGACGGTAGAAAACGTGTCGGGATTGCTGCTGGTTGCTTGCAAGGTAAACCATTTGTCGATCACTAGCGCTTCGTCTGTCCATTGCTGATAAAAATCGGCTAGACATTGCTGTTTTTCAGGGTGATCGGTATTGACAATGCTGCTTAACGCCGCTATTTGGTCGGTCATGGTGTTAGCGGTTTTAAATTGCAACGCGGATAACCGTTGAAACTCAGCCGTGTGCAATTTGCTTAAATACCCCAAGCAGGTATTTTTAATGCGTCTTTTCCCCATCGCTGTCGCA
>JAPLRW010000272.1:0-2120 GCA_026398935.1 Methylococcales bacterium
ATGCCGCAGGCCAGCCGTTAAAACTTAATATTCCTGAAATTGGCTTCAAAATGCACATTAGCGTCACCGGTGGTGAGGAAAGCGGGTTGAAACGAGGAAATGGCTTTAGCTTTTATATTGATGCCTTTGAATACCAACGTGACATTCGCCGGAACGCCTTGAGCAATTGCTGCTGATACATAGTTGCTACTGCTCTCTGTGGAAAAAGTTACAGACGCCGCTTTATAAGCATTATTAAGATCATCAAAGAGTATAGAAGCTAAAGTATTACCACCACCAGTAAAACTGCCTCCATTAGCATAAAGTGTTCTTTTAGCCTTATTATTCACTACCCGCGAATAACACGTAATTTCATTGGTTCCGGTGCTGGCACAGCCCAACAGATCTACCGTATACCCTTCTGCCGTATAGCTACCAATCGGCGTATCGAAAACTGTTTTACTTTTAGGTTGTGCATTGAGTACCGAAAAGGTGCCATTGCTTAAATTCAACTTCAAGGTGACGGTATCATAGAAAGTGCTGCCATTAACATTGACATCGGGTATCAAGAGTATGCCATCACTGCTGCTAAAATTACTGGTCGCTAAGCTCGCGCCACTAAACAGACAGGCCACGCAAAAACTGGCTATTTTTCTCATAGAATTTACTCGATTGATGATTAATTGTAGAAAGTGTCCTTCGCAGGCTGGGATGATACGCACGCCTGCAAAGGGCTAACGCGTTAACTCCAACTGCCGCCATTCTATGGCTTACCCTGAAAAATAGCCACACAACATATGTCGGGTGAACAAACCGACATTTGTCGGGTAAACGCACCGACATTTGTCGGTTTTGCAAAAAATAGGGGTTGGATTACGGCGATTGCCGAATGCAGAATTTATGAGAAATCTTTTTATATACAAGACGATACAGAACGTGCGTCTGAAAAGGTGTTGTCGTTGCTGTATTGCGAAGAATGCGTAATATATGCTGACGAAGAAGGTATTAAAATGCAGAATACCTAGGATTTCTATAAAATAAAAAGGACGACTGGCGTAAATCATGGCATTGGTTGACTTTAAATAACGCCGCCTACCCCGTGTATACGGAATACAATGTAGGGTGCATAAGCGATAGCGTCATGCACCTTTGAGGCGTCAAGGCGGATGGCGCTATCGCTTATCCGCCCTACGTTTATATTGAAAACCGCGATTAGGAAACTAAGGCCGAATTGTTTGTCCGCAGTAAAACGCCGTTACAACACGCTCAATTAACAAAAAACTCGGTAAAGAAAACATCCCTAAACCCATCACTGTTGGAAAATTTTTCCAATATCGCGCGAATTTCATCTTTGGTTTTAATCCGCAGCGCTTCGCGTTGCTCCATGCTTTGCACATCCGCCCCCGCCAAGCCACTGTAAAGCATAATCAAGGCATTGCGTATTGCGGGCATATTTTTTTTCACTTTTTCAATCGGTTTTTCGCCTTCAACCATTAATTGAATATTCAGCAATAAATATTTTTTAGGTTCCGCCAAGTTAACCGTAAATTTTGGCTTCATTTCTATGTATTCCATCATAGGCTCTGAGGATACCGCCCCCTCCTCGCCTTCTTTTTTCTTTTCTTCGCCGCCACTGTTTGCCCACACCATCATCGGCAAAACCCATAAACTGATTAACAACAGAAAAATACGCATACTAACTCTCCAAATGACTCGCAATGAAATTAAAGAGTATAGGTTATATAATGGATTTTTTTCTGGCGCACCCCTTTAAATATATGACGACACAGCAAACCTTCGGCCCGATTATGCTTGATGTAGCGGGAACGACGTTAACCACGGATGAAATAGCCACCATTAATCACCCAAATACCGGCGCAGTCATTTTATTTGCCCGTAATTATACCGATCCAGAACAGGTGACGGCCTTGTGCAGTGCTATTCGTGCGGCGCGGGATGGCGATATTTTAATCGCCGTTGATCAAGAAGGCGGACGGGTACAACGTTTTCAAACAGGCTTTACCCGCCTGCCACCTGCCAGCTTTTATGCCGAACACCCTGAATTCGCTGAGTCTGCTGGCTGGTTAATGGCCGCCGAATTATTGGCCGTTGGCGTGGATTTCAGCTTTGCGCCCGTTCTG
>JAPLRW010000272.1:2149-6427 GCA_026398935.1 Methylococcales bacterium
CATCAGCACCGTGATTGGTAATCGTTCTTTTGCACAAGATGCACACTTAGCCACGCAACTGGCCAGTGCGTTTAGACGAGGCATGCAACACGCCGGAATGGCCGCGACGGGTAAACATTTTCCGGGGCATGGTGCAGTAGCGTTAGATTCCCATTTAGCGTTACCAACGGACGAGCGTAGTTTTAGTGAATTACTCGCTAAAGATTTAATGCCGTTTAAGCACTTGATTGAGGAGGGCTTGGAAGGCATTATGCCCGCGCATGTGGTTTACTCGGCGATGGATGCCCTGCCCGCTGGCTTTTCGCCGTTCTGGATTCAGGAGGTGTTGCGCAAACAACTCCATTTTAACGGCACGGTATTCAGTGATGATTTGAGCATGGAAGGGGCCGCCAGTGCCGGTGATTTTCCAGCACGCGCACAACTGGCACAGCAAGCAGGTTGTGATATGCTATTGGTATGCAATAATCCTGACGCGGCTACGCAGGTATTGAACGCTTTACCTGTCACCCATGATCCACTGAGAGAGCAGCGTTTACAAGCTATGCGTGGCAGACCGACACACACTTTAACGCAATTGCAAGCCACCCAGCAATGGCAACACATTTCCCAACAAATGAGCCAATACCTAGATGACACTAATCGAAGAATTTAAACAGGTTCTCGCCACGGCAGACTTGTTACACAGTGAAGCAACCGTTGAAGCGGCGATTGATCGCATGGCTGAGCGCATTAATGTCGAACTCGCCGACCTTAATCCGCTGGTGTTATGCGTGATGAATGGCGGCGTGGTGATTTCCGGTAAATTACTGACGCGCTTAACCATCCCTTTAAACATTGACGCCATTAATGCCAGTCGCTATAACAACAGTACGTCCGGTACGCAGATCCAATGGATACAAAAACCCCGTGCTTCGTTAAAAAATCGTACGGTATTAATTGTCGATGATATTTTAGATGCGGGAATTACCTTAAAAGCCATTTACGATTATTGCGTAGAAGAAGGCGCGAGTAGCGTTTATACCGCCGTGCTGCTGGAAAAAACGCTGGAGCATCCGAAACCGATTGCCGCAGATTTTGTGGGGCTTACCGTGGAAAATCGCTATTTATTTGGGTACGGTATGGATTATAAAGGCTATGGCCGCAACGCAGCAGGCATCTTCGCCTGTCAGGGATTATAAGTATGACAACAGCATCACTCGCTATCATCGGTGGCACGGGTCTCACACAATTGGCTAATCTAACGATTGTTAAGGAAATACAGCTAAATACGCCGTTTGGCGCACCATCCGCCGCTTATGTACAGGGCGAACTAAACGGTCAAACGCTGATCTTTTTAGCGCGGCACGGTAATCCACACACCCTGCCCCCCCATAAAATTAACTACCGCGCAAATATGTGGGGCTTGAAAGAGCTGGGCGTTACTCAGGTCATCGCGGTCGCTGCGGTAGGCGGGATCACACCATTAATGCAACCTGCACACATCGCTATTCCCGATCAGCTCATCGATTATAGCTATGATCGCAAGCACACTTTTTTTGAAGAGGATTTACAAGCCGTCACGCACATTGATTTTTCGTATCCGTATACGGCAGCATTGCGCGAGGGTTTAATTAACGCGGCCGCACAGGCAAACATCCCCATCAGTAACAGCGGCACATACGGCTGTACGCAAGGGCCACGTTTGGAAACCGCCGCTGAAATCCGTCGTCTAAAACAAGACGGTTGTGATTTAGTGGGTATGACCGGGATGCCGGAAGCCGCGTTAGCGCGCGAACTGGGCATTGACTATGCCGCATTGGCTGTCGTGGCTAATTGGGGCGCAGGCATTGTGGAAGGCGAAATTACCATGGCGGAAATTGAACAACATCTGCATACCGGTATGGCAAACACCGCACTTATTCTGCAAGCTTTTTTAGCTAAACATTGATTGGAGAAAGAAAATGCAAGAGAAACCCCCATTACCCCCCTTTTCATTAGAAACCGCGGCACAAAAGGTCCGGATGGCTGAAGATGCTTGGAATAGCCGCGATCCAGAACGTATCGTACAGGTCTACACGGAAGATACACAATGGCGAAACCGTGCAGAATTCCCCGTCGGACGGGCTGAAGTGCTGGCGTTTTTAATTCAAAAATGGAGCAGAGAACATGATTACCGCTTGATTAAAGAATTATGGGCAACGTCAGGCAATCGCATTGCGGTGCGTTTTGCCTATGAATGGCGTGATAATGCCGGACAATGGTTTCGTAGCTATGGCAATGAAAATTGGGAATTTAACGCGTTTGGTTTAATGCAACGTCGCTTCGCCAGTA
Organism: Methylococcales bacterium; assembly: GCA_026398935.1. GTDB lineage: Bacteria > Pseudomonadota > Gammaproteobacteria > Methylococcales > Methylomonadaceae > SXIZ01. Next base: position 4,460 of record JAPLRW010000272.1, read on the forward strand.
TTAATGACTTAGCGATTACACCACAGCAGTGTTTATTTCACTGGCCGCTGGGTCGCAGACCGGATGATCATCCCAGTTTAAGCGACTTAGGTTTGTAAGCTTTGCTTCACACCCCTCTTTAGAAAAAGAAGGGTGTGAAGCCGCTCCGCTCATTTACGGGTACTGGGGCCATTCAGCGCGATACCGTTATCCATAAAACTTAAAAAATACTCTAAGTTGCGTAATTCAATACCTTGTGCAGGCAACAACGGCATCCGCAATAATTCAAAGCAGTCGTTAAATCGCCGATGTAACGTCCCCATTTCACCCCACGCCAAACGATAGACCGGCCAATGACTGGTGTGCCCCAACACTGGACTGAGTATTTCAGAACGAATTTTTTTACCCGCATTTTGGTTATGGCAACTGGCGCAGGAAAAATTTAACTGCCCCCTCCGCGTATAATAAAAGCGCTTGCCTTGTTCATAGGCCGCTAAGGCTCGCGGATCATCACTGGGTATGCTTGCTTTAATGGCATTACCTCTGGAAGTGTAAGCCATATACGCAAGAATGCTGGCGATGTCGCCTTTTTGATAAGGCAGCGGGGCTTGATCGTGTAAAACCCGGCAATCATTCAAGGCTTTCTCAAGCGTAATGACTTCTCCTGCAACAGCATCCCATTTGGGATACAGCTGCGCGATACCAACCCCCTGATTAGGAAAGCAATCGGCATAACGATGGCCATTTGCAAACGGTCGGTTATACAGTTTTTTACCCGCATCCAGTGCCGGTTCATACGGGGGGAATTCTTCGATGGCCAGCCAAGATTGTCGGGCGATAGGATCAATAGCATACACACCCTCAGCAAAATCCTGTCGCTGTAATTGCGGAAACCGCTGTTTAAAAAACTGCTGCAGTTCAAGTCTGTCGCCTACGGGGTCAGCCCATGCATGACTAGGCAAGCAGGCCGTGAGTGGCAGTGCTATTTTCAGGCTTAGCAAAAATCCAGCCGTTAGCCCATAACGCCCGTTCATGTGATTTTAGCATCCGCAATATCACTTTTACCTTGGCTGTCTAACCAGTCCACGGTAATGGTGTCGCCTTCCAGTCCACCATTAAGCATAAAAGCAAAATAGGGGTCTTTCGCCACGCTGCCAGCCATATCGCTGCTAATAATAACCACATCATTGTGTTTAATGGTCAGTTCTTTAATAAAGTGCGCAGGGATAAGCTGCCCGGTTTGCTTATCTTTATTACGACCATGCTCCATAGGATGCGCAATCAAGATTCTAATCTGCGTTTTTCCCTCTAGCCGTTTCGTGCGAATTTTAATGCTAGACATAGTTAACCTCCACAGCCGCCAATGGTTACCGTTATTTCCTGATGTGTTTTATATAGCTTGCCATCAGAATTGACCACGGCAATAACATTGCAGGTTTCCGCCATTTTAATACGCGCCGAAACAAATGCCTCCATCGTCGGTGATAGCTTAAAAATGACGGACAGTGGCGTGGGATTTTTGGCCACAAACAGTGTAATCTCACTGACGTTAGGTAAACTACTGCTCACCGTGACGGGAACCACCGCGCCGTTTTCCGCCACGCGGGGTACTTTTAACGTAATCGCTTCGCTGTCGGTCATATCGGCATTGTGATACATTTTCGTTAACGTATCGGTAAGCGTTGCGGGAGAGAAATTCTCAGGTATCCAAGCCGCCTGAAGGTCTGTTGTCGTTAACAAACCGCTGCTAATGATGCTTGCATAGACACTGCTTGCAAGGGACTGCTTAATAAAGGCTCGGCGAGTGCTAGGCATGCGTTACTCCTGAAAAAGTCTGATTTTGCGCTAATTTAAGTGAATCCAAGGTTAATCGCAATCTAAAGTTAACAATTGTTTTCTGTGCGGATGATCTCCCCCCATTATGTAAGGAATTCGCTATAATCTATCGCCATCAAGCTCATTTAGGGAATACACCTTTGTTTAACCTTT
>JAPLRW010000272.1:6461-25905 GCA_026398935.1 Methylococcales bacterium
ACCTTTGTTTAACCTTTATTCATCATTAAAACACCATGTCTAAAATTATTATTTATACGGCTAATCTTTGTGCTTACTGCACGATGGCGAAACGTTTGCTGGATACTAAAGGGGTGCAGTATACGGAAATTAATGTGGATGCAGAATCTGGGCTGCGTGAAGCCTTAATGCAGAAAAGCAAGCGCCGGACTGTGCCACAAATTTATATTGGTGATCTGCATGTGGGTGGCTTTGATGATTTAGCCGCACTGGATCGACAAAAAGGCTTAGAGCCGTTATTGGAAAACTATAAAGTAACGCGTCCACAATAAGCGCGGCAAAAATAGCGCACGTTGCTCGTACAACGACGTTTTGATGCAGCTGATTTTATTTAAACCTATGTTTAACCTGCGCATCAAAATAACCAGATCTATAAAATAGGCGCTTTGGTACGCTTCCACACAGGCTTTCGCATACAATGAAACTACGTACTTATTTATTATTAATAACCACTCTGCTTTCTTTTACGGTCGTTGCAGCAGAAAAACCGATCTTACGCTTAGGCGTACTGGCTTTTGGTACCAGTAACTGGGAACTGGCTGCAATGGAACAGCAACAGCTACTGGATGCCGCTGAGTTTACGCTGGACATTCATAAGGTCGCTAATCCGCAAGCCGCTAAGATTGCCTTACAAGCGGGCGCGGTTGATATGATCGTGACCGATTGGATTTGGGTATCGAGAATGCGCACCACCGGTGCAGACTTTACTTTTTATCCTTACTCCGATGTATCGGGCGCGTTGATGGTTGCTAATGACAGTGGTATTGAAAGCCTTAACGATTTGCAAGATAAGCGCTTGGCTATTGCGGGGGATGAACTGGATAAAAACTGGTTATTGCTACAAGCCTTAGCCAAACAGCAAAACATTGATTTAAACCTGCACGTTAAAAAAACCTTCGGTGCGCCACCGCTGTTAAATCAGCAACTCTTACAGCATCACGCCGATGCTATTCTTAACCACTGGCACTATGCGGCACAATTGGAAGCCAAAGGCTATAAACAACTGCTAAACGGGCAAGACATTCTTAAAGGACTCGGCATCAGTACGCCCATGCCTAATTTAGGCTACGTGTTTAAACAAAGCTTTGCAAAGCAACATCAAGCCGCCTTAAGCAATTTTTTCAAGCTGACCGAGCAAGCCAGAAACCAACTGTGTGAGGCAGATAGTGCTTGGCAACCGATTATTCCCTTATTAAAAACCGATGATCTAAAAACACAAAATCTATTACGGACGCGCTATTGTGAGAGTCGGGTTACACCGTGGGGCAAAGCAGAGCTTACCGCAGCCGAACATCTGTATGCCGTACTGCGTAGCGTCAGCGGCAATCAACTAACCGGCACAGCGAGCAACATACAACCGGGTACCTTTTGGGCAAATGAATAAGCCTTTATTGCGCTTTTTATCCGGTATTTCTGAATCGGTTTTAAGCGCACTGTCCATCCTGTTATTTATGGGTATTTGGCAGGTAGTGGCAATAGAGGTTAATGACGCGATGCTACCGACCCCCATCATGGTCGCGCAGGTATTTTGGCAGGCTATCCTGTCGGGGGAACTCCCCTATCATCTCGGCGTCACCCTGCTCAGGCTGGTGGTTAGCTTTATTATCGCTATGTTACTGGGCTGCGCTATCGGCATACTGTTAGGTCGAAGTAAGCCATTAGATAGCCTGTTCGATCAATGGCTGATTATTTTTTTAAACATCCCGGCCTTGGTCAGCATGATCCTGTGCTACGTGTGGTTTGGACTGACCGAATCTGCCGCGATACTGGCGGTGGTGATTAATAAAATCCCTAATGTCGTCGTTACCGTGCGCGAAGGCACGCGGGCGCTCGATCAGGACTTACTGGAAATGGCGCGCTGCCATCATTTTAGTAAACGTAAAACGCTAAAATACGTTATTTGGCCGCAACTGCACCCTTATATTATGGCGGCAACCCGCTCCGGTCTTGCGTTGATATGGAAAATTATCTTAGTGGTTGAGTTACTAGGAAGAAGTAATGGTATGGGCTATCAACTTAATTTATTCTTCCAGCTGTTTGATGTCGCCAGCATTCTGGCTTACACCTTGGCATTCATAGGCGTTATCCAGTGCATGGAGCTTCTGGTGCTAAAGCCGTTAGATAAAAAAAATCAACGGTGGCGTCGATGACCAGTATACGCATCCAGATTAACCGTAAATGCTATCCGGCAGTCGGGCAAGCTAAACCGAATCTTGCTATTGAAAACTTACAGTTACAGGTTCAAGCGGGTGAATTTGTATGTCTGGTGGGGCCATCAGGCTGTGGTAAAACGACCTTACTCAATATCATTGCTGATCTGGATCAAGATTTTGACGGTGAAATCAGCCTAAATTCAGGGCAGCATCGACGCCCTAAAATTGGCTATGTTTTCCAAAATCCACGTCTACTTCCGTGGTGTACGGTGCGAGAAAATATTGAATTAGCGCTAACCGAGCCGCAGCTTAACCAACAGGTAGACGCTTTAATTGCAGCAATGCAATTAACCGCCATGCAACAAGTATATCCTGAGCGATTGTCGTTAGGCATGAGTCGACGTGTCGCTATTATCCGCGCCTTTGCGATTAATCCAGAATTACTGCTCATGGATGAGCCGTTTGTTTCCATTGATGCACCTACGGCCAGGCAGGTGAGAAACTTACTGCTACAGCTCTGGCAACAACGTCCACACAGTGTATTGTTTGTAACCCACGATTTACGCGAAGCGATTGCACTGGCAGATAGATTGGTGTTTTTATCGGCGTCACCCATGTCGGTTATTACGGAAATTAAGGTGCCTATTTCCAGACAAGAACGGGATAACGACGTTGCTATTGAAGCATTTCGTCAGCGTGTACTGCATGACTACCCGGAGATTCGTAGCTTAGTATGATGTTGTTAGCGGCATTGATCATGCGCTATAAACCGCTGATAGCTGCTTAGTGTGGGTATTGTGTAATTTTTGAGGTGAAGGAGTAAAAATCAGCGGTGCTATTGTGTCATTCCGCGAAATGGGCAATAAAAAACCCTCATAGCGATTAGCGTATGAGGGTTAAAAGCAAAATAATCATGATAACGTTATAATCGGAAAAGCTGACGAATAACCACTCATTTGTTCAACTTTTGCGTTAAATGAATATTGCTGTAGATAGCAGCGCTGGCAAATAAAACCGTTGAAATAATAAATTCTCCTGAAATAAAACCGAATATACCGGTAATAAATATCAGACCCAATACGATATCTGTTGTAAAATCATTCATTTTAAATACCTATTATGTAAGTTAATGTGTTTTCTCGGCAACAATTTTTAATAACGCCCCCGACTGTTTCTTTGTTTCAGGTTGATACGTTATTAATGCTTCACATCTTCGGTGGTTATACTTATTATATATGGTAGCTTTAAAAAACTTAATATAACTATACTGGGTATTTCTATATTAACAATACCACCAAAGAGAAATTCATTGTTTATTATATTGAAACGATAAGACGCAGCCCTGTCTTGAGAAGATAGTCTAGTCGCTTTTAATAAAAATAAAATGAGTACTGTCGTAAAGTGTGATTGCTGCCGCTGTTTTTCAATCATGCCGTAAAAAGTACGTTTACACCTTCAGCAAAGACGCCTAGCGTTGTTGGCAGGCTCAGCCAATGCTTACCAAGAAGCTATTAATGGTTTTATTCATTAACAAAGCTTGGATATACTGTTACATCGCTTGATGATATTTAATACTTTTCGCCCATTTAACCCTTATACAGGAACGATTACATGTCAAATAATTTACTGGAATTAATCAATGAAAACATCTCTGAGGATGTTATCTCAACCCTGTCTGGATTTTTGGGTGAGTCACCTAAAAACACTACATCCGCATTGAGCAACGCCATCCCATCAATTCTTGCGGGATTAGTACATAAAAGCACCGATACACAAGCAGCTAGCACCCTGTTTACCACGTTAAAAGAAGCGCAGCATAATGGCAGCATACTTAATAACCTAACCAGCGCCTTTACGGGTGGGGAAGAGACCAGTAAATTGTTAGCGACAGGGTCAACATTACTGAGCTCCTTATTTGGGACAAAAGTGGAAGGGGTTGCTAACTTGGTTGCAAAAGCAAGCGGCATGAGTAAAACATCAACACAATCATTACTGGGGTTATTAACGCCAGTAATTTTTGGTGTAATAGGTAAAACAGTCAGCACACAAGGTATCAGCAGTGCCGCAGGATTGACCAGTCTTTTGGCGAGTCACGGTGGCTTTTTGAAGAATTTTTTACCCGCAGGACTCAGCAGCCTGCTCGGCATGACGCACTTACCCGGTTTTGAAAGTGCTCCTCCAGCGACGCCTGTTTACGATGTCGATGATAACTCGGATGGCTTTGGGAAAATTTTGCCGTGGTTGTTATTACCGGTCATTCTTGGTTTAGGTTGGGGCTTATTTAAATACTTTAAGCTGCCTAATCTAACAACACCCGAATCCAGCCTACAACAAACAGCAGCACCCGCTGAACCAAGCCTGCCCTTACCTGAGGTTGCACCAGCCACAACTACTACACCAGAGGCAGCGGTTGCAACGCCTGCCGCTACAACGCCTGATACCGCTACTGTAACACCTGTGGCTACCACCACCCCTGAGAGCTCGACTCCTAGCGCAAATACTGTTGCATCCGTTACTGAAAACGTGGCCGACCTGTTCGAAAAAACACTGCCGTCTGGTTTCGCTATCAAAGCCAGCAAATCAGGTATTGAAAATAAATTAATCGCCTTTCTTGAAGATAACAGTAAAGCCATTGATAAAAACATGTGGTTCACCATGAATGGCATTGTTTTTGATAGCGGAAAAGCGACCTTAAAACCAGAGTCCATGGTGCAAATAACCAATATTACCGAAATATTAAAAGCCTTCCCTAGCGTCAAAATCAAAATGGGTGGTTATACCGATAATTCCGGCAATGCAAAAGCTAATGTAACCTTGTCCGGGAATCGTGCAACGGCTATTAAAAAAGCGTTAGTGGCGGCAGGCATTGATGCTACACGGTTAGATGCAGAAGGGTTCGGCAGCGAACACCCTGTGGCGGACAATAAAACCAAAGAAGGTCGTCAACAAAATCGTCGTATTGATATTAAAGTAACCGCGAAGTAATACGTTTTACATACTTTAAAAAGCGTCCAATTCTACAGAGGGTTGGACGCTTTTTTTATGCTTAACTATTAAATATGTTAAGCATAAAAAACCGTCATTGGCTAGATAGTCCATAAAAAAAAGCACCTAACCCTTAAGCAGGGTTAGGTGCTTTTTTATACCAGCCACTTCACCTCTAAGAGGCGAAGTAACCAGAGATTTATGCTGCTATTACTAACTCAGTAGATTTACGACGAGAAAATCCCACTAATCCTACTAACGCAGAACCTAACAACCAAACAGCACCAGGAACTGGCACCGCGCTGACTGTAAAATTATCCATGGCAAATTCAGTACCAGAATAATTGTAACAACAATTGTCCTTGCCACCAAAAGAAGAAAGATACAGTTTATTGATGCCTGCAAAATTAAAGTTAAAATAATTAGGTGCATCATAATTAACAATAATATCTTTACTGTACATTATTGTATCGTTCTCATAACCCTGTACACGAATAGTCAGGCCACTTTGCCAAGCTGCTGTAAAATAAGCACCATTAAATGTAAAATCGGTTGCTGATAAAACAATCCCGTAGCCGCCGTCAACGTTAAAACCTACAAAATTACCAGAAACACGGCCACCATTATTCGCTATATCAGTACCACCTGCAGCAAGATCATGTGTTGGACCTGAATTACGGAAGTTTATATTTGACCAGTCCAATCCACCGTAGCGGGGGCACTATTAATCCCCATCAGCGAAGAGCAGCACACAATATCTTTTTCATAAAAACTCACATTAAATAAATTAAAATGCCCTAATGTGCAGCTCGACTATCTTTAATTTAAAAAAGACTCGTAGCTTTCCGCCCTTGGCTTGCGGCAAGTTTGGCTTTTAACATCCCTATATCATGCAGCTTCCAGCTGATCACGTTTAACACATTGCTATTTAATCATACAAAATTGTGCTTAAGTTTATAATTGTACTACAAGTACCCATATTATCTGACAATTATTGCACTAAGAAGTAAGCCGTTAAAATACAACGACGTCCCTTATTTCAATTACAGGTTAAAGCGAAGCGCCTTGCAGTCGGGTTAACCATGGCTCTTTCGTCAAGGGATCAACATGAAACGCCAGTGCTTCAGATTTATGCAATAAACCCTCCTCCCCCGACGCATTCGGATTCAATTGTCTTTTTTCTACAAAGTCCACCATACGGCGAGCATTATAAATAACCAGTACCCGATGCCCACTTTTACCCGGATACACTTGATACGCCATATTCGCTTCCTCAAAAGCAGGATTTCTAGCGATTAATGCGCTAAGCTGCTGGGGATCATTTTGTGCTAATAAATTTAAAATGGAGTCAGTACGCGTTTTAATCAGCGAGAGCATATAGGGTAACAATGTTTCTGCGCGTTGATGCTCCTGCATTACCTTGGCTTCTAAGTCGGAAAAAGCAAACGATTCTGCCACTAAATAATGCATATCCCGTTCGCCATCATTGGCAAACAAAGAAATTTTATCTAACGACGGATGCTCCAAAGCATTTAAAAATGATCGGGGCGCTCGAATATGCTTATCGACCGTCACCACCCATGGCAGCGCCCGCCCGGTACTTTCAAAGCGCTCTTTCACACTGTTGATAACCCCTGAGCGAATAAGCTCACCTTCACGGCCTTGCGGCTTGACGATAAAAGCATCGACCGCAGTTATCTGTGTCTTAAAACCCGCCCCTTTAAATTGTTCGACAATGGTGGAATATCTCGGCTGATACGGAATACCGGTTCCGTCGTACAATAGATTGATATGGTTACGTTTGGCATGGTCGGCGACCGAATCACGTAAACGATTCGCAAACGGCTCAACATACACATAATCATCGCTGTGATGGCTTGCGGCGGTTAGCACGCGGTACAGGTCGCTTTTTTTACGGAACTCATCCAGCGATGCAATGACAAAATTATCGCCACACTGCGTTTGAGCTATTTCCTCAACCGCGGTTTTTCCAGAGCCTGCCCCGCCCATTGCCATGAATAATTTAGGTTGTGCGTCCGGTATTTTTCCCTCAAAAAGCGTCTCTTTGGTATTATCCAGTTTGGTAATAATTTTACTGATACGCTCATAAGCAATTTCAACCGCGCGTTCCAACCGTGCATCGCCGTTTGCGGCGGAGATCATTCGATCTTTAAGCCCTTCGTTTTTAACAATATCAAAAATTAATGCTTTTTCACCTTCGCATTGCTTAAGTAGCTCAACCAGCTCGGCATGGCCGGGTGAACGCAGCCCGGTCAGCATATTAATATCCAGACAAAACAGCGGCGCAGAACCGTTTTCGTCAATACTAATGCCGTCGATTTCATAACGACCTACTTTGCGTATATCCTCAGTGCCGGGTAAATAACCAATGATATTTTCAGCGGCGCTTAAAGGATAGTCGGCTAAATGTTTGCCGGCAATAAACAACTCTCGCCGAATACTGGCGAGCGGTACTAAACCACCATTAACCGCGACCAAGCATTCAATTCCGTCTTCAGTCTTATGCGATAGAAACGGGATACCTGAGACAAACTTCTTATTTTCCGGCCATTTTCCATACCCATTCGGGATATTTTGTAAACTTTTGCTACGGGTTGGATCCATGGCATGCTGGAAAGCCAAAGTTATTTCTTCACGGTCGCTATTCGGATCATGTAATGCAATGGCATCGCAGCCATCCAGACGACGAAAATCAATACCTTGCTCATACACGCTTTTCATGGCAGGCAATTTTCCCAGCATGGTAATAAAAAAATCCAGCGTTAAGCGATTGCCGTAAGAAAATGGCCTGACACTGCGCATTTTTTGATAAAAATTGGCGAGTCTTTCGGCAATATTTTCAGTTTTAAAAACAAAGCCATTATTGTCAAAAATAGCCGTTTCTTTATTATTTTCACCATCCAGAGCAAGACGTTCGATGGCTTCACGAAATTCTTTACGCTTATCCGCATCCAGCATAGCGCCGGGACGATGATTAACCGTGGCCTGCTCTTTCCAATCCTGAAACATTTCCCGATGAATGCGTGAAAATAGACTGGTCAGATAGGTAACACGTTTGGTTTGATCATGCGAGACAGTGCCTTCTGCTTCCTGTTGCAAGGTAGAAAGCAATTTCGTCCCTTGGGAAATGGCCAATGCCGTGCGTAATTTCTTCAGCTGACTAATGCCTGAAATTTTAGGGTTTTTATTATTGTTATTCATATTTCCGGCCTTTGGTGCAGCATATTACACGGTTATTACACACTGAAAGCAATGTTAAAAGAACAACGCGTGCGCTTGATTTCACTGATTTTACCTGAAAAATTAAACGCGCTAGCGGTCTGATTATTCAAGCAGTGACAGAGTAACACAACGGACTAATTTTAAGTATTCATCTACCTTATTGATTAAGGCAGTAAAAACGCATTTAGAGCAAGAAGCTAGCGCGCAGTTTGTTGCATAACACGCGCATTGGTAAGAGCAAACGCACTCACCCCTACCAATACTCAAGTTACTTAATGATGGCAACCTTCACCATGAATATGCCCATGCGATAATTCTTCGGCGGTTGCGTCACGCACATCGATTACTTCAACATCAAACAGTAATGTTTCACCGGCTAATGCATGATTACCATCCAAGGTAATCTGGTCGCCATCTATGGCAACAATCGTTACAATACCCGTACCATGACTCACATCCGCATGAAATTGCATGCCAATTTCTAAATCCTCAACCCCTTCAAACATTTCTTTCGCCACGACTTGAACCATATTGTCCACAATCTCACCGTAAGCATCTTTTGGCGCAATAGTAACGTTAAACTTATCACCGGCCACTTTACCCGCCAGGGCATTTTCTAATCCGGGAATGATATTGCCTTGCCCGTGCAGATAGACCAATACATCACCGTCTTCAGAGCTATCGATCACTTCGCCCGCCATATTTGTTAATGTGTAATGAAGCGATACTGCCTTATCATTTGCAATTTGCATAAAAACCTTTGTCATAAGCATTTAAAAAAACGTCTATGATAAAGCTTGTGTGACTTTTTCTAAACCACCCTGCTAAAAAAAAGCCAAATACACTGCCCACGCTATTGCGCATTTTTAATGCTTTGCGTAAAAAATCGCCATTTTAAAGATTATCTTCCACATGAATTGTGTCGCACTGCGCATAAACCTATCGATTACACTGCGCTAATTAGGGGCATAATGTTTAAAAAAGCGTCTTATCCAACAACGTAAAGCGTCCTAAAAACCCATCTTTACGGTTACCTTCGTTTTTAACCGCTGATCCTGAGGCTGTTATTGACTATTTTGTTGGGCTTATGACAATTGCGCGATAATGACTTTATAATCCCTATTTCTGCGAGGCAAGGGTAAGTTATGGCGCGAAGCACAACAACAGGGAATGAGGTCGAAACACTTACCTTGAACCATTACAATAAAAACGCCGAGGCCTTTTGGCAAGGCACCAAAGATCATGATGTAACGCAAAATTACGCGGCATTTTTAGCGCCGTTTCCTCTTAATCAACCGCTGGATATTTTAGATTTTGGTTGTGGCCCTGGTAGAGATGTCGCTTATTTCAAAGCATTAGGGCATAGACCCGTTGGCTTGGATGGCAGTGACGTATTTTGCGATATGGCTCGGCAGTACACTGGCTGCCCCATTTTACAGCAAACATTTTTAAAGCTGGACTTACCCCCGCAAGCTTTTGATGGCATTTTCGCCAATGCGTCCTTGTTTCATGTACCCAGCCAGGAACTGCCCCGTGTCCTTGCAGACTTACACGCGGCACTAAGGCCTAACGGCATTCTATTTTTATCTATTCCTCGCGGTGATGGCGAAGGCTGGTCAGGCGAACGGTATGGACATTATATGCAAGTTGAAACGTGTAGTTTATTCCTAACTGCCGCTGGCTTTAGCGTATTCAAGCATTACTATCGTCCTGAGGGTAAGCCTTTGCACGAACAACCTTGGCTAGCAATTGTTGCTTCGCGTTAAAAAAACGGCATAACGACCAGCCGCCCTTAATACTTTTTTAACACTAAACACAGCACTTTTTAGGAAAAATAACATGAATAAACGTATTTTGGCACTGCTAATCGGCAGTAGCTTAAGTTGTTCCGCTACGGCAGGCGACGCGTATACTATTGACGCTAGACACACCTTCCCAAGCTTTGAAATCAATCATTTAGGCTTTTCAATTCAACGCGGCCTGTTTAATAAAACCCGTGGCAAAGTGCTTTTAGATCCAGAAGCAGCAACAGGCAATATCAATATTAGCATCGAGACGGCATCCATCAATACGGGACTTGCGGAATTAGAAGAGGTTTTACGCAGCGATGATTTTTTGGATGCCGCCCGTTATCCTGAGATCACCTTTGTATCCACTAAACTTAGCTTTAACAAAGAGCAATTGGTCGCCGCAGAGGGGCTTTTAACCTTACATGGCATTGCTAAGCCCGTGCATCTAAACGTAGATCGTTTTTATTGTGGTTTTAACTTAATTGCGCTAAAGCAAACCTGCGGCGCTAATGCAACCACTACCATCAAACGCTCTGATTTTGATGTAGACAAATATGCACCAAAATTGGGGGATGACGTTAAAATTGCGATACAGATTGAAGCCACCAAAGATTGAATCGCTGTGTGTAAACTACAGTGTCCTAATTTTACAGTGGGCACGTGAAGCCTCCACCCTGTCGCGAATTTCTTTGCCTGGTTTAAAATGAATAGTGCGTTTAGCCGATAAACTAACCGCTACACCCGTTTTGGGGTTTCGTCCTATACGCGGGGCTATATGATGCATTGAAAACGCACCAAAGCCTCTAATTTCAATACGCTCATCTCGCAGGATAGCGACTGACATTTGTTCCAGAATACAATTTACAGCCATCTCTACGTCACGTGGTAATAAATGCGGTTGCCGTGCAGTTAAAGCGCTCACAAGTTCTGATCTAGTCATCGACGGTTATTATTTTTATTAAACGGGGGACTATTCTACCAAGTAATCACAACAATCTATTGTTTTAAATGAAAATAGTTTACTAACGCACTCGGTACTGATGCATAGATGCTGCGGAGGAATGACGGGATGATTGATGTAGTGCTAATGATGTATTGCCAGAAGAATTTAAGCGAAGCGTGAAACAAAGAGCCTATAAACGAAAAAGCCTAAGACCGTTAAGTCTTAGGCGTCTTTAAATAGCGTGCATTAAGCGATTCAGGTAAAAACATCAGTCGCATAATAAGTGCCCATCGGTGACGCGTTTACGGTTCACGTTAATGTTACTGGCAATAAACGCAATGGCAAATACCGCCGATGAGATTATAAACTCACCCGCCATAAAACCAATCATGCCCGTTACAAACAGCGCGCCAGTATAAATATCTTTATAAAAATTGTTCATGACCAAATCCTTGCAAAGTTAAAAAGGTTTTTACTACAGCTTAACTATAGTGAAGATATGCATTCTTGACAATACCACTAGGAATAGATGAATTGTTTCCTTATTGGATACATTAGGTTCATCTTGCATTCATTTTGCTCTCGCTACGTACACAATTAGCGTGGATAAGCAGGACAAATCTTTAACGCATTTCCTACGCTAACGATCAGAGGCTCATCAAGACACCGTCATTCCATCAAAAGGTAGGTATTGAATAACGTTGATGAACCACGTTTTTTTCCCCTCTGGCGTAATGACATGTATTTCGTCTTCAACTGTTTTTCCGATAAGTGCTTTTGCCATGGGAGAATTAATGCTAATGGCATTTTTGCGCGGATCAAATTCATCGGAGCCGACTATTCGATAACATACGATGTCACCCTGTTCATTTTCAAGTTCAACCCACGCGCCAAAGTACACTTTCCCTTCTTGCTGAGGTGAATAATCAACGACACGTAATTCTTCCAAGCGCTTGCGCAAAAAACGCACCCGCCTGTCAATTTCTCTTAAGCGCCGCTTGCCTTCTTTGTACTCGGCATTTTCTGACCTATCGCCCATCGCAGCAGCTTCTGAAACAGCCTGTGTGACTTGTCTGCGCTCTATGCGCCAAAGAAAGCTGAGCTCATTCTCCAGCGCATCTCTTCCCGCACGCGTGATCAAATTAGTCGCAGCTGCCATGTGTTCTCCGTTGTTTGCTTGTCACAAAAATCTCAATACCCTTTTACAGATAACATCCCTTAAGAGATATTATCTGTTCTGACATAAAGATTAAAAGACTATTTTATTTCAGCAACTTAAGTCCAGGTGGCAATGCTTCGCCAAACATTTGCTTTGCTTCTGTTTCATCCAGTTCTCGATAGACTTCCACCATGTCCACCCATGACGCAGGTGCTTTGCTGATTTTTAATTTTTCAACCACTTGCAAACGCAGTGTTGCATCAATGTCGCGCGCGCGGTCATTACTCATACGAGCCATTAACGTTGCGGCAAAACCTGCTTGCGGGGTTTTTTTCCAATCTTCGGCTAACAAACTCACCAACCAGCTTGATACAACGTCAACGGCAATTACATTGTGGCTGCTACCATGGAAAGGTACACGTGCAGCAATACGCCCTACTGCCCACCAGGTTTGCGCAGGTTCACTGGATTTTTGTAAGCGGTTTAATAACCAATCTACCAGTTGGGTTTTATCCTTAACCGGCAAACGCTCTAAGACGGCTGCTAGGCGCACCATATCGTCATAGCCACGGGTTTTAATTTGTTTGGCAACACCGGCTTGCCGAGCCGAAGCAGGGTTAAGAAATTTGGCAATATCATTGAAAACTTGCTGTTGCGCGGCCGCATCTAAACCACCCGCCAGCCGCCGCCAGAGTGTCCACCATTCCGTCCAATTCTGGGTTTCATTAACAAATTGGATAGCATGTGGATACAGTTTCCAACATTGCTCGACTCGCCAATCATCCAATGGATAACCAAAACCGGGGCGCATACAAAAGCCAACCAAACTTAACCAGACGCGCTCGTGCGCTTCTGAACGACGGCGATACTTTATCCCCTCCAGCAATACCGCAAACAAAGCACGTAATAAGGCAGTATCCCAATCGGTTCTTGCTGCACCCAGTATTTTTTCCAGCTCAGCACGTAAATTTTTAACGGCTGCGGGATTTACGTCTTTAGATTTAGAACCAAACACCGCCTGTATTTTATCGCGCGCTTGATTAAACTGTGCAGGCAAAGCAGCGCTTACTGCTTGTTCGCCCGCTTTCTTTCTAATCTGAAACTCCACATCCCAGCGTTGCGGATTTTGTTCCGTCACCGCAACGCATTGAATTTTTAATGTGCCGATTTCTGTCTGCGTAACCGCCAATTGCACAATAACCTGACTGCTCACTGCGCCTGCATCCTGTTCAAATGCCACCGCTAACGGCGGTAACGCATGAAACACATCATCGGTAATAACGGCAAGATCACCCACTTGATACGGCGTATCCGCAGATGTGGATGCCAGATGAAAGCGCACTGGCAAGCCTAGGCGTAAAGCAAACTCGCGATCTTTTAAAATCACCTCGTCACCTTCATTACTGCCGCGCGGTAAAATACAAACGCCTTGTTGCGGCGCAGTGCTGTCCTCGGTATCCACTAACAAAAAATAACTGCGCGCACTGCCACCGCCAATTTTTAACTTTTTATCCCGTCCAGCCAAAGCGTAGCTGACTGCACCTAAGGCAACGGATAATTCGGGATGTTTGTTTTCCAATAAAATTAACGGTCTGTCTGACCAGGATTGGATTAAATCAATCGTGCGTTGTGTAATGGGTTGACTGCGAAAGACACCGCCATTTAATAACAAGGCATCCGGTATCCGCCCCTGTCCTTTGAGTGCTTCACTGGCAACGTGCTGATGATGATGTAAGAACGCGGCAATGTGCTTGGATATAGCGGGTTCTGCTGCATAAGGCAGTCCAAATTCCACCACGCCACTGCGCTTTTTATCCGGTAATTCATCCAGTCCGGACAGCGGAAAAAAGCCATCCAGCGCAATGTTTCTCACTTCCTCTCGCGTTAATACCGCTGAACGCGAGGCACTAATGAGTTTAGATCCACCACCCAGCAAGGTGACGCGTAACTGTTCCGGCGCGTCTTCTGCCAATAATTGTTCTTTAGCCAAGCGGCATTGTTCCAGCAGATGCGATAAATCAGCCGCCGATAAGCGTTTAGCATCCGTCACTAGGCGACTTTCTGCCAAATGCGCCAGTGCCAAATCCAGATTATCACCTCCGAGCATTAAATGGTCGCCAACGCCAATACGCGTGAGCTTCGGCTCGTTATCACCTTGCTCTACTTTAATTAAAGTTAAATCCGTTGTGCCCCCGCCCACATCGCAGACCAATAACAGGTGCACATTTTTTAATGCCTGTTGAATATGCTCGCTGTTACAGCGTAACCAGTCATAACAGACCGCTTGCGGCTCTTCCAGCAAACGTACTTGGTTCAGTCCAGCAAGTTTTGCCGCTGCCAGCGTTAATGAGCGCGCCGATTCATCAAATGACGCCGGTACGGTGAGGATGATATTTTGCTGTTCCAACGGCGCGTTGGGAAATTTATGTAACCACACCGTACGAATGTGCGCTAAATAACTCGCACTGGCATCCAGCGGAGATACTTTTGCGATGTCTGCATGGCTGCCCCATGGCAAGCTATCGGCGGTGGCATCTACCGAAGGATGTGATAACCAACTTTTAGCGCTGGTCACTAATCTGCCTTGCGTTTTTGCCCCTAATACGCGCGCGGCTTCACCGATAATAGCGGATTCTCCCGGTGCTGAAAATAGCCTATCGGCGGCAGAAATTTCACCCTCAGCCGGATGGTATCGTACGGAAGGCAATAACGGTTTTGCAGCCACTTCCCCCGGTGCAATGAGTTGTTCTATCTCAAAGAGGGTAATGTCTTGGGCTGATTGATCCGCTTGCACATAGGCGACAACGGTGTGAGTAGTACCGAGATCGATACCGACGAGATAAGCAGGCGATGTATTTTTCACGAATAATAATGAGGTATTTAAAAGGTTTTATTCTAAAAAAGCAGTAATTCTAACAAATTCAAATCGTTATATGTTAACACCATACCACAGCCGTCACCATTGTATATAGACCCCAACGTTACAATGCTTAATTTCACTATTTGCCATACGCATTGATTACTGGCAAAAGAGTTTAGCAGAGAGTGCCGCTGTTATCGGGTTTCAATGTTAGAATGTGATTATAGATTAACCTAAGCTTTAGGTATGAATTGAATGCATAAGGCATGCCTAGCCGTGAATACCGATTCCCTTAACTACTGATAATAAACCTTATGACACAAAAATATTTACCGTTAAAAGATCACGAGACACCTGTTAAGGTATTATTTACGGGGTATCTCTGCGCTGTTGGAATGGGCTATTTTTTCGCATTGCTACAGATTTTGTTTACACATGGCATGGCTGATGGAAAATTTGGCCTATCCGTTGATGACATTGTGTACAGCTATTATGGTAACCGCTCAGGTACGGTATTAGAAACGCAATTAAATGGCGCGATGAAAGAAAATGCTACGGAAGATCAGCGTTTTAAAATCATCCAATGGGTCAGAGATGGTGCCGAATTAAACGACTATAAATCAACCGGTATCGCAGCCATTGTCGAAGAACGTTGCGTTATGTGTCACAGCCCTGAAGCCGCAACAGGCGTACCAGACTTTACCAAATTTGAAAACTTAAAAGCGCTGGCCGCTGAAGACACTGGCGCGACATTTAGTTCGTTAACCCGCGTTTCACATGTGCATTTATTCGGCATCAGTTTTATTTTTATGTTTGTCGGTTTGATTTTTAGTTTCTCAGAAACGACATCCAATAAATACAAATGTATTGCTATCGGCATGCCCTATGTCTTTTTAGTGACCGATATTTTATCTTGGTGGCTTACAAAAGTTGATCCGATGTTTGCTTGGCTGGTTATTTTGGCGGGTATGGGCATGGGTGTTTCATTTATGTTTATGTGGGTATTCTCAATACTGGAAATGTGGGCATACCGACCCATCTTTATCGAAGGCGGCGGAATTTATGGCCAAAAACTAAAAGCACTGCTCGCGGCAACCTTTACACCGGAAAGACGCGCATGGGTATTATCTGTGTTAGCCCTTGCTATGGACAAAAGTCGTGAGCAATGGGTAAATACCATCAGTCCATTGCTTAAAGACCTGTTAAACCGTCTGGCTAAACGCTCGGATGGCGGTGCATAAAGCCCCGCTATTAAGCCGATCAGCAGCAGTGATACATTTAAAGTCGTTCGTGGTTTGATAAACGCGCCCCGAACGACTTTTTTATGCCCAGCCGCACGCCCCTTCTTGGAACAGGAACAAACCTCAATGTGGACTCTATAAATGGCAACCTATCGCCGCAAGTCATCCGCTGCTCATGACCGCATAGATACAGGCATTACCGCCCTCGCCCCCATAGCGCAACGAGAATACGGCACAGCGTGGCCTGATTACGAGCTGCTTGATGCGGGTGATGGTAAGAAACTGGAACGCTGGGGAGACGTTATTACTATTCGCCCGGAGCTGCAAGCCTATTTCAAACCCGGCTGGCCTTTTGCTCAATGGCAAGTGATGGCACACTGGGTGTTTGAAGAAATATCCACCACACAAGGTAATTGGAAAAACCTCAAGCCAGATTCTCCTGAACAATGGGTTGTGGCCTATGGAAAATTAAACTTTGGTTTAAAGTTAACCAAATTCAAACATGTCGGCTTGTTTCCAGAACAACAGGCAAACTGGCGTTTTATTAAAGAACAGCCGTGTGCAGGTAAAAAGATTTTAAATTTATTTGCCTATACCGGTGCAGCATCACTGGTTGCTTATGCTAATGGTGCAGAAGTGGTACATGTGGATTCCGTCAAACAAATGCTCACCTGGGCCAATGAAAACAGAGAGCGTAGCGGACTGTCCGACATCAAATGGGTACTGGAAGACGCTTTAAAATTTGCCCAGCGTGAATTAAAGCGGGGCAATACATACGATGGCATCATTATGGATCCGCCTGCGTGGGGATTAGGCGCTAAAGGCGAGAAATGGATACTGGAAAATCAGTTATCCAGCTTAATAGCCTCTGCGCATGGACTCATGAATCCCGGCGCGTTTTTAATTCTTAATACCTACTCACCTAAAATAACCTTAGCAGATTTAGAAAAATCCGCCGTGCCGTATTTTTCTGCGCAGCAAGTTGAGCTAAAAGAACTTTTTATGCGTACAAAAACCGGTAAAGAGCTGTTTTGTGGCAATTTATTACGGGCAAAAAAAGGCGTGGCTGATTAGGCTAACGGACAGGTATATGAAACCTATCGAGCCATGCGTGTTTAATCCTCTTTCTTACGCTGTTGTTTATTTTCAGCTACCGGTAACACGCCAGCATTCCCGGTAATGGGCTCATGTGTAATCAATTTAATCTGTCCGCCTTCACGCAATTTATCTGCGCCATCTACGACCACTGCCTCACCAACTTGTAAACCTGCCTGAACCACCACCCGTTCGCCATCTACCGCTCCCAGCTGTACGGGACGCACGCTGACTGTCTGATTCTCTTTTACCACATAGACAAAAGACCCTGATGCGCCATTTTGCAGCGCAGTCGCTGGCACGGTAAGTACCCCCTTTAGGGTATCCACCAGCATTTTTACATTTACAAATTGATTCGCAAACAACGCGGCATCTGTATTAGCAAACTGACTTTTGAGCTTAACCGTGCCGGTACTCAGGTCAATTTGATTATCAACCGCTAACAGATTACCTTGCGCCAGTTTTTTCTGTCCACTCCGATCATAAGCGTCCACGGTTAAGTTTTTTCCGGCATTCAGTTGTTGCATGACACTTGGCAGCACATCTTCCGGCAAGCTAAATACCACAGAGATAGGCTGAATCTGCGTAATAATCACCAGTCCATTGGTGTCGTTTGCACGTACCATATTACCAGGATCAACCAAACGTAAACCCAAGCGGCCAGTAACGGGTGCGGTAATATTGGTATAACTCAATCCAAGCGGCCAGTAACGGGTGCGGTAATATTGGTATAACTCAATTGCAATTTAGCATTGGCAACCAACGCCCGATCAATAGCCACCGTGCCTTGATATTGTTTAACCAACGAGGCTTGCGTAACCGTTTGCTGCGCTGAAATAGAATCTTGTTCTAATAAGGTTTTATACCGCGCCCAATCGGTTTCGGCATTCTTTAACAGCGCTTCATCACGCTGTAATTGCCCTTCCATTTGGAGCAGTTGTACTTTTAATGCCCGTGAATCAATCTCTGCCAGCAAGTCTCCGGCTCGCACCAATTGCCCTTCTTTAAAAGACACGCCAACCAATTCACCATCCAGCCGTGAACGCACCGTCACTGTGCGTAAACCCGTGACCGTGCCTAAGCCATTGAGATACACGGGGACATCCTGCTGAGTAACGGCCGCCACGACCACAGCCGTAGCCCCCTTACCTGGTTTATCCGATTTTTTATCTACGTGCTTAGCGTCTGCTACTGACGCTGGCTGAATGAAATACGCTCTATTATAATAAGCGCCACTTCCAAGCAGAATAATAAGTGCTGGCCAAATGAGCCGCTGCCCTGTTCGCCGACTCACCAGCGTTGATCCTGTTGTAACATCATTAGCGGTTTATGCCCCTTTTCACTAAGGTCGCTCATGGACGATTTACAGCTAATATCCCTTTAAGGGACGGTAGCCGCCCTAAGCGTAATTAAATTATGTATTACGTATATTTATGACGCATGAACTAAAGTGAAGAATTATAACTTATCTACTCGCAAGACGAGCAGGTTGCCAGCGTAAACTAAACAGTGCTAACGCACAAAAAGCAGCCCCAGCATAAAAAGTCATTTCAGCCCCAAACCCATCCCAAAGAAAACCCGCCAAACCACTGGCAAGCAACATCGCCAAGCCACTAAGCAAATTAAAAAAACCATACGCCGTTCCGCGCAAATCCGCTGGTGCAGTATCCGCAACCATTGCCGCCAGCAAGCCTTGCGTCATGCCCAGATGAATCCCCCATAAAGTAACGCCCAGAAATAACGTGCTCCAATGATGCCCGTAGGCCAAAACAAGGTCAGCCAGCAGTAACACCACCAAGCCGAATGCCAGTAAATGCACATGCGAAAACCGATCCGCCAGCTTACCAAAGGGATACGCTGAGAGCGCATAAACAAGATTCATTGACACCATCACCAGCGGCACGAATGCCATAGGAATTCCTATCTGCTGTCCACG